>CAKTIH010000055.1 GCA_934565615.1 uncultured Oscillospiraceae bacterium | reverse complement strand
CTATAGAGCAGATCAACTCGTTCGGTATAACGCTGTTGTTTATGCTGGCTATAAACGTCCCTTCAATATCATTCACATTAACGTGGCTGAACAAACAATGCAGTTCCATTTTGCTGCAAGCTGCTGAAAATCTTGGCACGGGGAAGTGGGGCACTGCCTCTGCTATTCCTATGCTTTTGCCTATCGACGATAATGTTTGGATATTATTTTCATCTGATTCTATCAGAACAATTATCTTTTGATCCGGAAAAGCATCTAACATTGACAGCACTGCATCGGTTGAAAAAGACACGTCGCTGACATAAATATCATTATATCTCTTATAACGAAAACAAACGACCTTAGGCTTTCTCATCTTAACTCTCCATATATACCAGCGCCAAATGGGACGTTGCGACTGCGATGCGGGTTCGCGCAGCTACCGCTTTGCCTGCATTCTGAAAACTAAGGCTCCTGCTTTATATACGTTTGATTACGGCTCGTCGGCTTATTCGGCTCGCTCATGGCAACAAGCCCGTCCTCTATAGCCGGATTCAAATAGTTCTTTCTGAGAGCCTCTTTGGACTTCAGACCTAAGAGCTCCATAATGCGCTTGGACGTATATGCTTCGCCGTACTCCATCACATTGAGCAGCCGCTTTACCTGCTCGCTCATGCCGGAAGTTGAGGATGCAGCCTGCTGCATGACTTCGTTTAAGGTACTGTTTATCATGGTGAGCATAAACACGATGAACGCGTCGGAATTACCGGCAACGTGGCATGCGGATATGGCGTTATAGTACTCGGTATGGAATTTGTATATGTGGCTCTCTATAGGCAGATACTGAAAGACCGGCTTCCACTGAGTAAGGAGTGCAGTCTGCCAAAGACGAGCCATTCTGCCGTTGCCATCGGCAAAGGGGTGAATAAACACAAATTCATAATGGAATACAGAAGATAGGATCAGCGGATGCACGGAATCTTTTTCATGAGCCATCCAACCGAACAGATCATCCATAAGCTGCGGTACGAGGTGTGCCGGAGGTGCCATAAAAATGCATCTGTCTCCGTCAAACACGCCTTCCTCGCCGCGGCGGAATGCGCCTGATTCATCGACGGTATATTTCGTGAGTAGCTCATGCAAGCGCTTCAGCTCTTCAACCGAATACGGGTCAAAGCTGCCTATCTGCTCATATGCGGCGTAGGCATTCTTAACTTCCTGAATTTCTTTTTGAGGTCCTATCACGGTTTTGCCGTTTACGACGGCTCTTACCTCATCCATCGAAAGAGAGCTTGCCTCTATTGCGAGCGATGAGTGTATAGACTTGATCCTGTTGTTCCGCCTGAGATGCGGCTTGCGCTCAAATTCTTTATAATTGCTGATTCGACCGAGCTTGTCCGAAATCTCGGATACGAGAGAAACCGTTTCATTTGTTATGGAAAACGGCGGAGAATACATTTTCATGGCAAGCCTCCAGACTAAAAATACCTATTTTATTATACCTCAAGCCGTGTGAAATAACAACATCTTGCTTGTTATCTTGCGTATTTTCTTGCGTATATGGTATAAATAAACCTGTGGAGCGAAACAATTAGAATATTTCTTCGCCCTCAACCTTGGCAGTCCATGCCAAGTTAAAAGCTGCATTTCAGCTTTCACTGAGATGCAGCTTTTTGCTTTGCCCTATTATAGAACCATTGAAATCTCGCAGAAGTGTGAAATAGGCCCTGCCACAACTATGCAGAGCCATTACGTATAAAAATTGGCTCTGAGTCAATAGTTGGGGTAGAACCTTTTAATACGCAGCAGCAAAAGCATGTGCGGTACGCCGCACACGCCTTTGTTGCGGTTTCTTCTTTCGTTATGCTCTACCACAGCTCTTGAAATAGAGCCTTTTCCGTCTGCGAGGCAGACGATTTCATCCCAGCCGCGAGCAGACCTTTACGGTAATATCGCTCATCGGGTATGCCGAGCAGGGGTGGAAATAGCCGTCGTCCCGGTCGGCGGCGCGAACGCCGTCGGACTGCGGGCGCTGCCACACGTCGCCCTCGAGCAGCAGACTGCGGCAGAAGCCGCAGGCGCCGCTGCGGCAGTGCGTATCGACCGCGAGCCCCGCCTTTTCAAGCGATACCGCGACGGTGTCCGTTGCCTTGGCGTCGATGACCTGTACGTCCTCGCCGAAAATGACCTTGAGCTTGAACGTCTCATTCTCATGCCCCTTCGGGTAGACAGGGGAGAGCGTGATGTTGTCCGCCTCGCCGTACTCCTCCTTGCGGATGAACTTGCTGCGTATGCCCATTGCGGCAAATTCCTTGTCGAGGAAGTCATACATCGCCTGCGGGCCGCTGACATAGTAGCTGACCTTGTCCCAGTCGGGGACGAGCTTCTTTATGATGTCTGCCCCGATGAAGCCGGTCTCGCCATCCCAGCCATCCTTCGGCTCGGAAAGGATGAAGTGTACATCTATTGCGCCGTCAGAGTTGGCTGCGAGCTTTTTCAGCTCGTCATAGAAAATTATATCGTCCTGGCTGCGTGAGCCGTAGAGTATCGTGAACTTCTCCGGGCGGTGCGTGTCCGCCATGTCCAGCGCGATCGAGCGGAACGCCGTGATGCCAGAACCGCCCGCGATGCCGACCACGTGCTTCGTGTCACGGATGGCGCTATAATAGCCCTCGCCGAACGCGCCGTCAAACAGCACCTCGTCTCCGACCTTCCAGTTATCCCATACCCATGAGCTGACATAGCCGCCGGGCTTGCGGCGCAGCGTTATCTGAATGCGGTTATCCCTGTCTGCTTCCATCGGCGCGGAGGAGATGGAGAACGGGCGCGTCGTCCATCTGCCGTCTATGCAGAACTTCACGCTCATATGCTGCCCAGCATAGAAGAACGGAAGCTTATAGCCCTCGCAGGCGCTCATTATAAAGCAGCGGCTGCTTGGAGTTTCGTCCCTTATCTCGACTATTTTGGCTTTGACAAGGCCGGGGTGCATCTCACGGGACAGCTCAGCGGCATGGTCGGACATGTCTATCTCGGTGCTTGCCGCGTCTATCCATGCCTGCCGCGCTTTCATCAGCCCGAACCAGCCCTTGAGATCGTTGAAATATCCGCGTACAGAGAATTTCGCTTTCTTAGCCATTGTTTGCACCTCCCAGTTTTGAAAGGACCACACCGGCCACCTGATAGCCGTTGGTTATGACGCTGGAATAGCCGTGCGCGCGGAAGCCCGCGCTTCCGACAAAATCTATGCCGGGGATGAAGCGGTCCTTCTCCTGCGCAAGCGTGCGCGTGACGGCACTGTCAAGCGCGGTGCAGGCGTAGCCGTATATGTCGCCGCGGAAGGCCTCGGCGTAGCGGGTGAAGGTCGCGGGCGTGGCAATGGCGATCTCTTCAATATGATCGCGTATGCGCGCGCCGCTTATCTCCTCAAAGGTGTCTATCATGCAGTTGGCAAAGCGTTCGTTCTCGGGCAGATAGTCGTACTTTGAGAGCTTGGAGTTGTTCATGGCGTCGGGGCTATACATGCTCGTGAGGTTTATCTGGCAGCGGTCGGGACCCGAGAAGCCGGGGACGGCAACGTCCGGGCAGGTCGCGGAGACCCTGTGGTGCGACACCCAGTTGTTCGTGGTGTTATATATGCGCTCGGTGTCCATATTTTCGCCGACGAAATATTCGTAGCTCTCTATGCCCATATCCTGCGGCAGTGCGTCAAGCCCGAGGTACACCACAAAGGGCGAGGCCAGCAGCTTTCTCGCGCCCGCGAGCTTCAGTGCTTCCTCCGGCACCTGGCTCCTGTCCATCATGCTGACGAGCGCCTTTGTCGGGTTGCCGTTGGAGATGACGAAGTCCGCGCGTATCTCCGTGCCATCCTCCGTCCTCACGCCGACGCAGCGTCCGTTTTCAAGTATGTACTCCTCAACCTTGACGTTCGTCTCGACCTGACCGCCGAAGCCGCGGAAGGCCTTCTCCAGCTCGTTTGCGATCTGGTGCGATGTCTTGGCGGGTATGTGCGCGCCGTCGCGCAGATAGAGGTAGATCATCTGCGCCCATACCGTGAAGCTCGCTTCGCTCAGGTGACGGCTGATGTAGCCGTAATAGGCGTTGAGCACCTCATTGGTCTTGGGGCCGAACTTGAAGGATCTGTTCACCTCGTCCGTCTCATATGCCGCGGAACGGAGGAAGGAGGAATACTTCGTCGCCATGACCTTCGGCTCGGGGCCGACTTTGCCGCAGGAGCCTATGTATTCGAGCGCTTCGTTTATCTCTTCAAAGAGCTTGAAGTAATTGCGCACCTTTTTCCCGTTGCCCGGCTCTAACTTCTCGATCGCTTCGATGCAGTTTTCGATGCCGAAGGGCATTGTGAAGTCGATGTTCTGATCGGTGAGGATGACCCTGTATGCGTCCGGCACCTTCACCCAGTCCATCTTGATGCCGAGGTCATCGAACATTGCGCGGCAGGGGCCGTAGCCCGCGCCGTCCTTGCCGTCGCCGAACTCGCAGGCCTCGTGCAGACTGACCTCAAACTCATAGCGCCCTCTCACAAAGCTTGTTGCATAGCCGCCGGTCATGTTGTGCTTCTCTAAAAGCAGGACCTTTTTCCCAGCCTTGGCAAGCCTCGCCGCGGCAGTCAGACCGGCCATTCCCGCGCCTACGACGATAACGTCATAGCGGGGGCAGAACCTTTTTGCTTCTGTCATTGTGTTCCTCCTGTTTAATTTTACGGTTTGCGTTAAACAAAATGTCTTTTATTTAACTAACTATACAAATTATACCACTGCGTTCCCTCATTAGCAATGCTTATGTATAAAATAAAGCTGATATTTATAAAAGGTTTTATTCAGCACAGAGCACGAGCTTCCTGGATAAACTCAGCGCCCCTGCCAAACGGCAGGGGCGCCTTGTATAAAGGAAAAAGAAGAAATGAGAAAGGACTGATTTTGTTATATCTGCCGTATCACAGGCGGCGGAAGGTCTCGGTGTAGACGCGCAGGCGCTTTGCGAGACGCTTGTTGTCAGCGCCGGGGAGCATGCGCCACTGCCAGTTCGTGCCGAGAGTGCCGGGGGTGTTCATCCTCGCGCTGCCGGGCAGTTCAAGAATATCCTGCATCTGCACAACGAAGAGATCGGACACGGTCGACATACCGGTGCGGATCATGCCCCAGCACCAGCCCTCATCGGAGGTGATGTGCATATAGCGCTCAGCAAACTTCCGGTCGGCGGCGGAGACGGTCTCGAGCCAGCCCTTCACGGTGTCGTTATCATGAGTGCCGATATAGCAGACGCTGTTTCGCGTACACTTGTGCGGGAGAAAATCGGACTCGCCGTGCGCGTCGAACGCGAATTGCAGCACCTTCATGCCGGGAAGGCCTGAATCGGCAAGCAGCGCCCTGACGCCGGGGGTGGTATAACCAAGGTCCTCGGCGATAAAGCTCAAATCATGGAACCATGAGGTCAGCACACTGACAAGATCCATGCCGGGGCCGGGCTTCCAGCGCCCGTTCTTTGCGGTCGTCTCATCGCTCGGGACCGCCCAATAGCTCTCAAAGCCGCGGAAATGGTCGATGCGTATCACGTCATAGAGCTTCTTCGCGCCGTCGATGCGGCGTATCCACCAGCCGTAGCCGTCGGCCTTCATGGCGTCCCAGTCGTAGAGAGGGTTGCCCCAGAGCTGGCCATCCTCGGTGAAGTCATCGGGCGGAACGCCGGCGACCTCGGTGGGCACATTGTTCTTATCGAGCTGGAAGAAGCGCGGCTCGCTCCACACGTCGGCGGAGTCCAGCGGGACATATATGGGGATATCACCGATGAAGCTCACCCCGGCCTCGCGCGCGTAGCTGCGCAGGGCGTCCCACTGCTTGAAGAAGAGGTACTGGATGAACACATGGAAGGCTATCTCGTCGCGCAGGAGCTCCGAGTATTTCGCGACAGCCTCGGGCTTGTGCAGACGGATATCCTCCTCCGGCCACTCTGTCCAGCTGAGCATGCCGAAGTGCGACTTGAGGGACATATAGAGCGCGTAGTTTTCAAGCCAGCCGTTTTCACGGCGGAAGCCATCAAGCTCCGCCGAGAGCTTTTCCGCGCCGCGCTCATAGGCAAGGCGCAGAACGCGATAGCGGTTTGCGAAGATACGGCCATAGTCCACATGCTCCGGATCGCTGCCCCAGTCGATGCCATCAAGCTCGCTGCGCTTGAGAAGTCCGTCTTTTATGAGAAGGTCGAGGTCGATATAATAGGGGTTGCCGGCGAAGGAGGAGAAGGACTGATAAGGACTGTCCCCGTAGCTGGTGGTGCCGAGAGGGAGAAACTGCCAGTACTTCTGCCCGGCGGCCTTGAGAAAATCAACGAATTTATAAGCGCACTTGCCCATCGTGCCGATGCCGTAATTGGACGGCAGAGAGCTCATGGCCATGAGAACACCGCTTGAGCGGTTCATTAAGATCACCTGCTTTTATGAGTATGTAGGAGGGTCTGCGTCAGCCCTTGACCGCACCGGCGGCGACGCCCTTGATGATGTGCTTCTGACCGGCGATGTAGACGATGATTATCGGGATGATCGTCAGGACGATGCAGGCCATCATCGGCCCCATTTCGACCTTGCCGTAGCTGCCGCGGAAGTACTGGATCAGGATGGGTATGGTGGTGTACTTCTTTCCGTCAAGAACAAGGTACGGAAGAAGATAGTCGTTCCAGAGCCACATGGTCTCAAGTATGCCGACGGAGACGATGGTGGGCTTGAGCATCGGGAAGACGACAAGGAAGAAGGTGCGGATGGGGCCGCAGCCGTCTATCATCGCGGCCTCTTCGATCTCAACAGGGATGGACTTGACAAAGCCGCAGAACATAAACACCGCAAGACCGGCGCCGAAGCCGAGGTAGATGATGCAGATATTATAAGGCGTGTTCAGGCCGAGACGGTCGGACAGAGAAGCGAGGGTGAACATGAGCATCTGGAACGGGACGACCATGGAGAAGACAAAAAGGAAATAGCAAAGCTTCGAGACCCAGTTATTCACACGGGTGATGAACCACGCGCACATCGAGCAGCAAATGAGGATGAGCACGACGGAGCTGACCGTGATGACCAGACTGTACCAGAATGCGGAAAGGAATCCCTTGGAGGTAAGCGCGTCGGCAAAGTTTGAAAGCCCGGCAAAGGTCTCGGCCGTCGGGAGCTTGAAGGCCGTATTGGTGCTGATGGCGCTCTCTACCTTGAAGGAGTTGAACACGACCATTGCGATGGGATAGACCCATGACAGGCAGAAGACCGCAAAGATCGCAGTAAGGATGCCGTTGACGATATTGTTATGCTTTGTCATTACTGCTGCACCTCCTTTGAGCGGGTGGCTTTGAGCTGGATAAGAGAGATAGCGACGACGATAATGCAGAAGATGACGGCCTTGGCCTGGCCGATGCCCTTCCACTGAGGACCGGAGCGCACATAGAAGGTGTTATAGATATTCAGCGCGAGCATCTCGGAGGCGTGGGCAGGCTCGCCCGCGGTGAGAGCAAGGTTCTGGTCGAAGAGCTTGAAGGAATTGGTGAGAGAGAGGAAGGAGCAGATCGTTATCGACGGCATGAGGTTCGGCAGCTTCACGCGCCAGAGCGTCTGCCACGTGGTAGCGCCGTCAATGCGCGCGGCTTCGATGTAGTCGTTCGGGATCGACTGGAGACCGGCGATGTAAATGATCATCATATAGCCGATCTGCTGCCAGCACATGAGGATGATAAGACCCCAGTAGCCATAAGTGGAATTGAGCGCGAGCAGAGGCTTGCCAAGAAGCGAGAGGACGCAGTTGAGAAGGATCTGCCATATGTAGCCCAGCACGATGCCGCCGATGAGGTTCGGCATGAAGAAAACCGTGCGGAACAGATTCGTGCCCTTGATGCCGCGGGTCAGCAGCAGCGCGATCATAAGCGCGATCACGTTGATGAGCAGCGTGGACACGACGGTGAACTTCACAGTGAACCAGAAGGCCTGCGTGAACTGAGTGTCGGCAAAGGCCTTCACATAGTTGGAAACGCCGATGAAGGTCGTCTTATTGATGGTCTGGAACTTGCAGAACGACAGATACACACCCTGTACAAACGGAATGATGAATCCGATGACAAAGGCGGCGAAGGTCGGAAGCAGAAAAACGGGCCACCATTTTTTCATGTTTTTTTGCAAAAGGCTCCACTCCTTTACCCTGAATTTTTCTTTATGACTTAGCCCTGCACCGCGGGGCGCGGCGTACGGCTCAGCCATAAGGACACCGGGTGGGCGGAGCGCCCACCCGGTGTATGGTTTTGTTTAACGATCAGACGCGGATTATCAGCCGTTTGCCAGAGCGTACTCGGAGGCCCAGCCGTCAACGAAAGCGGTGACAACGCCGTCCCAGTCACCGGTTCCGGCAGCGTAAGCGGTCAGTGCGGAGCCGACACCGTTCTTCCACTCCTCGGAAGGCATGGTGGTGAAGTTCCACGACACGGGGGTCTTGCCTGCAGCGGTGTACTCGGTATCCTGCTTTACAAAGAGGTTGGAGGACTCAACAGCCTTCTTGAAGGGGATAACGAAGTTCATCTCGTTTGCGAGAGCATTGGTGCCCTCATCGGAGGTGACGCACCAGTAGAGGAAGTCGAGAGTGGCCTGGATGTCCTCTTCGCTCGCGTCCTTGTTGACGCACCAGAAGTTCTCGGTACCGGTGCACAGACCTTGATTTGCCTCATCGCCGACGCCGATGTAGATGGGGATCATTGCAAGCTCATCATCGGTGAAGGTGCCGCTCAGGTTGCCGTACTCCCAGGAGCCGTTCTGGAAGAACACTGCCTGGCTGTTGAGGAACTCGTTTCTGGAGTCGTCGCCGGTCTTGCTGGAGAGCTCAGCGGGATCGCAGGTGGAGTTGTTGATGTAGAGATCGAAGATGTTCTTGTAGTTATCAAGATAGGTGCCCTTTATAGCGGGAGTGCTGGTGATGCCATCTTCCTGATACTCAAAGTAGATGGGGAGGTTTGCAAGGTGGGTCTTGAAGCGCCAGTCGGAGGAGCCGTCCATACCGGCAGAGCTGAAGGCTGCGAAGCCGAGCTCGTCCTTGCGGGCGGTGATATCCTCAGCGACCTTCTTGAGATCGTCAAAGGACTTGATGTCATCAACAGAGTAGCCTGCCTTCTCAAGCAGGGTCTTGTTGGTGATGAGGCCGTAGGACTCGATAACGTATGCGATGCCGAGGACCTGATCGCCGTCCTTCAGTGAGAAGGAGTCGTTGGTCAGCTCACCGTAAAGAGCGCTGCCGCTGAGGTCATAGCAGTAATCCTTCCAGCTGGCAAGGCCGACAGGGCCGTTGACCTGGAAGAGCGTGGGAGCCTCGCTCTTTGCCATTTCGGCGGAGAGGGTCTCCTCATAGGTGCCGGAAGCAGCGGTGCGGACGGTCACGGGGATACCGGTCTGCTCGGTGTAGGAGGCAGCGAGAGCTTCCCACTGGTCCTTCTGCTCGGGCTTGAAGTTGAGGTAGTAGACGGAACCGGCTGCTGCGGGCTCTTCGGCGGGCGCCTCGGTAGCGGTATCAGCAGCGGGTGCGGTTGTGGCGGTATTGCTTTCGCCGCATGCGCACAGGGCGAAAACCATGACCAGACACAGAACCAGAGCTATGATCTTTTTCATTGTTGCTTACTCCTTTTTAAGATTTTTTGAAGTTGTCCTCATAAGAGGTCGTATCTTCGGCTCCGGAAGGAGCGGAAAATCAAAACTGTTTTACGGAAGCGCCGGGGCGTACCTTCGCCTCAAGGCGCACATGGCGGTTCGCGCCACCGTTGTCGAGGATATCCAGCAGGATGCGCACACTCTCGCGCCCCATCTCCTCGGCGGGCTGCACGAGGGTCGTCAGCGTCGGGCTCACGTATTCCGAGACGGTCAGGCCGTCTATCGCGATGACGGAGCAATCGTCCGGGACGCGGCGGCCGCGGTCCTCAAGTGCTTTCATCGCGGAGATCGCCATCGTGTCCGACAGCGTGAACACGGCGGAGAAGTCCGTGCCGCTGTCTATAAGGCGGCACATGCCGGTGTAGCTCTCCGGCATTTCAAAGCATCCGCCGGTCTCGGCGACGAGCGCGCGGTCAAAGGCGATGCCGTTATCCCGCAGCGCGGCGCAGTAGCCATTATAGCGCAGCTCACTGACGGAGCGGTCATTGCAGCTCGGCAGCAGGACGGCGATGCGGCGGTGCCCGAGCTTGATGAGCGATTCGACCGCCTGATAGGCCGTTTTATGGTCATCCACCGTGACGGAGGAAAAGTCCTCCTCGCGGAGAGTTCCGAAGCAATTGGAGTAGGAGCAGCAGACGTAGGGCACGCCGATGAGCGAAAGCTCAGCCGGGGTATAATCATAGCGCCCGCCGAGGAAGAGCAGGGCGCGCAGCTTCTTCTCGCGCTCAAGGATCGCACCGGCCTTTATCTCGTCCGCGTCCGAATCGATGAATCGCAGCACCATGTTGTAGCCGCTCCTGTCTATCTCGCTGCTGACGGTCTTGAGCATGTCGGAAAAGAAGAGGTTGCCCATGCCGCGCACGACGACGCCGATAGCATCCGACTGACGGCTGACAAGGACACGCGCGCTGTTGTTGGGGATGTAGCTCTCGGCCTCGACAACGGCGAGCACCCGGCGGCGCACGGCCTCACTCACGTCAGGCCGGTTGTTGAGCACGCGTGAGACGGTGCTCACGCTGACCCCGCACTGCTTGGCAATGTCCTTGATCGTCATGGTACGACAGCTCCCAACCACATTTGCTAAAACGTTTCCGGTATCGTTACCGGTAACGTTACCAATTCTCCTTGACTTCATAATAGCAAGCATTACCGGCAAAGTCAACCAAACAAATGCGGATAGAAAAAACTTTGGAGCATTAAACAATTTGCAATTAAATTTTTGGCGATTTTAACAACAAGCGAAGTCAAACCCGGGGCTTCGGGGTAGCCCAATGGGCGGAATTTATAAAATTTACAGAAGAGCAGACCGCCGAACAAAAAATTACGCACTGCGAAAAAAATCGCAGTGCGTAATTAAAATTTGATTTGTCCTGGAGGAACACCATATCCGCCGCCTTTGGGCGGCGATTTCATCCGAGCGGAGCTTGGATTTCATCTGCAAAGCAGATTTCACCCGGTCAAAGACCGGATATCATTGGAACCGTGCTCTGCGCGGTTCTCTTATTCTGCCGCCATAAGGCCGGGCAGACGGCTCAGCTCCGGGGCGTTCGACGCTTCGCTCGCGCAGGTTATGGCACCGGCGAGCTGCGCTGCGCGCGCGGAGTCCTCAAGGCTCAGACCGTGCAGATCTGCCCAGACTATGGCGGACATCGCAGCGTCACCCGCGCCGGTCGCGTTCACGACGTTTGCTTCCGGTGACGGCATGCGCAACACGCGCGAGCCCTCGGCGGCGATCATGCCGTTCGTGCCGAGGCTGATGAACACACGCTGCACGCCCGCATCGATAAGCGCGCGGGCGGCAAGCTCGGGGTCTGACTGCCCGGTGAGCGCGGCAGCCTCGAGCGCGTTCGGCTTTATGGCGCGCAGGTGCTTCATCACACCGTGCAGCTTCATCGCCTTGACTGAGGAGACGGGATCGGCATAGAGCGGTATGTAGGAGCTGCGGCAGATAAATTCGAGCGACTCGACCGGCAGGTTCGTATCAAGCACCAGCGCCCCGGCCTGAATGCCGGGCAGGACGTCCTCAAGGTACTCGGGGCTTATCTCGTTGCAGACGGCCATGTCGTTCACGGCGAGCTGCATGTCGCCGCGCTCGTCGGTTATGTAGAGATAGCTCGAGCTGCGCGCGCCGGGGACGACGCGCACGCGGCTGACGTCCATGCCGAGAGCGCGGCAGCGGTCGAGCAGGAACTCGCCGTTGGAGTCGTCGCCGACGGCGGAGACAAGGCTGACGTCAAGCCCGAGCAGGCAGAGGTCGTGCGCAATGTTGCGCCCGACGCCGCCGGGGGTGAGCGTCACAGAACCGGGGTTCGAGTCACGCAGGATGATGGGACCGGAAGGGCGGCCCCATATATCCGCGTTGAGTCCGCCGATAACGGCGGCTTTGTTTTGAAAATTCATTTTACTTTACGTTCCAGATCTCGTGCGCGTACTGGCTGATCGCGCGGTCGGCGGCAAAGATGCCGCTCTCGGCGGTGTTCATGATGGCGAGGCGCGCAAGCTCGCCCTTGCCGGAGATGCGCTCATAGAGACGCTTCTGGCAGTCGGCATAAGCACGGTAGTCGGCGATAAGCATGTACGGGTCGCCGCCGTAGAGCAGCTGGCTGACGAGGTCGGAATAGCTCTTGCCGTCGGAGAAGCCTTCGCTGAAGCGCGAGAAAACGCGGCTGATCTCAGGATCGTTCCTTGCAATAGCACCCGGGTCGTAGCCGTTCGCGCGAAGCTGCGCGATCTCATCGGTGTGCAGGCCGAAGAGGAACATGTTCTCGTCGCCGAGGCGCTCGTACATCTCAACGTTTGCGCCGTCGAGCGTGCCGATGGTAACAGCACCGTTCATCATAAGCTTCATGCAGCCGGTGCCGGAGGCTTCCTTACCGGCAGTGGAGATCTGCTCGGAGATCTGCGCGGCGGGCACTATGGCTTCAGCGGCGGAGACACGGTAGTTCTCAACGAAGTAGACCTGAAGCTTATCCTTGCAGACGGGGTCGTTGTTGATGTCGTTTGACATGCTCAGCAGCAGCTCGATTATGCGCTTTGCGGTCTTGTAGCCCGCGGCGGCCTTTGCGCCGAACACGAAGGTGCGCGGCAGGAACTCGCGGTTCGGGTCGTCGTGCAGCTGGAGCTGGAGGCTCGCGATGCTCATCGCGCACAGCAGCTGGCGCTTGTACTCATGCAGACGCTTGACCTGAACGTCCATGATCGCCTCGGTGTTAAGAGCAAAGCTATCGTTGCGGCGGGCAAACTCGGCAAAGCTCTCCTTGTTCGCGCGCTTTATAGCCAGCACGCGCTCACGCACGGCGGCGTCGTTCGCGTAGTCGGCAAGCTTAATGAGCACCTCGGGGTGGGTGAGATACGCATCCCCGCCGGTGAGCTCCTTGACGAGAGCATCAAGGCCGGGGTTTATCTGCGACAGCCAGCGGCGGTGATCGATGCCGTTGGTGACGTAGGTGAAGCGCTCGGGCGTGATGGTGTAGAGATCGTGGAAGAGGTCGTTCTTGAGAATGTCGCCGTGCAGGCGGGACACGCCGTTTACCTTCTGGCAGGTCGCAAGGCAGAGGTTTGCCATGTGCACCTGACCGTCGCGGATGATGAGGTTGCGGCCAAGTGCCTCGCCGCTGCCGAAGTGTGCGCCGAGATACTCGCACCAGCGGCGGTTGATCTCGCACATGATCTCCCATATACGGGGCAGGAGCTGCTGGATGAGGTCCTGCGGCCACTTTTCAAGAGCCTCGCTCATGACGGTGTGGTTGGTGTAGGCGACGCTGTTCTTGACAAGCTCCCATGCTTCGTCCCAGCCAAGCTCGTACTCGTCCATGAAGATACGCATGAGCTCGGGGATTATCATCGTCGGGTGCGTGTCGTTTATCTGGATGATGTGGTGCTTGGAGAAGCTGCGGATATCGCCCCATGTGCGGATGTGCTTGCGCACGATATCCTGCGCGGTGGCGGAGATGAAGAAGTACTGCTGCTTGAGGCGCAGGAGCTTGCCCTCGACATGATCGTCCGCGGGGTAGAGCACCTTTGTGATGACCTCGGCCATAGTGCGCTGCTCAAGGCTCTTGACGTATGCACCCTCTGAGAAGAGGTACATGTCCAGAGAGTTCGGGCTCATCGCGTCCCAAAGGCGCAGGGTATTGATTTCCTTTGCGCCGTAGCCGGCGATGAGCATATCGCGCGGCAGGGCGATGACGGCGGTGTAGCCGGTATGCTCGGCGTGATAGTGGCCGAGGCTGTCCCAGCTCGGGGATATCTGACCGCCGAAGCGGACCTCGACCTCGTCCTCATGGCGGGGAATCAGCCAGCTCTCAGCCGCGGTGCGCCAATTGTCGGCGACCTCGGTCTGGCGGCCGTTTTCAAACTTCTGTTTGAACATGCCAAGCTCGTAGCAGATGGAGTAGCCCGTGGCCTGGAGACCTTCGGTAGCCATAGAGTCCATGAAGCAGGCGGCGAGACGGCCAAGGC
>CAKTIH010000054.1 GCA_934565615.1 uncultured Oscillospiraceae bacterium | reverse complement strand
CTTGGCCTCGTCCTCGGTGAAGTCACCGTTGGCGATCATCTCATTGAGCTTGAGACCGGCAGCGACACCGGCGAGATAACGGCCTTCATAGATGGAAGCAAATGCGTTGTGGTAATTTGCAAGGCCCTCGGTATGAGCCTTGGTACCGGTAGCGTGGCAGAACTGAACCTCGGGGAATTCCTTTGCAGCCTGGATCATGAAGTCCTCATGGCCGAAGGAGTCAGCGAAGATGACATTGCAGCCTGCGTCGGCAAGCTCAGCAGCTGCATCGTAGCACTCCTGACCCTCAGGAATGTTGGTGCGGAAGATGACCTGGTCATCGCTCAGGCCGAGGTTTGCGCAGGCTTCCTTGGCGCCGTTCATGAAGTTGAGGTCATAGGTGGAGTTCTCATCATGCAGGAAAATAAAGCCGACCTTCAGATCGGAAGCGGCAGTCGCGTCGGCAGCGGGGGCCTCGGTTGCAGCAGCGTCAGCCGCGGGGGCTTCGGTTGCAGCGGGTGCTGCGGACTGACCGCAGGCGCACAGTGCAAATACCATGCACAGAGCCATGAGCAGAGCAACGATCTTCTTCATTTGTTCAGTCTCCTCGATAATTTTTTATAATTTATCTAAACCGCAATGCGGTGAAGATACGAAAAAAGCACCGGCCGTATCCACTGCCGATGCAAAGCACACATCAACCCACCGCGCATGGCGGTGAGCCGAAGCTCAACATCGATAGTCCGGTCATTTACGGCGTCCGGGTAGAAACTTCAAATCCATATCATTTGCTATATATCGAAGCGGTATTCAATTGGTTTGTGCCTTTATGCTAACAGCCGCGCGCCAAAAAGTCAAGTATGGTTTTTCTACGATTTTGACATTTTTCGACGCCTCGATTTGTCAATTCTGCACAAGCACGGTTCAGGGCATATTATCTTGTAATTTGTTGGAAAATATGGTGTTTTAATTAAATGTCAAGCCGGGGCGGCGTTTTTATGTTCAGCAGAATTTGAGGCCGTGGTCATCCATTGAGGCGATCTTCGCAAGCGTCTCTACACGCATCCCCTGCGAGCGCAGCATGTCACCGCCGCCCTGAAAGACCTTCTCCACCGCGATGCCCGCACCGACAACAACGCCGCCGGCCTGCTCGACAAGTGCCTTGAGCCCGACGAGCGCCGCACCGGTCGCGAGGAAATCATCAACGATCAGCACCCTGTCCTTATCCGACAGATATTCCTTAGAGACAACAACGGTGTTGGTGTTCCCGTGGGTAAAGGACGCGACCTCGACAGAGTAGACATCGTTCGATATATTCTTTGTCTTGCTCTTTTTAGCAAAAACCAGCGGGCAGGAGAACACATAGCCCGTCATCGCGGCCATAGCTATACCGGATGCCTCGATGGTCAGGATCTTGTTTACGCCCGCGCCGTCATACAGACGCTTAAACTCAAGCGCCATCTCATACAGCAGCTGCGGGTCTATCTGATGGTTGAGGAAGCCGTCCACCTTGAGTATCCCGCCGGGCAGTACCTTTCCGTCAGTCAGTATTCTCTGTTCAAGAAGCTCCATGTCATGTCCCTCCGCTTAAATTTTCATGCCGGAATGAGTAATTGTGTGTATAAACATGTCGTGTATTCTATCCCAAATTTCCGGGCTTTGCAAGGGGCTTTATTCAGATTGACACGGAGCCCGTTTTGGAAGTATAATATATTGATATTTTATCCTCATGGAGGAACAAATGGGCAGCAGGGAAAGAAAGATAATCCTCATCATTGCGCTTATCGTTGCGGCGGCGGTCATCGCAGCCGTGTGCATATATACGTCCCCCGACGCGTTTCCCGCGGAGGAGACAGCAGCAGCCAGCCCCGCCGCGGCAACTCCCGCGCCGCGCACGGACGCGGACGGCAGCATTGTCATCAGCGAGCTTATGGAGAAAAACCGCGCCGTGGTGCGCGATGAGGACGGGGACTTCTCCGACTGGATAGAGCTGCATAACGTCTCGGGCAAAGCCGTCAGTCTCGGCGGCTGGCGCATATCCGACAAGTCCGGTGATCTTGGCTGGGCCTTCCCCGAGGTCACGATAGCGCCGGGGGAATATCTTCTTATCTTTGCTTCCGGCAAGGACAAGGCCACCGGTGAGCTCCACACAAATTTCTCCCTCTCCGGGGATGAGACGGTATATCTGCTCTCCCCCTCCGGAAGCGTCGCCGCGCAAGCAGCATGCGGCGGAACGGAGGCCGACGTCTCAATGGAGCTCGGCGGTAGCGGCGAATGGGCGCAGTCCCTATACCCGACGCCCGGCTTTGAAAACAGCGCAGACGGCTATGAAGCCTTTCAGGAAACCCTCGCGCCCGCGGACGCGCTCTTTATAAACGAGGTCATGGTCGCGAACACCAAGACCTATTCCGACCGTACATTCGGCTACTGCGACTGGGTCGAGCTTAAAAATATTTCCGGTTCCACCCTCTCGCTCTCGGGCTATTATCTGTCCGACAGCCTGAAGGACCTCGGCAAGTATGCCCTGCCTGACTCCTCCCTCGCCCCGGGTGAGACGTTCATTATCCTCTGCGGCGCAGAGAGCAGCACCGGCGCAAATAACCTTGCATCCTTCTCGCTCGACTCCTCATGCGAGCAGCTCTATCTGAGCCGCGGCGAGGAGATCGTCGACTTCGCAGCTCTGCGCGACATCCCTTATGAGTGCAGCTTCGGCCGCATGGACGGGGAAAACGGCTGGTTCTATTTTGCGAAGCCCAGCCCCGACAGGGCAAACACGAACGGTGCGCGCCGTGTGTCGGCAAAGCCGGTGAGCCTTACGCCCGACGGCGTCTTTGACGGGGTCGACAGCGTGACAGTCGAGCTGTCCGGTTCCGGTACCATCCGCTACACGCTCGACGGCTCGACGCCGACCGAGCGCAGCCGCGAATACAAGGAGGCTTTGACTGTCAGCTCCACGGGCGTTATCAAGGCAGTCTGCTTCGAGAAGGATGCGCTGCCCAGCCGCACGCTCGTGCTGAGCTATATCGTCAACGAGGGGCACGGCCTGCCCGTCGTCAGCCTTGTCTCCGATAACGCCTCGGAATTTTCACAGATGTATAACGGCCCGACAAAGGGCGTGGAGCTTCCCGCAAGCATCTCCCTATACCGCGGCGATGGCGGCTTCACCGCGCCTTGCGGCGTCTCCCTCAACGGCGAGACGAGCTTAGTGCTGACAAAGAAGAACATGTCCCTGCGCTTCCGCGGCTCTTACGGGCAGGAGACGCTGAAATACGACATCTTCGGCGGCGGGGCTACGGAGTTTACAAACCTGCTGCTGCGCGCCGGGCAGGATCAGGCGCAGGCCATCATCCGCAACGAGCTGAGCCAGAGCCTGTGCGAGAAGGCGGACATGGACGTTATCAACCAGCGCAGCATCTACTGCGTGCTGTACGTAAACGGCGAATACAGCGGCATATACACGCTCAAGGAGAAGGCGAACAAGTACCTCTATGCCGCCGTCGCAGGGGTCGATTCCGACAGCGTCGAGGTCGTTGAGACTCCCGCTGAGTACGGTACAAAGTTCTATGACCAGATCGTCAGCTTTGCCCGCACAAGCGACATGAGCCTTGATGAAAACTACGAGCATCTCGCTTCGCTCGTCGATATGGACAGTCTCATTGACTGGCTGCTGATGGAGGGCTTCTGCGCAAACACCGACCTCACGAGCGGGAACCTACGCTACTGCCGCTCGGATGACGCGGACGGAAAGTGGCACTTCATGTTCTATGACCTTGACGCGACTTTTGCCGTGCCCGGTGTGACATACTCAAACCTCATGAGCAAATACGGGCTGGAGCGCATTCAGGTGTCCTCGCTTATATACCCGCTCATGAAGAACGACGACTTCAAGGGCCGTTTTCTCACCCGCGCGGCGGAACTTATGAGCGATAGGCTCACGAACGAGGCCGTGATAAGCGAGATAAACGCCTTGGCCGGGGAGATCTCCGGCGAGGTCGAGCGCGACTTCGCGCGCTACGGCAAAAGCCGCAGCGACTGGGAATGGAACATTAAGCAGCTTATTGAGCTCGTCGGCGACGGCGACTGGCGTCAGCAGAACATCGACGCGATCTGCTCCGCCTTCTCTCTGAGCGGCAGCGAACGCAGCCAGTACTTCGGGAGCATCGACGGCGCATGAAGAACACAAGGCTGACTTTCAAAAGAAATGAAAAGAAATACCTTCTCTCACCTGATCGCTATGAGGCGCTGTGGGTGGAGCTTGCGCCGCGGCTCGTTCCGGACGAGTATTTCAGCAGCACCGTGTGCAGCGTCTATTACGACAGCGATGATTATGAGCTCATCCGCCGCTCGATAGAGGCACCCGTATACAAGGAAAAGCTCAGGGTGCGCAGCTACGGCGTACCCGCGCCCGACGGCACGGTGTTCGTCGAGCTCAAGAAAAAGTTCAAGGGCACTGTCTACAAGCGCCGTGTGCAGACGACCGCGGAGCGCGCCGAGGCGTGGCTCTCCGGGAGCTCACCCGCGCCCGAGGATGGGCAGGTCTGCCGGGAAATAGACTGGTTCCTGCGCATGCATGAGCCGGTGCCGAAGATATTCATCGCCTGTGACCGCGAGGCATACGTCGCCGACGGCGCGCCGGAGCTGCGCTTCACCTTTGACCGCAGCATCCGCTGGCGCGAGGAGGAGCTGAGCCTCTGCGCCGGTACGCACGGCACTCCGCTGCTCGGCGGCGGTCAGGTGCTCATGGAGATAAAGATACCGGACGCCGCTCCGCTGTGGCTGGCAGACATGCTCAGCCGCCTTGAGGTGTTCCCGACCGGCTTTTCAAAGTACGGCAACTGCTACAGATCCGAGCTTGTACAAAAATATTTCGATGGAGTGATCACAATTGCTTAACAGCGTCATTACCGAAAGCATCACACTGCAAAGCTTTCTCATCTGCATCTTTTCCTCGCTTGCGCTCGGAGTGCTCACGGCGCTCGTTTTCACCTCGCATGGCCACCACACCGGCTCGCTCACGCTGTCGCTGGCGATGCTGCCGCCCGTTGTCACGCTCATAATTATGCTCGTCAACGGCAACATCGGCGCGGGGCTTGCCGTCGCCGGCACCTTCGCGCTGGTGCGCTTTCGCAGCGTGCCCGGCAGTGCAAAGGAGATCACGGGGCTGTTCTTCTCCGTCGCACTCGGCCTTGCATGCGGGATGGGCTACGTCGCTATCGCGGGGCTGTTCTTCGTGATAATCTCGCTGTTTCTGCTGCTGCTCGAGCGCTTCCGCTTCGGGCAGAACAGTCCCGCCGAGCGTCAGCTCAAGATAACAATTCCGGAAAATCTCGACTACGACGGGCTGTTTGATGACCTGCTCGATGAGTACACGCTGGAGCACGAGCTTGTCCGTGTGCGCACCACCAACATGGGTACGCTCTATGAGCTGACCTACAACATTCGCCTGCGCGGAAAGGACATCAGCAAGGACTTTATCGACGCGCTGCGCTGCCGCAACGGGAACCTCACCGTAGGCTGCGGACGCGAGGCAGATCGCGATATGATGTAACACAACTTGTCAAAGAACCAAAGGTTCTTTGACAAAAAAGCTTGCGCTCCGTTTGTGCCTTGCTGCGCTCGACACTCACTTCGCGAGAAGTATTTTTGCCGAGGTACACGCCCCCGGCAAAAATGGATTTGATTTATTTTTTGCCTGCGGGCAAAAAACTCTGCGAGGCTTTTTACTCAGATAAAGCTTCAAGCCGCGCTGCGGTATATACTGCGGCGCGGCATTCTTGCAGGAGTGTTTGGGATAATTTGGTAATTCGACAAATTTCGACACGTTTTCTAAAAAACATCATACCAACTTGTCGAAATCGCTTGAAATACATACCAATATGCAATATTATGTCAACAAATATTCTTGGTTGTTCGACAAAATTCTGTTGTCGCAAAAGTGTTAACTATGGTAAATTTAATGCGACATGACGGTGGAATCCACTTTTAAAAATACTGAAGTGCTCCGCATATCGCATAACGGGAGGATAAAAATTATGGAAACCAGAACTCGCATTCTCGCAGCAGACTCGAACAAGGATTTTTGCAGGCAGCTCACCGAGCTTATCGCCCAAGAGGGCGATATGGAGATCGTGGGCACGGCATCAGACGGCATGGAAACGCTGGCTCTGCTATCTGAGGAGAAGCCCGATATCCTTCTGCTCGACCTGGTGCTGCCCAAGCTCGACGGCCTTGAGGTGCTGCGCCGCCTGCCGGAAACCGGCGCGAAGTGCCGCACGATCGTGCTGTCCGGCTTTGTCAACAACAAGGTGATCAGCGACTGTACCAATTACGGCGTTGATTATTTCATGCCGAAGCCCTGCGACGTGCCGGCGCTGCTGACAAGGATCAGACAGCTGGCTGGGCGGGAGAGCTATTCCATGCCAGCCGCAGGAATAGACTGCCGCGAATCGTCCGTGGCCGCGCGCGACGATGCCCAGCTTGAGGCGGTCGTCACGGATATAATCCACGAGATAGGCGTACCCGCGCATATAAAGGGCTATCAGTACCTGCGCGAGGCGATCATTCTCACCATCAAGGATATGGACATGATAAACGCCGTGACCAAGGTTCTCTATCCTGAGGTCGCAAAGCGCTACAATACTACTCCCTCGAGAGTCGAACGTGCGATACGCCATGCCATAGAGGTCGCGTGGGACCGCGGAGATATCGAGACGCTCCAGAAGTTCTTCGGCTACACCGTCTCCAACATAAAGGGCAAGCCCACAAATTCGGAGTTCATCGCGATGATCGCCGATAATCTCAGCCTTCGGCGAAAGCACGCGATAAAATAAGGAAACGGCGGTGTACCAAGGCACCGTATAGACGCAGTAAAGCGACGGCCAAAAATGGCCGCCGCTTTGTTTTTTCTGAATGCGTCCTATGCCGTCGTGTCCTCAAGCAGCGGCGCGATAAACCCGACTACAAAGTCATCTCTGCCGGCGTCCCACTGAAACGCGGTGAGGTATTCAATGCTCATGCGCTGCGTATCGACTGCGGCAACGTCCATGCAGTACGGCTTTCCGTCGAGTATCTCATCGTCGCAATAGCTGGAAAAGCCGTAAAAGCCGCCGGTCTCACCGTTCACGAGGTAATAGGTCTTTCCGCCGGCTTCAATGCAGTCCGGGAGCGAAGAATCCAGTCCCGGGGTCTCCTCAATGCGGGCGATCTCCGCGGCGAAGCTGTCGGCATCGTATTGGAACACCGCGTATATGTAAAAGCTGTGGTCGTCCAGAAAAACATACTTGAAGTCGTATATATACTCGGTGCAGTATCGGGCGGCAAGCTCCTTATCCGGCAGAAAGCTCTCCCAATTGTATTTGTCAAATAAGCTCTTCGTCAGATTATTAAATTGGCCGTAATCCTCCACCGACTCGGTTCTGAACGAATGCCCGCAGCCCGTACCGACGAGCAGAAAAGTAAGGCACAGCAAAAGGACTGTACATTTTTTTGCAAAAGCTTTCATAACCGCCTCTTCACGCCTTTCGGATTGCCGCGCGCAGCAGCTCCTCATAATAGTCACTCGTCCATGTACTTCGCGCAGAACCATGCTTTCAGCAGAAATGAACCCGTCATGCCCATCATAAGTGACAGTATTAGCAGCCCCACGGTGATAACCGCAAAGACCGTCTGTTGGGATCGGCCTTGCAGGAAAACTCTGGCAAGCCCCATGCCGGCAACTCCGCACAGACCCGGCAGCCAGAAGTTTGGCTTTGATGGATCCGGGTTTGAGAATTTCCCGGCTCTGATCCACGAAACGGTGATCACCGCGAAGGCCGCGCTCCATACGAGCAGCAGACCCATCATCGCTATGAGCCGCAGAACGCTTGACCCAGCCTGCAATGCGGTGCATCGGTACGCGCCCAAATTCATAACTACCGCAAGGTAAAGGCCGAAGATTCCATCGCACAGATACCGCGATATGCGCAAGCTGCCAAACCGCACCATCAGCACGATAAACGCCGCTGTTATAAGCAGGCTCAAGAGCCCGACCGGCACAGCCCACAGCAGGCTCCGCTCCCTGATCAGGCACAGCCCGGCGCCTGACAGCAGAACTATAAAGATGCGTCCGATGCATTGCGCCTTTCTGAACGGTACGTAACCGTAATCAAGGAACGCGGCAACATCCTTGGCGCTCAATGCTTTTGGAGCCGCGGAAGTCGTGTTTCGTTTTGAAGTCTCCATTGGCTGCCCCTCCGTCACGCAAGGTCGAAATGCGCAAGCGCCGTATCGTAGTAATAGTTCACAAGCAGGTCGACGCACGCGCCGTAGCTCCGCATGCCGAGCTTCTGGTCATAGCTTTGCAGGAAGCCTTCGTACACGGCGTTTGAAACGCTCTGCACCGGCGTCTCGAACTGCGCCCAGTATTCCCGGCTCGCCGCGAGGTCTGCAAGCACGCCGTCGCTCAGCCCGCGGTAGACCTCCTGCCATGCGCCGGGATCGGCGCTGTAAAGAGCGTTGCCGAGGTGCGTATAGGCGAGCAGGCAGGCCGAGTAGCAGTAGTCGGCATCGCCGTATTCAAGGCAGGCCAGCACCGCGGTGAAGTTTGCCTCCTGCTCGCGCGCGACGCCGCGCTGGTGCGACAGCTCGTGCGCGATGGTCGAGGCGAAGAGCGCGCCGGGAAAATCCGTGTTGACGTTCGCCTCCGCCGTGAACGGGAAGAAAAAGCCCGTAAAGTCCAGATAGCTCATCACGCGCGAGAAGTGTACGCCCTTCGCGCGTATGTCCGGCCCAGCAAGGCAGGGAAACTCCTCCTCGGCGGCCTTGAAAACCTCATCCGAGCGCGCCAGCAGCGCCGCGCGGTCGGCGGCATACTGTCCGTTTTCGTCGCGCTCGACCTCGCGCCCATATTTGTTGAGCAGGTCGGCAAAATATACCGTCACCGTCTCTAACTGCTCGGAAGATATCTCCCCGCTCTCAAGCCCGCTTGCGTCGAGGAAGCTGTCGCCGTAGTAGTACGTTCCCCACATCAGGCAGAACAGCGCGTATACCGCGAGTCCCGCCGCGAGCAGCCGCAGCACCAGCGTGTAGAGTCTTTGCAGTCGACCCGGTCGCACGATGAGCAGCACCAATGTGACGAGTATGTACCCCGCTATGCACACGGCAAATATGCCTATCAGCAGCTCTGCCAGAGAGAATTCAAAGTGCGCCGCGAAGGCCGCCATGAGCCGGTGCAGCGGGCGTATGACCTTCTGTGAGATAGCCTGCATCAGCGCGTAGTTTCCCCGCAGCAGCAGGTGCAGCGCGATGACGAGCGCGCTTATCAGGGCAACGATGTGCGCCGCCGGGCAGAGCCGGTATAACGCGGCGAGCCCGCGTCTTTTTCTTGTTTCGGTATTCATAGCACCATAATACTACAAACCCCGCCCCCCGGCAAGGAAGAATAGTTGGAAAAGCACCGCGCCGCTGCCGGGGGCAGAGGAAGGCGCGGTGCGTTTCCGCAGCCGCAGACTTTGCGGGGCTAAGCGAATGCGGCCACGCAAAGGCTAATCGCGGCAAGGTGGGAGAGGCCGTGCTGCTGCCGGGGCAGGACAGTATTTCTTGCCAATTGAATCGAGCTGTTGTAAAATAATGTTACTATCGACCGGAGGTGAGTATATGTACGATTGGAACAACAACGGACAGATCGACCCCACGGATCAGTTCATAGATTATATGGTCTTTCGGGAGGTCATGGGAAGCAGCAATGACGACAGCGACGATGAGGATGACGATGACTGATGCGCTGTCGGCTGCGGTGCAAAGCCCTTGTGCATGGTTTTTCGATATGCTATACTCTGAATACATGTTTTTTCGTTGGATCTTTCTGTGGGGAGGGCGTCAGGAATGACGGCATGTCTGAACATTGCGGCCTTTTTGGGGCTGAGTGCGGCACTCGCGCGCAAGTATAGAGAGAGGTTGGTGACCGTCGTGCCGATCACCACGGCGGCGCTTATCCTTGTGCTGTTTGTTTTGGCGCTGTTCCGCGCGCTCTATCTTATTGACGTTGTTGCCGGGCTCACGCTCATCGCCTGTGTCGTGTTTTTTATCCGCGCGTCCGGACGGGACAGCGGCAGAGAGCTGCTGAAAGCTCTGTTTTCCCCGAGCAGTGTGGCTTTCTACTGCATTGTACTTCTGGCCTTTGTCATTCTGAGAAACGCATGCGTTATCGCCCGTGACGATTTGGGCTGCTGGGCGATCGAGGTCAAAAGCATATTTTTCTATAACGGCTTTGCGCCGAAGTTCAGAAACGCCGCCTATTCATTCGGCCTGTATTTTCCGGGAACGTCTTTGTTCCGCTGGTGGGCATGTCATCTGTTTGGCTGCGTCAATGATGGGCTGCTCTTCGTCGGCTCTTGGTGGCTGCTAATTTTTCTTGCCGCTCCGCTGCTTGCCTGCTGCCAGTACAGCATCGTATTCGCGCCTGCGGCTGCGCTTGTCGGCAGCCTTCTGTTCCTGCTTCTCCCCGGGACGACAGACTATGTCCCCTACGCCAGCATCTGTACCGAGCCCGCGATGGGCGCGGCTTTTGCCGGAGCGCTCGCAGTTCTTTTCAAGAAAGAGGAGCCCGGCAGCGTCCCGCGGTTTGCCGCGTATCTTTTCATGCTTTGTTTCTTCAAGGCTTCGGGTATGTTTTTCGCGCTCGTGGTGCTGCTGTTTTGGTTTATATATGTCCGCGCGGGTCGGTCTGAATCGGTAAATGCCGATGAGGACGCCGCCCTTCTCGATAGTCTCACCTCCCCGCGCGCGCTCCTGCGGGCTGCGGTCTGCTTTGTTCCCACCGGTATATGGTATGTCTATTGTCTTATCATGCAGCGGGACAACTATTACACCGCCTCCATGGAGGCTATGAATGAATACGGCGCAGCACCCTTCCTGAGAAGCTTCATTCGGGGACTTCTGTTTGAACCGGCGCACTTTACGCACGACGGCGTTTTTGATCTTCCGCTTGCTGCGGTGCTGCTGATCCTTGCGCTTATGGCATTTATCGGATGGCGCACAGGGCTCTTGAAAGGGAGAAAGTACCGCATTCTGGCAAAGTATGCCGGTATAATAATCGCGGTATATTTCATTGCGCTGCTTGCGGTCCACTGCTTTGTGTTCAGAGAGTATGGGTATCTCGAAGCCGCCTACATGGCGTTTTCAACCGCGCATTACGGCTCGCCGATCTTTTTCGGTACAATGCTCTTTTTGCTTTACAGCACGCTCTCAGCGGCAAAGAGCCGCTTCCGGCAGATATCGGTACTGGCTGTATCGCTGGCGTTTGCGGTCTCCTGCACCTGCCTGTGGACGGTATATTACCGCTTTATCAACACCTCCGGCGGAAAGGAACTATGTGACGGAGCTAACTCCGTTCTTGCTGCGCAATACGGAGGCCTTCTGGCACAAGCCCAGGAAAACGAAGAGGGCCGCTGCCTGTTTATTTACGGCAGCAGTCTCGATATGCAGGACACAGCGAGAACCCGCCTGCAATACCTTGCCGCCCCCTGCTCCGTTATCACGTTCGAGCTTGACACTGAAAGCGAGAATATTGACAGCAGGCTTTCGGAGCTGGAGGCTGTGTTTGAGAAGTCGCACCCCAACATGATCTATGTCATGCAGGTCGAAGAGGAGCTGCTGAGCGAGCTTATCCCTCAATGGCTCGCATCCGGAGTGACCATCGTTTATGAATAACTCCGCCGTCTCTGCCTGCCTGAAAAAATAGCCCCCGGCTGCACTCCATGAAAGGAACGCGGCCGGGGGCTTGTGCGCTAAATGTGCGCCAAATTATGGTTTAGAATTATAAAAATAATCCAGACACCATTCGGTATCTGGATTATTGGCACGCCGTAAGGGATTCGAACCCCTGACCTTCTGGTCCGTAGGTTGTCTCAAGGGTAAATCGGAACCGTTTTGGCTCCAATTTGTGCTTTTTACCACTGTTCGCTCGGCAGACTTTCCGTTGTCTCCATCCAGTCTTACCCGCTCCAATCCTATTCTGGGTCAAAAGTGGGTCAAAAAGGATTCTATAATTACAAACTGGAATTGACTTACTTGTTATCTTCCAAAAGCGTGATAGAATTCACCACAATAGATATGATGACGCAAATCCATAACATTTTGCTCATAGAAGGCAATACATCCATAAGGCCGCCCCAATCTTCATTGACAACTTGCATAGCAGCGTCCGAATAAAATGAGCATGCAGTTAATGCTGTCAACGATAAACTTATGAAACCAAAGCAATTTGATTTTTTCTGTTTAGCCGCCCAAGCTAAATTTAGGATTGCAAAAACAATTGCACCAGCGCCCATTACTAACCACATATTTTAACCTCCTTAAATTCGAATTTGCTGAATTTAGCATACCATAACGCAAAAGCGTTTGCAACTGAATTTGCCTACAGAGCTGCGCAGTCCAGCGGGGCCGCGGGGCCGGAGGAAGCGTACACACGCCGTAGGCGTGCATCCGTTTCTCCGGCTTTCCTCTGTCGTGGAGTTAAACGCTCCACTCAGCGGCAAGAGTAAAGCCCCGTGTTTCGGCGTGTAAGCCGCCGTGTGCGTTTTTTTCTCTGAGATTCGAGTGTGTACCCGCTTTCGTGAGTAAAAGCGAACGTGAGGCATTTGCGGGCAAAGTAATAAACGAGATGTGCAACGGTTTTCAGAGTGTTTTTCACGGTAGCTTTTTGATGAGATTCATAGAAATGGTTTTAAGTGAAAAATCGAACTTTTTAAGCCTGATTTCTGGATGTTTATAGCCGTTCGATTTTAGCACTATGATAAAGGAAGGTGGTCGCAAGCGACCTCCTTCCGCCCACAAAGCCCCGCAATGCGGGGCTTTTCAAGGTTTTGAGGCCGCAGTCTTATGTGCACCTTGAAGGAGATTTTCGCAGTCAGGGGTGACCGTGAGGGACGGCAAATGCCAGGGATAGCAGCCTTTTCAAGGTTGCCATTCCGCAGACGGTTGAAAAATTCGATGTTTTCAACCACTCAAGAAAATTCTTTCCAAGTAAGAGCAATTTTCAGCACAAAGCGCACATATTCTACGCTGCTGTAGCTAATGAAAAGTACTTCTCCGCCGTTCCAAAATGCACTGCTGTAACCAAATAGAGCCTCCCCCGGCGGTGCAAGAATTGCGGCGCAATAAACAAAGAAAAGGGCGGCGCGGCTCCAAACGCAAATGATAATTTTCTGATAACAGTTCGGTTTCATGGTAGCTTTTCTCTCTTGGTTACGGTATTGTTCATTGGCGAAAGGAGTTGATACCATGTCAAAACGACGAGCAAACGGCGAAGGCAATATCCGAAAACGTAAAGACGGGCGCTGGGAGGGACGCTACACCGTCGGTCACGATCCAGAAACCGGAAAAGCCATCATCAAGAGTGTCCTCAGCAAGACGCAGGCAGAAGTCAAGGAAAAACTGAAGAAAGCCATCGAGGAAAATACAGGCATCGACTACGGCAGAGCCAAGACCTACACCGTGGGGAGTTGGCTGGAAGTGTGGCTGGAGAACTACGCCAAGGTGAAGCTGCGTCCGTCCACGTTCAAGACCTCGCAGGGCTTCCTCAAGAACCACATCAAGCCGCAGATTGGCAGCATTCCGTTGGCGGAATTGACCTCTCTGGACTTACAACGATTTTACAAGCACTTGCTGGATGGCGGGCGGGTAGACCGCATCGAAGCGAAAAAGAAGCCGAAAGGACTGGCACCGAAGACCGTGCGGAATATCCATCAGATGATCGGCTCGGCATACAACCTCGCTATCGAGCAGAAGCTGGTAAACAAGAATCCGACACAGGGCTGTGCACTGCCAAAGGTTGAACACAGAGAGATGAAAACGTTGACCGCCGACCAACTCAGTGCCTTCTTCCAAGAAGCCAAAGACAGTGGCGTGTACGAGCTCTACTACCTCGACCTTGCCACCGGACTACGCCGAGGTGAACTGCTGGGACTGAAGTGGCGGGACGTGGACTTCGACCGTAGTGTGCTGAAAATTCAGCGAGCCATCTCCAGGCAAAATGGCAAGGTAGTTGAATCACCGCTGAAAACGAAAAACGCCTACCGCACCCTGCCGCTGTCGGCGGACGCAATAAGCGTACTGAAAATGCAAAAGCGCAAGGTGGGCGGCAGCGAATGGGTATTCCCATCGCCAACCGGAGGCCCCATGTCCCCAGACAGTGTCCTGCACATGTTACAAAGAGTCCTAAAACGAGCAGGGCTGCCCCGCATCCGCTTCCATGACATGCGCCACACTTTCGCAACGATGGCGCTTCAGAACGGCGTGGACGTGAAAACGGTGTCCTCCATGTTGGGTCACTACTCCGCAGGCTTCACACTGGACACCTACGCCCACGTGACTACCGACGCGCAGATGAAAGCAGCCCAAACGATAGGCTGTATCCTATCCCGTGC
>CAKTIH010000053.1 GCA_934565615.1 uncultured Oscillospiraceae bacterium | reverse complement strand
AGCCAGAGCCGTCCGAGCGCGCAATACTCTATTTCTTCGGCGGCGGCATGGTCATCGGCCCGGACAAGGGTGACCTGCCCGTGATGCGCAAGCTGATGCGGGACACCGGCTGCGACGTGTGGTTCCCGTTCTATCCCCTGTGTACGGAGCACTGCATCACGGAAACGTATGAAATGGCATACGAATGCTACCGGCGGATGACGGAGCTGTACGGCGGCGGGAACGTCAGCACCTGCGGCTTCTCCTCGGGCGGGGCGCTCGCGCTGGGTATCGCCGCGCACAACAGCGCGCTCGGCAAGCCCCTGCCGCAGCCGCGGCACATCGTTGCGGTCTCTCCCGGCGAGGTCCCCTGGAACGACGCGGAGAAGGCGCGGATGCAGGCACTGAACAGTAAGGACGTGGCCATTGACTACGCCTTCATGGTGACGGTCGAAAAGTTCATGCGCCACGGGCAGGACGGCGTACCGGATTATATGGTCTCCGGCTCGCGCGGGGACTTCTCCGGTGTGGGAGATATCCACTTTTTCTATTCTTCTGACGAGGTGCTCTACGGTGCGCTGCCGGATTTTGAGAACGCCTGTAAGCGCGCGGACGTTCCGTACACTGCCTTTGCAAGACCGAAGATGGTACACTGCTACTGCATGCTGCCGTACTTTAAGGAGGCGCGGGAGGACTTTGCAAAGATCGCGGACTTTCTGAAAGGGTAAGGAGCAGAGCGGGACGGATGAAATATTTTGAATTCGGAAAAGAGAACACTGAACTGATGGTCATGCTCCACGGCGGCGGCACGAGCTATCTCGGCGTACTGCCGACGGCGCGGGAGATGGCGAAGGTCTATCATGTACTGCTCGTGGCCTATGACGGCTTCAATCCCGACGAACCGGAGACGGAGTTCAAGTCCCCTATGGATGAGGCCAGACGGCTCGGCGACTACGTCACCGAAAACTACGGCGGCAGGATCGATATCCTCTACGGCATTTCCTACGGCTGCCGGGTGCTGATGGAAGTCCTCAATGATGCGCGCCTTACGATCACCACCACGATCGCCGACGGCATGGGGCTTCGTGACTACCCCGATATAAAGAGCAAATGGGGCAAGGACGTCTACTGCTTTTTCTTCACCGGACTTTTTTACGCCGTCATGGGTCACCCCGGCACCGGGAGAAAGAAGTTTCTTGCAAAGGTCCAGGCGGCGCACCGGCGCAGTCCGGAAAAGGAGAAGGTATGAAAGACAGCGAACTGCAATTTGACCGGAGCTGCCATGTGCTTTATTCAAAGCCCTGCAAGAAGGAGATACTCGCGAAGATCGCCCTGCACTATCCCGAGGCGGAGCGCGACGCCGTGTGGGAAAAGGTACAGCGGCAGTATGCGGATTTCCTCTCCGACTGGCGTACTGACCTCGGCGGGACGAAGAACTTCCATAACGGCGCGGGCGGCACCTATGACTGCATC
Organism: uncultured Oscillospiraceae bacterium; assembly: GCA_934565615.1. Lineage (GTDB taxonomy): Bacteria > Bacillota > Clostridia > Oscillospirales > Oscillospiraceae > Limivicinus. The sequence goes on along the minus strand of CAKTIH010000053.1, from coordinate 13,175 downwards.
GCAATCATGAGCTATTACGCCGCGTGCAGGGATGTAGCGACGTTCCGGGAGATAGAGGAGATGGAGGAAAACCTTATCCTGCCGGCCTTCCGCAAGCTCTCAAAGTTTGTCGACTGCAACAAGCCCTTTTTCAAAAAGCTGATGTACAAGGCCTTCTGCACGGCAAAGAAGCGCTGCGACGAATGGCACGATTATGAAATGTCGGTCGCGCCGTTTGACAAGGATAAGCCGATTTATTATGAATTCACAGCCTGCCCCGCGGCGGAGTTTGCAATCAAGCACGGGCTGACGGACATCATGCCCGCCCTGTGCAATGTGGACTATGCGTCGATGGAGCTGATACACGCAAAGCTTGTGCGCACTACCACCTGCGCAAACGGCTGCAGGTGCGACTATACGATATGCGGGGACAAGGACCCGTATTTGAAGGAGCATCCCGAATACCGGGACGAGGAAGGATACAGGAGGAATAAATAATGCTGCTTACAACGATCATTGAGGGAATAGGACTCGGCGCGCTGCTGGTGCTGGTGTGCGCCGTCGGCATACGCAAGGGCGCGGTTGGCTTATTGCATCTCTATGAACCGGCGGTGCAGGAGCGCTGCATTTCTATGGGCCTCACGACGAAGGAGAAGATAAAGCACAACCAGATGCTATTCAAGGTGGTGTGCCTGCCGATATATATCGCTTACATACTCGTGTGCGTATACGCCATAAACGGAGCGCGCGGCTTCGTCGCGGGCTTCTGGCAGATGCTCGTGATGCTGTTCGTGCTGAACCTTATCGACCGCTTTTTCATTGACGAATACTGGGTGGGGCACACAAAGGCATGGACCATACCCGGCACGGAGGACCTCAAGCCCTATATCACCGCGGAGGCCAAGCGCAAAAAGTGGCTGTTCGGCACGGTCGGCATGGCCGTCATTGCGGCGGTGCTGGCGGGGATCATGGCGCTGATCGTGAAATAAGGTGAGACTATGCGCTTTGAAACTTTAGGCGACAGAAAGAACCCCGCCGTGCTGTTCTTCCACGCCATGGGCGTGACCGGCGAGAGCAGCGAGCCGGTGGCAAAGCATATGCAGGATAAGTTCTTCTGCATCCTGCCCACTTCGACGGTCTACTGCGCGGGGCAGAAGTATGCCGGCAAGGAGGACGAGGTTCGGCAGATCGAGGACTTCCTGCGCGGGCAGGGAATTGAGAGGCTTGCACTTGTCACAGCGTCCTCCATAGGAGCCGACCTCGCAATGGCGTTCCTGACGCGAACGAAGCTGCCGGTCGGGCACGTTTTCTTCGACGGCGGGCAGTTTGCGCAGATAGGCAAGACGACGCGGAAAATAATGGCGCCGTTTCTGTATCTGGCGATAAAGAGCCTGTACTGGTCAAAGGGCGCGACGCTCAAAAAGATACTCTGGTGCGACGATGCTTCGATCCGCCCGTACTTCATCGCGGCGGGCGAGGCGCTCACTTACGGCAATATGCGCCGCCAGATGGAGGACAGCCTGGAGGATAAGCCCTTCCCGGAGCTTCCTGAGGAGCTGCAAAGGCACACATATTTTGAATTCGGCAGCATTGAGGATCATTTCAAGTACCGCGGCGCTGTGATGCAGGCATACCCCGATGGGAATTTCCCCGTGTTTGAGGGGCATGACCACATGCAGTACCAGATACGCGACCCGAAAGGCTTTGCGGAAATGCTGTGCTTTATCGCGGAGCATGACCGCATGCCGGAGCTGGAATTTATCAGAAAGTGAGAGAGACTTATGAAATATAAAATCGAGAAGAATACCGTGCAGGAAACGCTGATGATCCCGCTCTACGGCCGCAAAATGTGCTCGGAGCTTTACCCGAAGCTCTACCGGGACGAGACGGCGATACGCCTTATGGATGAGGTGGACTATGACTTCTCCGCGCTGGAAAAGAAGTCCGGCAGCATGATGCAGCGTTTCGGCTTCCTCGAAGCCGCCATGCGGCAGAACGACCTCGCCTTCGAGGTGAGGGATTATCTCAAAGCCCACCCCAACGCGGCGGTCGTGAACCTCGGCTGCGGGCTGGATAACACTGGGCGCAGCTGCGATAACGGAAGCTGCAAGATATATAACCTCGATTTCCCGGACGTGATAGCCGTGCGCAATGAGCTGCTGCCCGCCGGGGAGAGGGAGAAAAACATCCCCTGCGACCTGAACGATACCTCGTGGTTCGGCGAGATAGACGCATCAGACGGCGCGGTGTTTTACGCGGCGGGCGTGTTCTATTACTTCCTGAAGGATCAGGTCAAGGCGCTCGTGCAGAAGATGGCCGGGTCTTTCCCGGGGAGCGTCCTTGTGTTCGACGCGGCAAACGAAAAAGCCGTGAAGCTCATGCTGAAAACGTGGATAAAGGACGCGGAGATAAAGAACGTCGGCGCGTATTTCGCAGTCGCGGACGCCGTGAGCGAGATCTCAGCGTGGGACGCGCGCCTTACGGTCTCGAGCCGTGGATATATGATCGGCTACAACGACCTGAAAGACCCGTCCGTCAGCGGCTTTTTCCGTTTCCTGTCCAAGGTCGGCGACGGGATGATGAAGATGCAGATAGTAAAGATAGCGTTCGGAGCGGAGAAATAAAACATATTCGTTATATGGAGGAAGAGGAATGAAGTACATGGGAATGCCCATGGGTATGTGGGCGTTATTTGCAGGCTCTTTTAAGAAGCAGCTCAGCGTCGTGTTCGGCTATGACGAGGCCGCGGCGAAGGAGATTACGGATAAGGCAAAGCCTAAGTACAAGGAGATAATCACAGAGCTTCCGGAGTTTGAAAAGGCCGATAGATTCAAGATGAACATCGTGAACAGTGCGATGCTCTGCGCGTTCATCCTTTCCATGCCGGAGCGCCCGCAGGTGGTGCCGCTGACGAAGTACTACGCGGACGCCATGATGACAGGACCCATGAAGTGGTTCTGCCGCAAGAGCGGGAAATCGAAGTTTACTCCGAAGGACATCGCCGGGATGAAGGCCACCGCTGCTCTGAAAGCCGCGGACAGGAATCCGTATTCATGGAACATGGAATATTACGAATACCCCGACGGCAGCGGCTATGAGGCAAGGTTTGACAAGTGCGGCATCTGCGCGCTGATGAAGGAACAGGGACTGTACGACCTGACGCCCGCAATGTGCCACCTGGACTACACTATGGCCGAAGCCGGCGGCACGGCGAACTTTGTGCGCGAGTATACCCTTGCATCCGGCGGCCCGTACTGCGACTGCGGGTATAAGAAGAAAGCGTAAAGCGCCCCGGAGGAGAACATGAAAGAAAGCTATCTGATCCCGGAATTCCGAGAGACTGTGCATCAGCGCTTCCCGGAAAAGGAAGCGGAGCTTAACGCCGCGTTTGAAAAGAGAATAGCCGAGCTGCGCGCGGAGAACGCCGGGGCTTCCAAGGAAAAGCGGCAGCATTTGGAGAACCAGATACTCCCGGGCATCGCGATATATGAGACATTGCAGACAGCCATGCCCAAGGAGGAAGCGCTCAAAACCGTCCACGGCTATGTGGAGAAACGCGCATGGCGGCTCAAGGGCATTATCCTCAAGCTCATGCGCATACCGGGCTTTTACAAAAAAGTGCCGGGCATTTTCGCAAAGCAGACGCCGAAGCTCTTCGGCACGGCGGCGGGCTTTGCCGCGACGGAGATACAGGTCACCGGCGGCGTCTGGCGCATCGACATGACACGCTGCCCATATCACGACACCTGCGTGCAGTACGGCTGCCCGGAGCTGTGCCCAAGCTTCTGCGACAGCGACGATATCACCTATGACGGCATGCACCCGAAGCTTTACTGGCACCGCACAAAGACCCTTGGGCGCGGAGACGACTGCTGCGACTTCTGCCTCAAGATCGCGGGGAGATAAGAAGATGTTCTGGGACAAGGTAGCATGGATATATGACGTGTTCGCAAACGTCATAAACAGGAAAGCGAACAAGGCGCTGTGCGCGGCGGTGGCGAGCGTCAGCGCATTTCCATTGCGCGCGCATTCTTGAAGGATGCGCCGATCATCCTGCTGGATGAGGCGACCGCGAGCCTCGATGTTGAGAACGAGACGCTGATCCAAACGGCGCTGTCAAGGCTTATCCAGAACAAGACCGTGCTCATCATCGCGCACCGCATGCGCACTGTCGCGGGCGCGGACAAGATAGTCGTGCTTTCCGACGGCGTAGTCGCCGAGCAGGACGCGCCCGACGCGCTCTATGCGCAGAACGGGCTTTATACCCACATGGTGCAGCTGCAGACCGGCAGCCAGAACTGGACGATTTGAAAACTATTATAATAGCAGACACACCCACCGGGTTTCCGGTGGGTGTGTCTACCTGTTTTATGCTGTTCAGCGCATTTCTTCAATGACCTTTTTAAACGCGGGGAGGCTGCGGCGGATCATGTCGGGATCGACGCAGGTGCTGACGCGGCAGAAGCCGGGGCAACCGAAGGTGTCGGCGGGGACGATGAGCAGATTCTCGCGCTTTGCAAGCTCGGAGAAGGCTCGCGAATCCCCGTTGGGAGACTTGACCATCATATAGAACGCGCCCTGAGGCTTGACGCAGGCATAGCCCATCTCGGTCAGCGCGTTATACAGAAGGCTTCGGTTCTGGTCATAGGCCGCAAGGTCGGGGCGCAGAGCTGTTGCGCGGGCAATGACGAGCTGCATCATCGACGGCGCGCAGACATGGCCGCAGGCACGGGAAGCCCCGGCGACGGCGGCGAAGAGCAGGGCGCTGTCGGTGACGGTATCGGGGATGCAGACATAGCCGATGCGTTCGCCCGGCATGGAGAGAGACTTGGAATAGGAATAGCACACGACAATGTCGCGGTAGATGCTTGGGATAAACGGCACGACGGCATCATCATACACAAGCTCGCGGTACGGCTCGTCGGCGATTATATATATCGGGTGGCCAAACTCCGCGCTCCTGCGCTCAAGGAGAGAAGCGAGCTCACGCAGCGTCTCTTCACTGTATATGACGCCGGAGGGGTTATTCGGGGAGTTAATGATGACGGCCTGCGTGTGCGGAGTGAGCGCGCGGTCGAGCGCGGCGACGTTTATCTGGAAGCTCTCGGTATCGGGCGCGACCTCGACGAACTTGCCGCCGTTGCAGGAGACAAAAACCTGATACTCCGGGAAATACGGAGCGACGGCGATGAACTCTGCTCCTTCCACCGCGAGAGCGCGTATCACCGCGACGAGCGCAGGAGCCGCGCCGCAGGTGAAGAAAATGTTCTCGGGTCGGATGACCATGCCGCTGCGCGCACTGAGATCACCGGCGACGGCGCTGCGCGCTTCCATCGCACCGGCGGCGGGGGTATAGCCGTGCAGGGCGAGGCTGTCGCCCTCCAGAAGCTCGCGGATGATATCGGCGACAGCCGCGGGCGCGGGCACGGAGGGATTGCCTATGGAATAGTCATACACGTTCTCTTTGCCGACGACAGCCGCCTGACGGATGCCGTATTCAAAAAGCTCGCGTATCTCGGATTTCTTTGTTCCAAGCTGAATGAAGCTTTCGGAGATCATTTATTCTTCCCCTTTCCATCACTTGCGTGATACACATTGGGCTGCTCCTCGCCGGTCAGCATACGCACGCCGCCGAGAGCCAGCGCCTCCATTTCTGTTTCACCGGCGAGCACGCACACCGGCGCGATGAAGCCGACATAGTCCTTTATCTTGCATGTCAGAAGCTCCGAGTACGCAAGGCCGCCGGTGAGGATTATCGCGTCGCAGTCACCCTTGAGGACAATGGAGAGAAGCCCTATCGTCTTTGCGATCTGGTACGCCTGCGCGTCGAGGATGAGCGCGGCATGCTCGTCGCCGTCCTTTATCATCTGCTCGATAATGCGGCAATCGCTCACGCCGAGGTGGGCATACATGCCGCCGCGGCCGCGTATCTTGCGGCGCATCTCCTCATAGGTGAACTTGCCGGAGTAGCACAGCTTTATCATCGAGAGCGCAGGTGCGCAGCCCGCGCGCTCAGGCGAGAACTGGCCGTCGTCATCGCCGACGGAGTCGACGATCTCGCCGTGCCGGTGAACGCTCGCGGACACGCCGCCGCCCATGTGGACGACGATGAGGTTCATGTCCCTGTAGTTCCTGCCCTGCTGCTTTGCATAGCGGATGGCCATAGCACGGCTGTTGAGCACGTGACAGAAGCTCTGCCGCTCTATCTCCGCGTAGCCGGTGATCTTGGCGACGTCGGTGAGCTCGCCCGAGGTCACGGCGTCATAGATATACGCCGGGATGCCCAAGGGCTTTGCAAGCTCGCGCGCGAGGAGTCCCCCGAGGTTCGAGGCATGCGGCTGGCTCAGCTCGTCATCGACGAGGGCATGGCACAGCTCATCGTCAACGATGTAGCCGCCCGTTCTGAGGCCGAACACCAGCCCGCCGCGGCCTATGACGGCGGCAAGCTCCTTTTCGTCAATACCGTTGCGCTCCATAAATGAGCGGATGACGGCCAAACGCATGGGCACCTGCTCGGCGATGGTATGGTACTGCTGAAGCTCGGCGGCGTCATGGTCGAGGCTCTCCTGCACGAGCTTCTCAGCGCCGTCATAGAGGGCAAGCTTCGTGCTCGTGGAGCCGGGGTTTATGATGAGCAGCTTCATGCCGTAGCTCCCTTTCCGCTGCTCATGAGCGCGCAGACCAGCAGAGAATTATACTTCTCCTCAAAGCTTGCGCTTCGGGAATTGAGGGCGATTGGGCACCTTGCGCCGATGACGACGCCCGCCATCTTTGCACCTGCAAACTCAATGAGCGCCTTGACCATGATGTTTCCTGCGGACATGCTCGGGACGACGAGGATATCCGTTTTACCCGTGACGGGGCTTTCATAGCCCTTTATCTTCGCCGACTCCGCGTCGAGCGCGAGGTCGAGCGATATCGGCCCCTCAAGGAAGCAGCGGCCAAACTCACCGTCCAGCGCCGCCTGCTTGAGCGCTGCCGCGTCGACAGTCTCAATGATCTTGGGGCTGACGTTCTCCGCCGCGCAGAGCGCGGAGAGCAGCGGCTCCTCATAGCCGAGGGCGTGGAACATCTCAACGGCGTTTTTGACGATGGCCTTTTTGCCCTCAAGGTCGGGGTTCGGCATCATGCCGCCGTCGGTCACGCCGAGAAGCTTGGAATAGCCGGGCACCTCCAGCAGCGCAACATGGGACATGGGACGCCCGACGCCGATTCCGGTCTGCTTGTTCACAACGGCCTTGAGGATCGTCGCGGTCTGCATCAGTCCTTTTTGCAGGAAGTCAGCCTTCCCATCGCGGATGAGCTCAACGGCGATGCGCGCCGCGTCCTCGTCCGTGTCGGCGTTTATGACGGCCGCGGGGTCTATCTCGCAGCCGAGGGTGCGGCCGACGGGAAGTGTCTCCTCCGCGTGGCCTATCAGGATATAGCGGAGTATACCCTCCTGCGCGGCGCGGAGCACCGCTTCGAGGGTATGCCCGTCATGCGCGCAGGCGACGGCGACGGTCTTTGGTTCTACGCTGCCGACGCGTTTGCGCAGGTCTTCAAAATTGTGGAGCATAGTCTTTCTCCGTTTCTGTGTATTATTTTCCAGCGGCCTCGTGCCCCGCGCGGAACGCGCGCAGGTTCAGCTCACGGAACTTCTCCGGTACGGTCTCGGCAATGACGCTCTCCCAGTCGATATCGTCCATGCCGAGAGCCTTTGCCATGCTGCCGAAGAGCACGATGTTCATGCACTTGGCGCTGCCGAGGCTCTCGGCGATCTCGGCTGCGTTGAGAACATAGCAGCGGAAGTGCTGCTGCATGGCCTCAAGGCAGCCCTCGGGGTATTCGCACAGCCCCGCGGCGATGCTGGAGGAGGCGATCTCATAGTCGTTTATGACGGCGATGCCGTCGGGCTTGAGGAAGTCGGCATAGCGCACGGCTTCCATCTTCTCGAAGGCGACGATGATATCCGCCGCGCCCTTGCCGATGACGGGAGAATTGACCTTTTCGCCCCAGTGTACCTGGGTGGAGACGCTGCCGCCGCGCTGGCTCATGCCGTGGACTTCGGACATTTTGACATCGTACCCGGCCTTCATCAGGCCGTTTACGAGAACCTTCGCGGTGAGGATCGCGCCCTGACCGCCTACGCCTACCAAAAGAGCACTCTTAGTGTTTTTCATGGCTCAGTTCTCCTTTCTCGAAATGGCGCCGCGCGGGCACACCTGCGCGCACACCGTGCAGCCGACGCACTGGATGGGGTCGATGCCGGCCTTCTTATCGCGCACGGTTATTGCCGGGCACGCGACCTTGAGGCACATTTTGCAGCCGATGCACTTATCGGTATCGACAGCGCACAGGCCGATATCGTGCTTGATGCGCTTGATGAGCAGGCAGGGGCGGCGCGTGATTATCGCGGCGGGGACCTCGGAGGTGAGGGCGTCCTGCACCGCCTTTTCCATCGCCGTGAGATCCTGCGGGTCGACGATGATTATGTTCTTATAGCCGTAGGCTGCGAGGATATCTTCGATCCTGAGCTTCTCGGCGATATCGCCCTGGAGCGTTCTGCCGCTGCCGGGGTTATCCTGGTGGCCGGTCATGCCGGTGATGGAGTTATCGAGCACGACGGGGATGATGCTGCCCTTGTTGTAGATGATCTCTGCCGCGCCGGTCATGCCGCTGTGGAAAAAGGTGGAGTCGCCGAGGACGCCGAATATCTTCTTATGCTGGCCGGTGACGTCAAAGGCCTTGGACATGCCCATGCCGACGCTGAAGCCCGCGCCCATGCACACGACGCTGTCGAGCGCATTGAGAGGAGCGGAGCCGCCGAGGGTGTAGCAGCCGATATCGCCCGCAACGACAAAGTCCTTGTGCTTTGACATCGTATAGAAGAAGCCGCGGTGCGGGCAGCCGGGGCACAGAGCGGGCGGACGGGACACGGCGGTAACACCGACGTCCACGGTCTGCGCCTTCTCGCCGAAGATGCGCTCGCGCAGAAGCTGGGGGTTGAGCTCGTAGAGCTTGCCGGTCATGGCTTTGCCCTCGCAGGGGATGCCCGCGGCGAGGATCTGGGACTCCATAAAGCCGTCGAGCTCTTCGATGACATAGAGCTTGTCGACCTTGGAGGCAAAGTTGCGTATAAGCTCGATGGGCAGCGGGTTTGTCAGCCCGAGCTTGAGGAAGGAGGTGTCCTCGGGGAAAGCATCCTTTGCGTACTGGTACGCGATGGATGCGGTGACGACGCCGATCTTGCCGCCGTTCATCTCCATGCGGTTGAGCGGGGAAGTGCAGGCGTAGTCTTCAAGCGCCTGCATATTCTTTTCAAGCTTGGGGTGATTCATCATCGCGTTTGCCGGGGCGGCGATGTTCTTGCGCGGGTTGCGCACATAAGTCATGGGCTGGCGCTCCTCGCGCGTGCCGAAGGAGACGATGCTCTTGGAGTGCGCGACTCTGGTCGTCGTGCGCAGCAGCACGGGCACATCGAACTTTTCGGATATCTCATAGGCCGCGCGCATGAAATCAAGGCACTCCTGAGAATCGGAGGGCTCGAGCATGGCAAGGCGCGCCGCGCGCGCATAGTGCCGGCTGTCCTGCTCGTTCTGGGAGGAGTGCATGCTCGGGTCGTCCGCGACGACGATGACAAAGCCGCCGCCCACGCCGTTATATGCCGCCGTGAACACAAGATCCGCCGCGACATTCAGGCCGACGTGCTTCATCGCACACAGGCTGCGCACACCGGCAAGGCTTGCCCCATATGCCACCTCGGACGCGACCTTCTCGTTCGGCGCCCATTCGCAGTACAGATCGTCCTTATACTGCGGGAGCGATTCGAATATCTCGGTGCTGGGCGTGCCGGGATATGCCGAGCACACCTTCACACCGGCTTCATACGCGCCGCGAGCAAGGGCTTCATTGCCTGAAAACAGAATTTTTTCCAATGAAGTTGACCACCTTTCTTATTACATCTTTACTCATCTCTGCAAGTTTTCACTTTCCGGTAATTCAATTTTATTCAATTACTTGAAAAATGTAAAACGCAATAATATAATGAAGTCATAAGCTTCGCTTATATTAGAGAGGGTGATATCTTTGACAATGTCGCAGGTCTTATATGTCCTTGAGATAGCGGACTGCCGGAGCATCTCGGCCGCGGCGGCGCGGCTGTATCTGTCGCAGTCGGCGCTTTCGCAGCAGGTGCAGCGGCTGGAGGCGGAGCTTGGCTACACGCTCTTTTCCCGCACGCCGCGCGGCCTTACGCTCACGCCCTCGGGAGAGAAATTCTGCCGCGAGGCGCGGGCGGTGGCGGACACGTGGCGCAGCTTCTGCGGCAAGGTGCACCCTGGCGGACAGAGCCGCAGGCCCCTGCGCGTCGGGCTCGGCGCGCGGGTATACTCGAACTATCTGTTTCAGGATGTCGTACGCTTCTTTGATGAGCACCCGGATATCGATGTAAACTTCGTCACAGAGTCGGGGCGCGACATGCTGGCAGGCCTGCGCGACGGGAGCATTGACTTTGCGCTGGACAGGCTCCAGGCCGGGGACGAGACGGGGCAGGACATGTTTGTGTGCGACCTGGTGCATGAGCGGCAGTGCCTCATCATGGCGCAGTCAGACGCGCTCGCGACCCGCGAGAGCGTCGCCTTCCGCGACCTGCACGGGAAAACGGTGATCTCCGGTCCCAAGGACTCCGCCGAGGACAGGACTCTTAGCAGTATATGCCGCAAATATTCCGTGGAGCCCGGGCGCATATACCGCTCGGACGGCATCGACACGACCATGCGCCTTGTGCGCGCGGGGAAGGGCTACGCCATCGGGCCGGAGTCCTTCGGGGAGTATTATCAGGTCAAGGCCGTGCCGGTGGAACCGGAGCGGATAATCTCGCTGAAATTCATATGCATGCAGCACAGCCTGCGCCGTGAGGAGATACAGATGTTCCGCAGCTATCTGTGCGGGATATGCCGCGAGCGCGGCAGGGCATGCGCCCTGTGCGGAGATGCAGGGACGTAAAAATTCCCCCGCAAAGTCAAAGAAACAGACTTTGCGGGGAATCGTGCTTCACAGGTTTATCTCTCTTCTGAAATCATCGGCCATATTCTCGGTGTTTATAATCCCGTAGATGCCCATAGTTGCGACCTCGTTCATTTTGCACATGAGCTCTACGGGCGTTTTCATGCCCTTTTTTGCCCAGTCGATTATCATGTTTCCGATGGCCTGAGATACAAACTGTGTCAGGAATCTGAGTGTATCCGCGTCGTAGCTCTGGTGCGTCTCGGAAAGATATTTATCGATCAGCAGATCCCAGCTCTCCTGATTCTTTTGCAGCATATAGTCATGAAGGCTGTTCTGCACCTCAAGCCGAACCGCCTGGCAGTAAAACTCCTTGTCCGCGTACATCTTCTCAAGCGAGAATTTCGTGATACCCGACCAGCCGCCGAGAGAGTTGCTGCGTATATGCTCCTTCAGAGGAACGATTATATCCGTCTCAAAGGTCCAGTTGATAAGATCGTAGATATCGATGAAGTGATAGTAAAAAGTACCGCGGCTGAAGCCGCACTTATCCGTCAGTGCGGACACCGTGACGGAGGAGAGCGCCTGAGACTTCGACATTTCCTTGAGCGTCCTCGACAGCTCTCTTTTGACAAGTTCATTACGTTTCAATCTGCCACCTCCACATACAATATCCTACCATAAAAGTACTGAATTCGGTTTGAACAATCACATATTTGCTGTTCAAAATCTGCTCATACGATACATCATTGACAATTTCAAGTCAAGCTTTTTGCTGCTAACATATTCTCAGGAGCCGGGAAATGATATCCCGGAGAACAAAAACAGTAAGAATATGGAGGCAGAAACATGAACAACTATGAAAACAAGGTAGCAGTTATCACCGGCGGTACTTCCGGACTGGGCTACGCGTTTGCGGAGCTTCTCGGCAAGGCGGGCGCAAAGATCGTCATCACCGGCCGCCGCGAAGAGCTGGGCTTCAAGGCGGAAGCCGCGCTCAAGGAAATGGGCATCGACGTGATGTACGTGCAGCAGGACGTGACGGTCGAGGCTGATTGGGATAATCTCCTCAAGACCGTTATCGGAACCTACGGCCGCATTGACTATGCTTTCAATAACGCCGGAGTCATGGCTCGTCCGAAGCCCGGCATGAAGCTCACCATGAAGGATTGGGACTGGGTCCTCGATACCAATATCCACGGCACGCTCTACGGTCTGCGCAAGTTTACCGGAGCCATGATGATGCAGCCGGACGGCGGTCATATCATCACCACCGCATCCACCGCGTCTATCGCGCCCTTCTCCATGTGGGGCCCGTACTCCGTGTCCAAGGCGGCGGTACTCAGACTGGTCGAAACCTTCAAGGGCGAGATGCTGCTCGGCAAGGTGACAAAGATCCAGTACTGCGTGTCCCTGCCCGGCGTGTTCGAGTCTGATGTTTCAAACGGCACCTGCTACCGCAGCGAGAAGTACAGAAACCCCGGCGAGCAGGACGCTGTTGCTCCGACCTCCAAGGCGCACACTCCCGACGGCGACAAGCTCGGCATGATCACCGCCGAGGAGACCGCGCAGATCATCATAGATCAGATGGAAGCCGGCAAGTTCTATATCTACACCCATGAGGATCTCAGCCTCAGTCTGCTGCCCGAGCAGTTCAAGTCCATGCAGAACGAGCAGGGGCTTACCGACCAGGCCATCTTCGACTTTGCCTTCTATGCAAAGAAGCTCCAGGCGCAGGGCATCGACGCCGGTGCGTCCCGTCTCCAGAACATGACCCAGGAAGCCTAAGCCATTCGGGGGGTAATTCTATGGATAGCAGATATACAAAATTGTTTGAAGAGGTCAGGCTTGGCAATGTCACGCTGAAGAACCGCTTCATCATGGCGCCGATGTCCACCTGCGATAATCTCGGCTTCCACATGACGGACACGATGATCCGCTTCATTGAGGAGCGCGCCAAGGGCGGCGTCGCCATGATAATGACGGAGTGCCAGGCAGTCGACAAGATCGACTCAATGACCTCCAACTACAAGACTGCCGGTACTCCGAATCAGGAAAAAGAGTGGACAAACTACAACCGCCGCGTCAAGAGCCATGGCGTCAGGACCTGCGTCCAACTCGGCGCGGGAGCGGGACAGAACTCCGTCGTTCCCCCGTTTGTCAAGGCTCTGTCTGCAAGCGAAATGCCGCTGTACTTTAAACCCAAGAAG
>CAKTIH010000052.1 GCA_934565615.1 uncultured Oscillospiraceae bacterium | reverse complement strand
GGCTTCGTTCCTCAGATGCTGGTCCTGTTCCTGATGCTCGCCTTCCTCGAGGCCTGCGGCTACATGGCCCGTATCGCATTCGTCCTTGACCGTATCTTCCGTAAGTTCGGTCTTTCCGGTAAGTCCTTCATCCCGATGCTCATCGGTACCGGCTGCGGCGTGCCCGGTGTTATGGCCTCCCGTACCATCGAGAACGAGCGTGACCGCCGTATGACCATCATGACCACGACCTTCATCCCCTGCGGCGCAAAGGTCCCGTTCATCGCAATGATCGCAGGCGCTATCTTCAACGGCTCTGCATGGGTCGCGACCTCCGCATACTTTGTCGGCATGGCAGCCATCATCGTTTCCGGCATCATGCTCAAAAAGACCAAGATGTTCTCCGGCGAGCCTGCTCCCTTCGTTATGGAGCTGCCCGCATACCACTGGCCGACTCTCGGCAACGTTCTCCGTTCCATGTGGGAGCGCGGCTGGAGCTTCATAAAGAAGGCCGGTACGATAATCCTTCTCTCCACTATCTTCGTATGGTTCACCACTTACTTCGGTGTTGTTGACGGTACCTTCCGTATGCTCTCCGAAGAAGAGATCAGCCACTCCATCCTCGCAACCATCGGCAACGCCATCGCCTGGATCTTCATCCCTCTGGGCTGGGGCAACTGGCAGGCAGCCGTCGCATCCATCACCGGCCTTGTTGCTAAAGAGAACATCGTCGGCACCCTCGGTATCCTCTATGCCAACGGCGTCGGTACCGTTTACCAGAACCTCGCAGCAGCTTTCACCAGCGTGACCGCTTACTCCTTCCTCGTCTTTAACCTTCTCTGCGCCCCCTGCTTCGCAGCTATCGGCGCGATCAAGCGTGAGATGAACAACGCCAAGTGGACCTGGTTCGCCATCGGCTATCAGTGCGGCTTCGCTTACATCTGCGCCCTCATGGTCAACCAGTTCGGTGGTCTGTTCACCGGCAATGTCAATGTGATCGGCCTGATCTTCGCTATCGCGGCTCTCGCAGGCATCATCTACATGCTGGCAAAGCCCTACAAGGAAGCAACCAAGCTCTCCGAGAAGCTCTGATTTAACCCATCAACTCCGGGAGGGTATCTCCCCTCCCGGAAGCTCCAAAAGTTTTCCATCACTTTCACATAAAAGGAGCGATAAACCATGCTTGAATTTCTCGCCGCAAACCTTTCCACCATTCTTATCTCTATTGTACTCCTTGCCATAGTGGTACTCATCTCAATACATCTTGTGCGGGAAAAGAAGCGGGGACAATCCTCCTGTGGCTGCGGCTGCGCTGACTGTGCGATGCACGGCAGCTGCCACAGCGCTAAGTAGGAAAAGGGGAGATGCAGCTTTCACCTCTCTGCATCTCCCACATTTCTAACCGGGAGGTTCAATATGTTGAACTCCAGCAAACCCCTTTCCTCCTCTGCGATCAAATACCTGCTTGTGCTCTCCGAGCTGTGCGTGTCCGGTCAGGGCGCGCGGTGCAAGGATATAGCGGCGCGGATGAGCGTGTCAAAGCCCAGTGCCCACTCGATGATCCAGAACCTGTGCGACCTCGGCCTTGCGGAAAAGCAGAAATACGGCGCGGTCCACCTCACCGAGCAGGGCAGCGAAGAAGCCGCCCGGTACTCACTCGGCTGCGCGCAGCTGAGTGAAAAGCTGAAATCAGCGCTCGGGCTGAGCGAGGATGTATGCAGTCACATTGCATGCGCGGTGCTTGCGGAGCTGCCCGAACAGCTTGCAGTGCTGTCGGAATGAAATTGGGAGTGACAAACCATGATCGAAACCACAGTTAAAATAGACGGCATGATGTGCTCCATGTGCGAAAGCCATGTGAACGATGCCATCCGCAATCATCTCAGCGTAAAGAAGGTCTCCGCCTCCCACAGCAAGGGCGAGGCGACCATAATCAGCGAGGACCCCATAAGCGAGGGCGAGCTTGAAAAGGCTCTCGACGGCAGCGGCTACAAGATCCTGTCCGTCAGCAGCAAGCCCTATGAAAAGAAGAAGCTCTTCAGCTTCGGCAAAAAGTAAAATCGTCAATAACCGGCCGGCTTTGCCGCGCATGACAGAGCCGACCGCGTAAATAAATCCGCGAAAACCTCTTGCGCACAGTGCGCAAATTTCTTTTGAGGCTTAGTTAGATGCATTTAACTCGTTTTTGAAAGGAGCCGCTGTCATGTCCGAGAGCAGAATAATCAGCCAGTGCGCACCAACTCTCGCCGGGATAAAGACCGGCAGCCTGTTTCCCCACCCCTATGACAGCAAGGAGCAGGTCTATAAGGATATCCGCGAGATAAACCGTCGCTTGATCCCGAAGGGGCTGTGCCTGATCCCGCTGCGCTTTACGGAAAAGAACGTGCTGCTCTACCTCTACCGCCCGGCGTGGCTGCGCCGTGACCTCTCGGATGAAACGGCCTGCGAAGTCCTGCGCGATATGGGCTACACGCGCTCCGACTGCGGAAGCTGCCTTGCGCAGCTCATGCGCCGGATGCAGCAGGCGGACAGTGAGTTCCCCCACGAGGTCGGGCTGTTTCTCAGCTATCCGCCCGAGGACGTGAAGGGCTTCATCGATAACGAGGCCGCGAATTATAAGTATATAGGTCTCTGGAAGGTGTACGGAGACGAGGAGGGCGCAAAGCGCACCTTCGCCAAATACAGAAAATGCACCGAGCTCTACTGCAAGCTATGGCAGAGCGGTTCAAGCCTTGAACAGCTCGCCGTTGCGATATAAAATCAACAAACCGACTTGACAAGAAAGGAATTTTTATTATGAAGAAAACTGCTGTTGTATACTGGAGCGGCACCGGCAACACCGAGGCTATGGCAGACGCCGTCCTCACCGGCATGAAGGATGCAGGCGCTGACGCAGTGCTCTACACCGCCGCTGAATTTGGCCCCTCAAAGCTCAGCGAGCTCGACGCTGTCGCCTTCGGCTGCCCCGCAATGGGCGCTGAGATGCTCGAAGAGTCCGAGTTCGAGCCGATGTTCAGCGACTGCAAGGGCAATCTCGGCGGCAAGAAGGTCGCGCTATTCGGCTCCTACGGCTGGGGCGAGGGCGACTGGATGCGCAACTGGGAAGACGACTGCTCCGCTTCCGGAATAAAGCTCTGCTGCGAGAGCGTCATCTGCAATGAAGCTCCCGACGCACAGGGTCTCGCGGCCTGCCGTCTGCTCGGCAAGCTGCTGGCCGAATGAGGCCGGCGCAATGCCCGGCATCCTCAGGCGCCGCCTGATAATGCTGTCGATCATCGCGGTGCTGCTCACCGCCGCAATGATAGTTTCTAAACTGGCAGCATAATAATTTGCTACATTCCATCCTTTTCTCTCCATTTTTGTTTCGCGCCCCGGGTCATCTGACCCGGGGCAAATTTTATTCAATTACTCCGTCCTCGGTGCGGCGCACGAGCCGCGTATCACAAGCTCCGTGCGCAGCAGCACCTTCTGGCTGCATATCGCGGGGCTGCCCATCATGTGCAGCAGCGTCTCCGCTGCTGCATGCCCCATCTCGCGGCTGTTCTGCGAGATCGTCGTGAGCGGCGGGTTTACATATGAGGACGCCTCGATATCGCCGAAGCCGACGATCGACAGCTCCTCCGGCAGCTTCACTCCATGCGCGCTGAGATACCGCATCATACCTATTGCGATCGGGTCGGATGCGACGCAGGCCGCCGTCGGCAGCCGACCGGACTCAATCAGCTGCGCGCCGAGCTCCTCACCGGAGCGCTCGTTATACTCACCGTAGAGCGCGAGGGCGGCATCCGGCTCTATCCCCGCCGCGCGCAGCGCCTTGACATATCCGGAATAGCGCAGCTTGGTGTTCGGGTAGTTCCGGTTACCGCCGATGAAGGCTATCCGCCTGTGGCCGAGCGAGAGCAGATAATTGACGGCCTGCTCCGTCGCCTGCTCGTCATCGATATTGATGCAGCTTGCGAGCTTGTTGTCCATAAGGCGGTTTATGAATATAAACGGTTTCCCGAAAGACGTCAGCATTTCCAACAGGCGTCCCTCCTGCTCCTCGCTGGTGCCGAGGACAAGATACCCGCAGACGCTCTGCGGCCTAAGGTCCTGCGGCTGCGAATGCTCATCGAGCAGGATCGTGGTGTTGCCAAGCTCGTGCGCGCTGACCGTCTCTATAAAGCTGAGCACCGTCGAATAAAGCGAGGGATGCTCGGCAAGGTTCATTGCCGAGGAGACTGGCATGACTATCCCGACCTCCCCGCGCAGCCGCGGCTCCGTCCTGCCGTCCTGCTCGTCAAGCCGCTGTATCGCAAGCAGCACCTTGTTGCGCGCAGACTCCTTTACCGGGACGTTCCCGTTTATCACTCTCGACACCGTGCTCGGTGAGACCCCCGCAAGGCTTGCTATCTCTCTTACTGTTGCCACGCCTGTTCCTCCTGTTTTGCTTTCATGGCTGTATTATACGTCAATCACGAAACAATTGCAATTGTCAATATAAACAATCATGAAACATTTGAAACTACACGTTTCACAAAAAAGTATTTCCTTATTGCTTTTTCCGTATATATATGGTATTTTGCAACTGTAAACAAGACGGTTTAATAATACGCCGTCTGAAAATCGGCAGGATTTTGAAACAAATTCTGAAACAATTTGATTGGAGGAAAATCATGAAAAAAGCACTTGCACTCATCCTTGCACTCTGCATGGTCGTAGCTCTGTGCGCCTGCGGTCAGAGCGCCGCACCCGCAGCGACCGAAGAGCCCGCGGCCGCAGACGCTCCCGCCGAGGCGGAAGCCTGGACTCCGAGTGAGCCTATCACTCTTATCGTTCCCTTCGGCGCGGGCGGTCAGACCGACCTCGTCTCCCGCGCTATTGCGCAGGCTGTGGAAGAGGTCACCGGCTGGACGATCGTTGTTGAAAATGTGACCGGCTCCGGCGGCATGGTCGGCGCGGCTCAAGCCTGCGCTGCCGATCCCGACGGCCTGACGTGGCTCGCCAGCTCCATCGGCCTTGTCGTCAATCCTCTGCTCGGCACGGCTCCCGACGGCGTAGGCTACACTTATCTTGAAAACATCGCTATGGTTTGCTCCAACCCCGGCTGCATCAGCGTTGCCGAAAGCTCCCCTTACACCACCATCCAGGAGTTCATTGACGCAGCAAAAGCTGCTCCCGAGACTGTCAGCATCGCAAACGGCGGCGCGGGCGGCTCCTATCACCTCATGGCTTTGAGCATCCAGAACAAGGCCGGCGTTGAGTTCCTGCACGTTCCCTACAGTGACGGCACCTCCGCGGCAGTCGTCGCAGCCGTCGGCGGGCACAACGACGCCGTCGTCTCCTCCCCCGGCGAGGTCTCCTCTCAGGTAGCAGCCGGTCAGATGCGCATCCTTGCCGTCGCCGCTGACGAGCGCTACAGCGCCTGCCCCGACGTCCCCACCTTCAAGGAGTGCGGCATCGACGTATCTATGGCCACCTTTGCCGGCATAGCCCTGCCCAAGGGCACTCCCGAAAACATCTGCAAGGCAGTTGAAGAAGCCGTCCTCAAAGCCGCCGAGCAGGAGAGCTTCACAAGCTTCATGAACAAGAGCGGCTACGGCATTGACGTGCGCGGCAGCGAAGCCCTCATGGCAATGCTCAATGAGCAGAACGATCTATACTCCGGCGTTGTCGGTCTCCTCGGCTGATAAGCACTGTACATCGGGCAAGGCGGTATATCTGCCGCCTTGCCTTCACTTATGACTGACGCCGCCCCAAGGAGGTTTTACCATGAAAAAAGCCACCGCGATATTCTCCGCTGTGATCTGCGCGCTGGCTGTATGGGTCATCACCATGACCTACAGCATGCGCAGGTCCATTATCCAGTACGATATCGGCCCCGCCGCCTATCCGCGGCTCATATGCTATCTCCTCGCCGGTCTTGCTCTGCTGCTGCTCGTGCTCGACTGCATCCTCAAAAAAGAGGATGAGCCGCTCATTTTCCTGCGCCGGGCCAACCTGCGCGATATCGGTATCGTCCTCATCTTCATGCTCGCGCTCCAGTACGTCGGCTTTCCGATATGCGCCTTTGCCGCAATAGCGGTGATGATGAAGATAATGGGCTGCCCGAAGACGTGGATGATGATCGTCTTCCCCGCTGCTGCTTCAGCCGTGCTTTATCTGGTGTTCAGAATGCTGCTCAATGTCCGGCTGCCGCTCGGTCTGCTTGGACTTATTTTCTGATCGGAGGTATGGACTGGAATGAGTAACTTTATGCTTGGTCTGCAGAACCTGCTGACCTTCAATAATCTTCTTATGATCTTCCTCGGTGTGTTCTGCGGGATCATCATCGGCGCGCTGCCCGGCCTTTCCGCCACGATGGGCATGGTGCTCGCCCTGCCGCTGACCTACAGCATGGAGCCGACCGCCGCGATGATGCTGCTGCTCGGCCTGTACTGCGGCGGAGTATACGGCGGCTCTATCACCGCCGTGCTCATAAACACCCCCGGTACTCCCGCCGCGGCAGCCACCGTCCTTGACGGCTACGAATTCGGCAAGCGCGGCGAGGGCGGACGCGGTATCGGCATCGCAACGATGGCAAGCTTCATCGGCGGCATCGTCAGTGCGATATTCCTGTGCGTCGCAGCGCCCCAGCTCGCCGACTTTGCGCTCAAGTTCTCCGCCCCCGATTACTTCGCGCTCGCGCTCTTCGGACTGACGATCATCGCGAGCATCTCCGGCAAGAGCGTTGTCAAGGGGCTGATCTCCGGCGCGCTCGGCCTGCTCGTTGCGACCGTCGGTGTGGACTCTATGGCCGGCGTTACCCGCTTCACCTTCGGCAGCACCCACCTGCTCGGCGGCTTCTCCGCAGTGCCGGTGCTGATAGGCCTGTTCGCCATGCCTCAGGTATATATGGCGCTGGAGCAGGGCAAGGCCAAGGAGCGCATCATACAGACGGTCAAAAAGGTCGTCCCCTCGAAAGAGGACATGAAAAAGATATTCCCCCTGTCGCTCATCTTCGGCAGCGTCGGCACACTCATCGGGGCCATACCCGGCACCGGCGCGACCATCGCCTCCTTCCTCGCGTATAACGAGGCGCGCCGTTTCTCGAAGCATCCCGAGAAATTCGGCACCGGCATCGTCGAAGGAGTCGCCGCGCCTGAGAGCGCGAACAACGGCGTCACAGGCGGCGCACTCATTCCCCTGCTCTCCCTCGGCATACCGGGTGATGTGAGCACCGCCGTGCTTATAGGCGCATTCATGATACAGGGGCTGACCCCCGGGCCGACGCTCTTCACCGAGTCCCCGGCGCTGGTGTATTCGATCTTCATCGCGCTGTTCGTTATAAACACCGTAATGCTCGTGCTGGGGCTCTTCGGCATAAGGCTCTTCACAAAAATCGTCTCTGTCCCCCAGTACATACTCACGCCGATGATCTTCGTTTTCTGCGTCGTCGGTTCCTACGCGATCAACAACCAGTTCTTTGACGTTGTCGCCATGCTCGTGTTCGGCCTTGTCGGCTTTGCGTTCACTCGCCTCAAGGTCCCTGCCGCGCCTATGGTCGTGGGGCTGATACTCGGCACGACGGTCGAATCTAACTTCCGCCGCGCGCTGATAATGTCCAAGGGCAGTCTCAGCATTTTCTTCACCCACCCCATCAGCCTTATATTCTTGATCTGCTGTGTCGTCTCCGTGTTCTGGCCGCTTCTGAGCAAGCTCTTCAAAAAGAAGAGCGAGGTCCCGGCCAGCGATGACGCATGATGTTTTGGAGGTATAGCTTTGGAAATAAAAGGAATAGTCCCCATTATCGCCGCCCCCTTCACCGACAGCGGAGCCGTTGACTACGAAAGCCTCCTCTCTGAGCTCAAATACATGAAGGACGTCGGCTGCGACGGAGCTACGCTCTTCGGCATCGCCGGGGAGTACTACAAGCTCACCGACGCCGAGTGCGAAAAGCTGATACACGTGACGGTCGAGGAGTGCCGCAGACTCGGCCTGCACTCCGTCATCTCCTGCACGCCGCACTCCACCATTGCCGCCATTGAGCGCGCAAAGCTCATTGAAAGCTCTGGCGCGGACTGCATGATGCTGCTGCCGCCGTTCTTCCTCAAGCCCTCGGGCAAGGAGCTGTTCGACCACATCCGCGCAGTCGCCCGCTCTGTCAGCATCCCGGTGATGTTCCAGTACGCGCCGGAGCAGACGGGCGTCGCCATCGCCCCGGAGACGCTGCGCCAGCTCGCGATCGACGTGCCGAACATGACCTATTTCAAGATCGAGTGCAAGCCCGCCGGGCCGTATATCTCAAGCTTCCTCAACGGCGCGCCCGCAGGCGTCCGCGTCTTTGCCGGAAACGCCGGCTATCAGATGCTTGAGACCTTCGACCGCGGCGCTGTCGGCGCGATGCCGGGCGCTTCTATGGCGAAGCTGTATATCGACGTGTACCGCGCGTATATGGACGGCGACATGGAAAAAGCCGTCGAGCTGCATAACGCTCTGCTGCCCATCCTCAACCACATCCGCCAGAACGTCGAGGAGATCATCCATTATGAGAAGCTGATCCTCCACCGCCGCGGCGTCATCGCAAGCGCGTACTGCCGCCATCCCGGCTTTGCCAGCGACGAGGAAATGGACAAGCTCTTCGAGATGTACTATAAGCAGGTAGAAAAATATCTCTGAACGAAACACAAAGCCATGCCGAAAATGCGGCATGGCTTTGTGTTTTATAAGGATCGGCGGATTCACTTACCGCCCGTCTCTGAACTCCAGCAGCTTATACGGTTCAACACCCGGCGCGTCGGCAAGGTTAAACAGCAGCTCCAACGAAATGGGGCGGCAGAGATTCGGTGCTTCTATCGCACCCACGTGCGGGCGGCTTATCCCGGCCTTTTCCGCAAGCTGCTCCTGCGTAAGCCCCGCATGTTTGCGGCGCTTCCTTTACGTCGTCACAAGCCAATCGTCGTTCGATGGCGTAGACGAGGGCAGCGGCGGGAGCGTCGGCTCGGGTTCTGGCTCCTCCTCGGGCTCTTCTGCCGGTTCCTCCTCAGGCTCCTCGTAGTAGTCCTCATCGGTGTACTCCTCCTCGTAGTCCTCTGTCGGTGCGCTGCCGCCGCCCATGCTGAAGTAGCCGACGCCGTTGAGCACGCCTGTGCAGCAGACGCTGCCGTTATAGAGATACACAAGGTCGAGCATCCCCTCGGTGACGGGCGTGGAATAGGGGTTGATGCAGTCGTTCACCATCGTGAGCCAGTCATAGAGGTCGAGGAAAGTATAGCTCAGGTTCTGCACGGTCATGGGCGTGTTCGGCGCGGTGTAGAAATTGATATCCTCGCTTGAGCACATCATGAGCTGACGTGCGAAATACGCCATGTTCGCCGCCGTGAGGTTCGTGTCCATGCTCCCGGCAAGGATGCTTATCACCTTTGAGGCGTTCGGTATGCTGCCCTGACTGAGGAACTGCTCCGCCGCAGCCTTGAGGAAATCGTGCTGCACGTTTATCCTGTCAAGGTCGCCGTTCATATAGCCGTAGCGGAAGCGCACAAGCCCCATCGCCTGCTCGCCGTCAAGGAGCTGATAGCCCGGCTCAAGGTCGATGACCGGGCCGCCGTCGTAATACAGCCGCTCCGGTACATCGTACCATATCCCGCCTATCGCGTCTACCGCCTCTATAAAGGCGCTCAGATCGAGCACCGCGTAGCAGTCCACATCGAAGCCCGTCAGCTTGCGCACATGGCGGCGCAGCGCCTCGATGCCGTCATTGCCGTTGTTGCGCGCGCCCCAATAGACGCTGTTTATCTTCCTCACGGGCGTGTCAACATTGATGAGCGTGTCGCGCGGGATGCTCACGGCGTTCAGGCTGTGGCGCACGGTGTCGAGCTTTGCGACCATGATTGTATCTGTATTGCCGGTGCCGTCGTCATTGCCGACGAGGAGGATGGTATACACCCCGTCCTGACGGCTCGTGTTGAAGGCCGTGCCGCGCTCCATCCCGCTGCCCGAGGGGGACGGACTCTGTGCCGAACCAGACTGCGGCGCGCTCGTCTGCTCATCGGGCGTGTGCAGCGTGCCGCCGAGCTTCTCCGGTTCCGCCGCCGTCGCAGGGGGCTTCTCCCAAAGCATATATACGCTCACTGCGGTGATCGCCAGTACCGCCGCCGCGCCGAGCACAGTTAAAACTATCCTGACAGCTCTGCGTTTTTTATCCATGTTTTCGCCTTTCCGACCTGTCTGTGCGGTCTGCGCCGCCGGTGAGAGCCGCACGGCGCGTTATTGTCATAGGGAATTGTTTCCGCCGGAGGGCGATTTTATAACTCGTCTGCATAAAAATGCAACAAAGTTTTTGCGGTGAAGGCTGCAGACAATAGTGCAAAAGGCCAAAAGGAAAATTCAACGCAAAAAAGGTATTGACTTCAGCGACTAAAAGTGCTAAAGTCTGCACCATCAAACAGGGAGGCAAAGTCATGATAAAGTTCGTCTTTGCAGTTGCATATGGCTTTTACTATTACTTTTTTATGTCAAGTAATAGAAGTTTGTGCTGCAATTAGAACGGAACTCATGATTTGAATCTTGATTCGATCATTCAAAGCTGCACGGACTTCTGTCTGTGCAGCTTTTTTGTTTCCCCGTTAAATTTCCAAAAGGAGATATGACAAAATGAAAAAACTTATTTCTCTCATCTGTGTGCTTGCAATGGTGCTCGCACTCGCAGCCTGCGGCAGCTCCGCTCCCGCAGCAGCAACCGAAGCTCCCGCAGCTTCCACCGAGGCCCCGGCCGAGGACGTTTCAGCCGACAAGACCTTCGTCGTCGGCATATGCCAGCTCGTCCAGCACCCCGCGCTTGACGCTGCGACTCAGGGCTTCAAGGACGCCCTGACCGAAGCGCTCGGCGACAAGGTCACCTTCCAGGAGCAGAACGCTTCCGGTGACTCCGCCACCTGCTCGCTGATCTGCAACCAGTTCGTGAGCGACGAGGTAGACCTCATCATGGCTAACGCCACTGCCTCTATACAGGCTGCCGCCTCCGCAACGAACACCATCCCCATCCTTGGCACCTCCATCACCGACTACGGCGTGGCTCTCGGCGTTGACAACTGGACCGGCGTTTCCGGCACCAACATCTCCGGTACCTCCGACCTCGCTCCGCTCGACGGTCAGGCCGCGATGATCCAGGAGCTCTTCCCCGATGCAAAGACCATCGGTCTGCTCTACTGCTCCGGTGAGCCCAACTCCATCTTCCAGGCCGACAGCATGGAAGCCCTCCTCACCGACATGGGCTACAGCGTTGAGCGCTACACCTTCGCAGACTCCAACGATGTTTCCTCCGTTACCGCAAACGCCTGCTCCAATGCCGATGTGCTCTACATCCCGACCGATAACACCGCTGCCTCCTGCACCGAAGCTATCAACAACGTCGCTCTGAGCGCAGGCATCCCCATCGTCGCCGGTGAAGAAGGCATCGCCTCCGGCTGCGGCGTGGCCACCCTCTCCATCTCCTACTACGACCTCGGCCGTGCGACCGGCGAGATGGCAGCAGAGATCCTCACCGAGGGCGCAGACATCTCCACTATGGAAGTCCGCTTCGCTCCCGCCTTCACCAAGGAGTACAACGCAGATATCTGCGAGGCTCTCAACATCACCGTTCCCGATGACTACGTTGCAATTGCAAAATAATTAAGGAAGTGTAATCATGACGATCAGCGCCTACATTGCATCACTCAGCCTGCTGAAGCTGGCAAAAAACCTTCCCGGCGGCATTGCCCAGGGACTTATATGGGGTCTTATGGCACTCGGAGTGCTCATCACCTTCCGTCTGCTCGATGTTGCCGACCTTACAGTCGACGGCTCCTTTACCCTCGGCGCCGCCGTGACGGTAATGCTCATTCTCGCGGGCTGGCCTGCGTGGCTGGCAATGCTCGTGGCCGTTATCGCCGGTATACTCGCGGGGCTCTGCACGGGTCTGCTGCATGTCAAGCTCGGCATCCCCGTCATCCTCGCCGGTATCCTGACGCAGTTCTCGCTCTACTCCATAAACCTGCGCATCATGGGCATGGCCGCGAACAAGGCGCTGAGCGTCGACAAGTATAACCTCATCCTCTCCTCGCGCAACATTACCTCCGCCATCCTCACAAGCCTTGTGATAGCCTTCGTGCTGGTGTGCGTGTTCTACTGGTACTTCGGCACCGAGCAGGGCTCCGCCCTGCGTGCGACCGGCTCAAACCCCGCGATGAGCCGCGCCCTCGGCATCGATATAGGCGCGATGAAAATCCTCGGCCTTGCGATATCCAACGGCGTCGTGGCGCTCTCCGGCGGGCTTATGAGCCAGTACCAGGGCTTCGCCGATATCAACATGGGGCGCGGCGCGATCGTCATCGGCCTTGCCGCCGTCATCATCGGCGAGGTGCTCGGCAAGGCGATCCTCGGCAAGCACCTCAACTTCTTCGGCACGATGTCCTTCGTCGTCATCGGCGGCGTCGTGTACTACCTCGTGGTCGTGCTGGTGCTGTGGCTCAGGCTCAACTCCAACGACCTCAAGCTCATCACCGCAGTGATCGTCGCGCTCTTCCTCGCGGTCCCGTACCTGCGCGAACAGCGCAAGACATCTTTCAAGCGCCTGCGCGCAAAGGAGGACAGCCATGCTTAAGCTCGATAACATTTACAAGACCTTCAATAAGGGCACGATAAATGAAAAGAAAGCCCTCGCGGGGCTCTCCCTCCACCTTGAGCCGGGCGACTTCGTGACCGTCATCGGCGGCAACGGAGCCGGCAAGTCCACGATGCTCAACGCAGTCGCCGGTGTATGGCCGGTCGACAGCGGGCGCATCCTGCTCGACGGAGTGGATGTCACCGCCCTGCCGGAGCATAAGCGCGCCGGGTATATAGGCCGCGTGTTCCAGGACCCGATGATGGGCACCGCGCCGAACATGCAAATCGAAGAGAACATGGCGCTCGCCATGCGCCGCGGCGAAAAGCGCGGCCTGCGCTGGGCCGTGACCAACGCGGAGCGCGAGCAGTTCCGCGAGCAGCTCAGCACCCTCGGTCTCGGCCTTGAGGACAGAATGACCGCAAAGGTCGGCCTGCTCTCCGGCGGCCAGCGTCAGGCGCTGACACTGCTGATGTCCTCCCTCAAGAAGCCAAAGCTCCTGCTGCTCGATGAGCACACTGCGGCGCTCGATCCCGCGACGGCGGCAAAGGTGCTGGAGATATCCGACAAGATAGTCGAAGAGAATCACCTGACCACCATGATGATCACCCACAACATGAAGGACGCGATCCGCCACGGCAACCGCCTTATCATGATGAACCAAGGCAAGATCATTCTGGATATCCGCGGCGAGGAAAAGCAGCATCTCTCAAAGCACGAGCTTATAGAGATGTTTGCACAGATAGCCAGCAGCCCGCTTGAAAGCGATGAGGTACTGCTGAGCAGATAAATAAACGATTTCAGATTTTTCTCCATAAAATCACCCCTGCCGCGTGAAAGCTCGGCAGGGGTGAACGTTTTTATCATTTTGTTTTGAAGCGTTACCATGTATACCCGGCAGGTGCGTCCTTGGCCATAGCGTCTCTGACGAAAGCCATGTTCGCCTCCGTTTCATCGGCGACGATATAATAGTCATACGTGCGCCACCCATCATCCATCTGTTCGAGCTCGTCGTCCGGGCAGACATGCGTGGTCGTCGGCTGAAGCAGGTAAGTGACCATTACCCGCAGGGTGATATCGTCATAGTCCCCGGAAAACACAAGGTATGCAAGCCCGGAGGGAATATTGTTTTCCTCAATGAGCGCGTCAACGCGGTTTCGCATCTCAAGGTTCCATGCGCCGCGGCTGCTCTGGCGTTCGAGATATGTATAATTCGGCTTTGCGGTGATGATGCACAGGGTGCAGCACAGGAGTACCGCCGCTTTCATCAGCGCGGATGCCTTTCCATCAAGCGCAATCATACACACGATAAAGAAGTACCCGCCGCTGAAAACAAGCGCGGAAGCATAGTAACGCTCAAAGGCCGCAAGCCCCAAAGCCTCGCCCAAGCTCATTGAGAAGAAATACATCCCGAGGACGCCTATCACCCATGCGAGCCAAACTCCCGCCCCGGCAAAGACAAAGCCTCGGAGCTGCCGCCATTTGCCGCTCTTGCATATTATGAACACGACAACGGCGATGCACAGGAGCAGCCAAGGCAGTCTTCCCCGGCTCGCCACGGCGTCGAGATATGCTCGTGTTATATTGAGCAGATCCTCCGTCGTTTTCTCGGCAAAGCTGCTCTGAAAGCTCTCGGCGGACATTGCGTGATAGGACGCCATACCGTCGACAAAGGCGGCCTTCACATGCCACGCCCATATTCTGTTTATTCCCAGAAGACAGAGCCCCATCACAGCAGTAAGACGGAGTCTTACTGCTCCTATGCTTAAGCATAGGGCAAAAATAATAATGACTGCCGAGAACAGATAGCCGCTGTTTTTCACCATCGGCAGGAAGCAGACGGTAATGATAAGCGGTATGGCCTTGGAAGAGAGCTTATCCCGGTAGTATATGCACATCGCCGTCCCGGCTAAGCCTATCATCGGTATCAGGGTATCGACCAGAAGATCGGCAAGGTCAATGTCCGCGCAAAGGATCGATATCCCGACTATCCCCGCCAGTATTCGGCCTGCCCATCTCTCCGCTTTGTCTTCACGATCCGTGAAGCAGAACAGCGTCGCCGCGCAGGAGGCGAGGTACACCGCTTGTATATAGC
>CAKTIH010000051.1 GCA_934565615.1 uncultured Oscillospiraceae bacterium | reverse complement strand
ATCCAATTTGAGGCAGGCCTTGCCCCCCCTCAAGCTCCCCCTCTGCTCTGGTATCTGACATTAAGACATGGTTTTTGATCGTCTGGATTTTTTCTCGCTTTCAACAGAAACGACCCGCCGAATTTGTGCGATTTTTCAAAATTTTGTATTTCTTAAGATTAGCCCTATGCAAACCGGCGTTTTTGATATACAATGGTACAAATACCGCAGGGTGATTGGAGCATAGCACTGAGCGGTATACGATAGGCCTCCTGTCAGGCCGCGAATGCACATCCTCGCGGCGGGCACGGTAAGGTCTGTCATGTCCGGACGGGGATACCGCAAGTCCCCGTCCTTTCTTATATCCATTACCACGGTGCGAAGCACCAATGCTCCGAGCAAAGCCCAACGAAGTGGGTTTGCGAGGAAAAGGAAGAATAATATCGCCGGTCGATGCCGTGCCGCTTGCGGCGCGACAAGACCTTGCGATGTTATTCTGACGCTGTGCAAAGTGTAGAAAAAAGCCCCTGCGATTTTGGGCGTTTTGTCAGAATGAGTGAAAAATAAAAAAGGCACTTGACAGCCGCGGCTTACGGTGCTAAAGTACGCCCATCAAACGAAAGGAGATACAGCAGATGTTTGAACGCTTCGCAAACCGCTTCAATACCACCGGCTCATGCGCTCGCGCAGATGAGTCCGCTGCTGCATGCTCTTCTCGTCAGCAGTCCGCCGACTGCACCAATACCGCCCTCCTGCTTACTATGGACACTGTTAACGCAGTGTCCATTTTTGTTGCCGCCGTACGAGTTATTACCGTATCCATATGCATAATTATAAGCATAATTAGCGGCACAGATAGCAGGCGACCGGTTTTGGCAGCGGTGTGATGATTTGATATTTCAGTATACTTCAAATCAGCCCCGACCAATTCGGTCGGGGCTGATTTTTTGTATAAATATATTCCTGTAAGGAGAACAAAAAGATGAAAAAGTTTATGGCTCTTGTTTTGGTCGCAGCAATGTGCATGTGCCTGTTCGCAGGCTGCGGCAGCAGCAACAGCGGCACTGCCGCAACTGAAGCTCCCGCGGAAGCTTCCGGCAGCAATACATTCAAGATCGGCGGCAGCGGCCCTCTGACCGGCGATGCGGCTATCTACGGCACCGCTGTCAAGAACGGCGGCCAGATCGCAGTCGATGAGATCAATGCCAACGGCGGCATCAACGGCTACCAGATTGAATGGAAGTTCGAGGACGACCAGGCCGACAGCGAGATCGCAGTCAACGCCTACAACAACCTCATGGACTGGGGCATGCAGGTCATGGCCGGCCCCACCACCACCGGCTCCGCCATCTCCGTTTCAACCAAGTGCAATGAAGAGCGCGTGTTCATGATGACCCCGTCCGCCTCCTCCGCCGACGTCACCGAGGGCAAGGACAACGTTTTCCAGCTCTGCTTCACCGACCCCAACCAGGGCGCAGGCTCCGCAACCTACATCGCAGCCAACATGCCTGAAAGCAAGATCGCCGTTATCTACCGCAACGATGACGCTTACTCCCAGGGCATCCGCGACAAGTTCGTTTCCACCGCAGCCGAGAGCGGCCTTGAGATCGTCTACGAAGGCACCTTCACCAAGGACACCGCTACCGACTTCTCCGTCCAGCTCAACGCAGCGCAGGCTGACGGCGCAGACCTCGTCTTCCTGCCCATCTACTATCAGCCCGCATCCGTCATCTTCTCCCAGGCAAAGGCCATGGGCTATGAGCCGACCTTCTTCGGCGTCGACGGCATGGACGGCATCCTGACCCTCGAGGGCTTTGATACCTCGCTTGCAGAGGACGTCATGGTTCTGACCCCGTTCTCCGCGGACGCACAGGACGAGCAGACCCAGAGCTTCGTAGCGAAGTACACCGAGAAGTACGGTGAAGTCCCCAACCAGTTCGCAGCCGATGAGTACGACGTTATCTACGCACTGAAGGCCGCTCTCGAAGCCGCCAACTGCACTCCCGACATGAGCAACGAGGAGATCTGCGATGCACTTGTCTCCGCATTCCAGAGCCTGACCTTCGATGGCCTGACCGGTAAGGGCATGACCTGGAACACCGAGGGCGAGGTCAGCAAGATGCCCGCCGCCGTCATCATCAAGAACGGCACCTACGTCTCCGCAGAGCTCGCAGCAGCCGAGGAAGCTCCCGCAGATGCTGAAGCGACCGCAGAGCCCGAAGCCACCGCGGAAGCGGAAGCAGCTGCCGAACCCGAGGCCAGCCCCGCAGCATAAGTACAGCGGGATATTAAACCACAACCAAACAAAGGCAGCCGGGGGATCATCCCCCGACTGCCGACAGGCGTCTTATCATTCTGCGGCAGTTGCAGAGGCGGCACGGCCTCTGCCGGCTGTGCAAATGTCGCAGAGAGCGCGTCAGAATAATACCGCAAGGTCATGCCGCACCGCAGGCGGCACGGCATTGACCGGCGATATTATTCTTCCTTTTCCTCGCAAACCCGCTCCGCTGGGCTTTGCTCGGAGTATATCGACGCTTCGCGTCTTAATAGAAGCTCACAGCAGTTAATAGAAACAGAAGAGGTACGTTATGGAATTTCTGTCATATCTCATCAGCGGTATCAGCCTCGGCAGCGTGTACGCGATAATCGCGCTGGGCTATACCATGGTTTACGGCATCGCCAAGATGCTGAACTTCGCCCACGGCGACGTTATAATGGTCGGCGGCTACGTGTCGCTGATGGCGGTCAGCTCGTGGGGGCTCCCCGCGTGGGCGGCGGTACTCGTCGCAATGGTCGTGTGTACGGTGCTCGGCGTTATCATCGAGGGCCTGGCGTATAAGCCGCTGCGTGCGGCTCCGTCGCTCGCGGTGCTTATCACCGCCATCGGCGTGAGCTACTTCCTCCAGAACTCCGCCCTGCTCATCTGGGGCGCAAACCCCAAGGCGTACAGCCCTGTGGTCGAGGGCGCGTTCAAGCTCTTCGACGGCAAGCTCACGATCTCCTACATCGCGCTTCTGACGGTCGTGATGTGCCTTGTCATCATGGCGGCGCTGACCTTCTTCACCGGCAAGACCAAGATGGGCAAGGCTATGCGCGCCGTGTCCGAGGATAAGGCCGCGGCACAGCTCATGGGCATCAACGTCAACAGCACCATTTCCCTTACCTTCGCTATCGGCTCGGCTCTCGCGGCGATCGCGGGCGTGCTGCTCTGCTCGTCCTACACCTCCCTTATGCCGACGACCGGCTCCATGCCCGGCATCAAAGCCTTCACCGCGGCGGTGTTCGGCGGCATCGGCTCTATCCCCGGCGCGTTCCTCGGCGGTCTGCTGCTCGGCATAATCGAGTCTCTGGCAAAGGCGTATATCTCCACGCAGCTTGCAAACTCCATCGTCTTTGCGGTGCTTATCGTGACGCTGCTGGTGCGTCCGGCCGGTCTGCTCGGCAAGTATGTGCCGGAGAAAGTCTGAGGTGCCAAGATGAAAAAGACTCTTAACAAGACAAAGATCGCGGACTTCGCGACGTATATCGGCGTCGTCATCGCCTTTATCGTCATGAACGCGCTGATGAACGAAGGGCTGCTCACCCGCTCGATGAAGGGTCAGCTCGTCCCAATCTGCTGCTACATCGTCATGGCCGTCTCCCTGAACCTCACCGTCGGCATCCTCGGCGAGCTGAGTCTGGGACACGCGGGCTTCATGAGCGTCGGCGCGTTCACCGGCGTCGTCACCGCGATGAGCCTGCAGAGCGCTATCCCCTCGGACGGCGTGCGCCTCGCGCTCGCGATAGTGATGGGCGCGATCTTCGCGGGCATCGCGGGAACTCTTGTCGGCATCCCGGTGCTGCGCCTGCACGGCGACTATCTGGCAATCGTGACGCTGGCCTTCGGCGAGATCATCAAGGAGCTTATAAACTGCCTCATCATCGGCCACGATGAAAACGGCCTGCA
This sequence comes from uncultured Oscillospiraceae bacterium, assembly GCA_934565615.1. GTDB lineage: Bacteria > Bacillota > Clostridia > Oscillospirales > Oscillospiraceae > Limivicinus. The sequence continues at coordinate 10,749 of CAKTIH010000051.1, read as the reverse complement.
CATCATCTTCAACGCCACCGGCGCAAAGACCGTCACCGACCTTGGCCTCACCGAGACGGGCAAGGTGCTCATCAAGGGAGCGCAGGGCGCGACCGGCACGGACACCATCGCAAGCTTCACCGCGGGCTTCATCCTCATCATGGTCACGCTCGTCGTTGTTTTGAACCTCGCGCGCAGCCGCTCCGGCCGCGCGATCATGGCGCTGCGCGATAACCGCATCGCCGCCGAGTCCGTCGGCATCAACGTGACGAAGTATAAGCTCATGGCCTTTGTGACGAGCGCTGCGCTCGCCGGCGGCGCGGGCGCGCTCTACGGCCTGAACTTCTCGAACCTCGTCTCCTCGAAGTTCGACTTTAATACCTCCATCCTCATCCTCGTGTTCGTCGTGCTCGGCGGGCTCGGCAACATGTGGGGCTCGATCATCGCGGCGGCGGTGCTGACGGTGCTGCCCGAGGCGCTGCGCGGCTTTGCCGATTACCGCATGCTCATCTACGCGATAGTCCTGATAGTCGTCATGCTGGCGACGAACAGCCACCAGATGAAGGCGCTGCTTTCAAAGCTCGTCCCCTTCGGCAAGAAAGGAGAAAAGGAACATGCCTGATCTCGCTCTGAAATTAAGAAACCCGCTCGCGATGTTTGCCCCGGCATATCCGGAAGCCAACATCGAGACGAAGTATAAAAGCCCGCTCGTCCCGCTGCCGACGAACGCTTTCATTCCGCAGCGCGACCTTGACAAGACCCCCGTCCTCGAAGTCAGCCACCTCGGTATAGACTTCGGCGGCCTGACCGCGGTCGACGATTTTAACCTCACCATCGGCCGTACCGAGATCGCCGGACTCATCGGCCCGAACGGTGCCGGCAAGACCACGATCTTTAACCTTCTCACCAAGGTCTATCAGCCGACGCGCGGCACCATCATGGTCGACGGCATAGACACCCACAGCATGAACACCGCGCAGGTCAACAAGCTCGGTGTGGCGCGCACGTTTCAGAACATCCGCCTGTTTGACAACCTCAGCGTTGAGGATAACGTCAAGCTCGGCATGCACAACCAGATAAACTATGGCATGTTCTCCGGCATCATGCGCCTGCCGTCCTACTGGAAGCAGGAGCGCATCGCCCATGAGCGCGCGATGGAGCTGCTGAGCATCTTCGACATGGAGGATCTCGCGGACGCCAAGGCAGGCTCCCTGCCCTACGGCGCACAGCGCCGTCTCGAGATAGTCCGCGCCCTCGGCACGAACCCGAGCCTGCTGCTGCTCGACGAGCCGGCCGCCGGCATGAACCCCTCCGAGACCGCGGAGCTGATGGAGAACATCATCAAGATCCGCGACATGTTCCAGATCGCCATCATGCTCATCGAGCACGACATGAACCTTGTCATGGGTATCTGCGAGGGTATCTGTGTGCTGAACTTCGGCAAGGTCATCGCCAAGGGTACGCCCGCGGACATTCAGGCGAACCCCGTCGTTATCGAAGCATACCTCGGCAAGAAGAAGGAGGCCTGAGCGCATGGGCACTATTCTTAAGGTAGATAATATAAATGTATACTACGGCGCGATCCACGCGATAAAGGGCATCTCCTTTGAGGTCAACGAGGGCGAGATCGTCACCCTTATCGGCGCAAACGGCGCGGGCAAGTCCACGACGCTCCAAACCGTCTCCGGGCTGCTGCGCTCCCGCACCGGCAGCATCGAGTTTAACGGCGAGAACATCAGCCATGTCCCGGCGCACAAGCTTGTGTACAAGGGGCTTGCACAGGTCCCCGAGGGGCGGCGCATCTTCCTCCAGATGAGCGTTGAGGAGAACCTTGAAATGGGCGCGTTCACGCAGAAAAACGCCGGTATCGACGCGGATATCGAGTCGGTCTATGAGCAGTTCCCGCGTCTGCGCGAGAGAAAGAAGCAGATCGCCGGTACCCTCTCCGGCGGCGAGCAGCAGATGCTTGCGATGGGCAGAGCGCTCATGAGCCACCCGAAGCTGCTGATGCTGGACGAGCCGTCCATGGGTCTTGCGCCTATACTCGTCGAGCAGATATTCGACATCATCCGTCAGCTCCACAAGAACGGGACGACGATCCTGCTCGTTGAGCAGAACGCGCAGATGGCGCTCTCCGTCGCTGACCGCGCATACGTGCTTGAGACGGGAAAGATCACCCTCAGCGGCACCGGCAAGGAGCTTGCCGAAAGCGACGAGGTTCGCAAGGCCTACCTCGGCGGCTGATAGGAAAGTATATAATATATAGAAAGAGCGTACCGCAAAACGCGGTACGCTCGGAATTATATATGACGCTGCGCAGGGACGCGCGGAACCCGTCGGGAACACTTGCAATCTGTCAGAACAAATGTTATAGTATAAGCGGTGCTGATGCACCGGGAGCGCTGGACAACGGCAGGCGGTTGGCTACATCTCCGCAAAGGAGGTGAAGCAAAATGCCTATTACGTTTACGTTTCATGTACTTACATACACGATCACGATAACCGTAAAGCAAAACCGCCGACACTCTGCCAAGTGACGGCGGTAAATGCTTTGCATTAACTGTCAACAACTTTCAGAGCTAACCGCATGTCGCAGCGCTCTTTCTATGCCTATTATATCGCCCGCGTGGCGAAATGTCAAGCGCCGGGCCGCGCCATCCTGCATGGCGCGGCTTTCTTATACCATTCATGCAGAGAAAATATCATTCCATATATATATATATATATATATATAATTTCGCGCGGTCGAATATGCTTTTTCCTGTTGCATTACAAAACTACACGTGCTACAATTAACTACAACTTAGCGGCAAAAATGGAACATAAACCAACCATACAACAGATTCGGGGCCGAGCCCCGCGGAGGAGAAGCCGATGCATACAGAAAAAGCACCCAAAACAAAGGTCACAGCCTTACATATAATAGCGCTCGTGCTGTGCGTGCTGTTCGGGCTGATGCTGGTGAACAACCTTGTCATTATCATCAAGGGCGCGGTGAACCCGGATGCGCCGCCCTCGGTGCTGGGCGTGACGCCGCTGGTCGTGCAGTCAGGCTCGATGAGCAGTACGGCGAAGGACCATATTGAGGTTGGCGACCTGATCTTTGTCACGCGGGCGGACACCTCGGCGCTCAAGGCCGGGGACGTTATCGCCTTCAAGGAAGGCTCCATCGTCGTGACGCACCGCATCGTGCGCGTTGAGACGGCGGAGGACGGTTCCCTCAGCTTCGTCACGAAGGGCGACGCGAACAACACCGAGGACATTGCACCCGTCGCGGCGGAGAACGTCGTCGGCATCTACAAGGCGCGCATCCCGGCGCTTGGGGACGTGGCGATGTTCATGCAGAAGCCGGTCGGCATGGCGATATTCATCGGCATCCCGGTGCTGGCCTTCGTGCTTTACGATTCCGCAGCCCGCCGCCGTGCGCAGGAAGCTGAGAAGCACCGCGCGGACGAGCTCCAGCGCGAGCTCGAGCGGCTGAAGCACAGCGAGGAATAAACGCGTTATCACTCACCGGGGGAGAGAAAAGGACGCCGGTGTTTAGATAAAAACCTGTGGGGGAAAGCCCTCACTCCAATAATTATTTATAGGAGGTCTTTCAATGAAAAAGACTAAGCTCATGAGGGCGGCACTGCTCCTGCTTGTCCTCACACTCATTACAAGCTGCTTCGTCGGCGGTACTTTCGCAAAGTACACGACGAGCAAAACCGGCAAAGACATCGCGCGCGTTGCAAAGTGGGGCGTTGGAATTACTGCTGAGGGCACGACCTTTGCAAATACGTATACGACGGACGATAGGAGAGTAACTGGCATTGTTAACTCCGTAATAAGCACTGAGAATGTCGTTGCTCCCGGCACCGAAGGGAAGATGGCAGCGGTAAAGCTCTCCGGAACTCCTGAAGTTGCTGTTAAGGTCAGCTATGAGCCAGTGTTTAATGTAGAGGGCTGGACTGTTGTGACTAAAACTCCCTCCCATTTTTATTGCCCATTGGTAATTACGGTAAGCACTGAAACAGGCAATACTGTAATAATGGGTAGGGATTTCGACAACGAAGCAGACTTTGAAAATGCTGTTAATGCTGCAATTGCCACCTATAGCAAAGTGTACAAAGCGGGCACCGATCTCAGCGGGGTTAACGCAGAGTCGCTTTCTGTCAGTTGGGCGTGGCATTTTGAAAATACGGATGATCCCGAAGCTAAATATCCTCAGGATGACAAATATGATACTGCACTCGGTGATGCGGGAACTGCCAAAATCTCTCTCGAAGTTACCACCACTGTTACCCAGATCGACTAATTCTTACATACCACCCTGCCCCGCTTTTGCGGGGCAGGGACTGTGGGTTAAAGCCGAAACACGCGGCGCACCCACCCCGGAGCGATATGATGCCTGTGCGGGCACAGACATGATATGACTTCAGGAAAATCACCCGGAGGCGAAGAAGTATGACTGCTTTTTTTGAAAAAAACAGACAGCGCATCCTGCCGCTGCTGCTGGCCCTGGCCGTGCTTGCACTGCTGAGCCTGCCGCTGGCGGTAAACCCGGCATGGGCCGCGCCCGGCACTTCCCCGGATCATGTGCTGACTTATAACCAGAACAGCCTCAAGTGGGACAGCGCCACCGGCATAAATGCCGACGGCACCGCGGAGCTCACGCTGTTCGACGCGAAGTACAATAACGTCGAAGCCGTCGACGGGCGCAGGGTCGTCGCCCCGGGCACGGACGGCAGCAACATGATCCGCCTCGTGAACAACGTCAGCGGCCGCATCAGATACACCGCGGTGCTCTACAGCATCAAGACCGACCCGCGCATCCCCGTGCAGCCCTCGCTCGGCGGCACCGGCATGTATGACACGGCGAGCTATCAGCTCCCCGCGGGCGTCACGGGAGCCGAGGTCATCCGCGCGGTGCGCGGCACGGTCGCGGGACACGGCCTGCAGGACTTTGACATCAACTGGCTCTGGAACTATGAGGTGACCGACGCGCAGGACGTGACCGATACCGAGCTCGGCAACGCGGCTGCCGCGGCGATGAAGGAGCAGACCGATGGGGACAGCGTCACCGTCGGGTTCTATATCGTCGTCGAGGACAGCAATAACTACTATGTACCCAAGACGGGCGACGATTCGCACATCGCCATGTACCTCGCCTTCATGCTGATCGCGGCGGCGGGCGCAGCGGTGAGCGTCGTGATCTACCGCAGGCACGGAAAATGCGAGCGGTAAAGGCGGTTCTTAAGATTATATCCGCCGTCATAACTCTGGCGCTGGCGCTGCTGCTCGCGGGGAACATTTACGTTATCGCGGCACGGGCGCTGACCGGAGAGCAGATGCCGGAGCTGTTCGGCTTCTCATCGGCGGTGGTCGTGACGGGCAGCATGAGCCCGGCCATCGAGGCGGGGGACTTCATCGTCTGCCGCGAGAGCGCCGGGTACCGGCCGGGCGACATCATCACCTTCCGCAGCGGAGACAGCATGGTGACGCACCGCATCGCCGGCACGGCGGACGGCGGCTTCATCACGAAGGGCGACGCGAACAATACCGAGGACATGGGCGTCGCCGCACCGGAGGACATACGGGGCAAGGTAGTGCTCCGCGTGCCCGGCTTCGGGCTATTCATCGAAAAACTCAGAACGCCCCTCGGCATGACGCTGATCGTGTTCGCGGGACTGGCGCTTATAGAGCTTCCCCGGCTTGCCGGGGCTTCCGACAACAGGGGAGAACAGGAGGAGAAATATCATGGTAAACACACGCGGCACCCATAAGCGGCGGAGACTTCCGGCGGCAGTATATCTGTGCTATCTGCTGGTGGCCGTGCTTGCCTTCACCGGGGCAAGTGTTGCCGGGTATAAAACGGAGAGCTCGGGCGATGACAGCGCAAGAGTCGCGCGGTTTGAGGTTACTGCGGCGCCGGCCGGCGAGCAGAGAACGGAGTTCACGCTGAATTCCACAACTAAGAGCGACAGCTATAGATTCACTGTGACGAGCGGCAGCGAGACGGCGGTGAGCTATGATGTAGTTGTCACGGTTCCCGATGGGAAGAGCCTGCCGAACGGCGTGACCGTTTCTCTGAAGAACGGGGAAACGGCTGTCAAACGCGCTGACGGAGAGACCGGCAGAGTGTATACCTTCCCCAACGCGGGTAAATTTGAGGCCGCAAGCCCAGCGGAACAGACCCTTACGCTCACCTTCACGGCGGGCACCGGCGCGTCGAGCGGAAGCGTCAGCAACATCAGCGTCGATGTTGTCGCGACGCAGATAGACTGAGAGGGGGCGCGGAAAATGAAAAATGTATCAGCATTTTTGAAGAGACACAGCGCACTGCTTCTCCTTGTCCTTGTTCTCGCCACCGTCCCCGCGGGCATCGCCTTCGGTAAGTATGTCAAGAGAGTGAACGTGACGAGCGGGATCAGTATCGACGTACAGATGAAGGAATATGTGCTTACTGAGGGACTTGGAGGAGAGATATACGCTAAAATTAGAAATCCGAACGAAATAATCATATGCAAGCACAGCGAAGTGCCGGAAGGACTGACACCTGTTCCGTCAAGCAATTCAAACAGAGAGCCATACGATCTGCGGCATGACGAGAGCAGCGGTTCGATATATATGTATATCGACGCATCTGATGTATACATTGCCCCTGCCGATTCCGACGATGTGATATACGCGCCTGCGGACGGCAGAGATATGTTCAGAGTTGAAAATAATACCAACGGGGATCTCGGATTCAAATATCTGGATGCACATAACCTCGATACGTCAAGATGTACCATGATGGCAGGAATGTTCTATAATATGACGAGAGTCGAGAGCCTTGACTTGTCCGGATTTGACACTTCAAATGTGACGGACATGAACACGATGTTTTTCAATTGCGATGTGCTGAAATCGATCACGTTCGGCGGGAAGTTTAATACCTCAAAGGTGAAAAACATGCAGTCGATGTTTTCCAATATGGATGCGCTGACAAGTCTTGATCTGTCAGGGTTTGATACATCGAGCGTTGCAAATATGCAAACAATGTTTGCAAATGATTATAAGCTTACCTCAATCACGTTCGGAAGCAAATTTACTACAAAGAACGTAACCGACATGCACTCTATGTTTGTAGGCTGCAAAATTCTGAATAATCTTGACCTTAGCAGTTTTGATACATCCAGCGTCTTGGATATGTCGAACATGTTTGAGAGAACCGCGTCTGAAGCATACGGCGCAAAGTTGACGCTGTCCGACTCGTTTAACACATCCAAGGCTACGAATATGAATAGCATGTTCCTATCCTCTGGATTTACTTCGCTTGATTTGAGATCGTTTAACACGCAAAATGTAACTGATATGGGAAGCATGTTCAGCGATTGCAGCAAGCTGTCAAATCTGAGCATTGCCCCAGATAAATTTGACACATCCAATGTTACGAACATGAAATCCATGTTCTACAACTGCAGCAACCTGACCAAGCTCGATGTGAGCAAGTTTAAGACCGGCAATGTGACGAACATGGAAGGAATGTTCTATAATTGCAATGCGCTGACCAGTCTCGACGTCAGGAATTTCAATACATCCAATGTTACGAACATGAAATCCATGTTCTACAACTGCAGCAACCTGACCAAGCTCGATGTGAGCAAGTTTGACACGTCCAATGTCACGAATATGTATTGGATGTTCTACAACTGCAGCAACCTGACCAGTCTCGACGTCAGGAATTTCAATACATCCAATGTTACGAACATGAAATCCATGTTCTACAGCTGCAGCAACCTGACCAGCCTCAATCTTGGTGAGTTCAATACCGCTAAAGTCACGAATATGGAGAGCATGTTCAGCAACTGCAAGGCTCTGACCAGTCTTGATGTCAGCAAGTTTGATACTGCCAATGTCACGAATATGGAGAGCATGTTCAGCAACTGCAATGCCCTGACCAGTCTTGATGTCAGCAGCTTTAATACTGCCAATGTCGGGAATATGAGATTGATGTTCTCCGGGTGTGAGAAGCTGACCACGCTTAACATTAATCCGGGCAACTTCAACACAGCTAAAGTCCCGGACATGTATCACATGTTCTACAATTGTAAAGCATTGAAAGCACTTGATGTCAGCGGCTTCGACACCTCAAATGTTACGAACATGGAAGGTATGTTCAGCAACTGCAATGCCCTGACCAGTCTTGATGTCAGCAGCTTCAATACATCCAATGTTACGAACATGAAAGAAATGTTCTACTACTGCAGCAGCCTGACCAACCTCGACGTCAGCAGTTTTGATACATCCAATGTCCCGAGTATGAACGGTATGTTCAGCGGCTGCAAGGCTCTGACCATTCTCAATCTTGGTGAGTTCAATACCGCTAAAGTCACGGACATGGGCAGTATGTTCAGCAACTGCAGCAGCTTGACCAGTCTCGATGTCAGCGGCTTCAACACATCCAGCGTTACGAATATGAGCTATATGTTCAGCGGTTGCAAGGCTCTGACCAACCTTAATGTCAGCGGCTTCAACACCTCTAATGCCTCGAGCATGAATGGAATGTTTAAGAATTGCAGCGCCCTGACCAGTCTCAATGTCAGCAGTTTCAACACCACTAATGTTCCGAGCATGAGAGAGATGTTCAATGGTTGCAAAGCGCTGACCAGTCTCGATATCAGCGGCTTTGACACGTCCAATGTCACGAACATGAACGGCATGTTCAGTGGCTGCGAGGCCTTGACCAGTCTCAATCTTGGTGAGTTCAATACCGCTAAAGTCACGGATATGGGTAACATGTTCAACGGCTGCAGCAGCTTGTCCAGTCTCGATGTCAGCGGTTTCAACACTTCTAATGTCACGAGCATGTCCAGCATGTTCAGTGGCTGCGGCATAAAAGCTCTCAATCTAAAGAGTTTTGATACGTCAAAAGTGTCATACATGTCATATATGTTCTACAAATGCACGAACTTGATAACGATTGAAGTTTCCGGTAAGTTCACCACGGACAAGGTAACAAGCAGCGGCTATATGTTCACAGACTGCACGAGCCTTGTCGGCGGAAACGGAACAACCTATGACAGAAACAAAACCGACAAGACATATGCCCGCATTGACGGCGGTCCCGATTCTACCACGCCCGGCTACTTCACCGGCGATTTGACAACGAATAGAGCGACCGGCTACAGCGATACTTCGGGCTTAAGCTTCAAAAACTGACGGACACTGACGGGAGATGAAAGCAATGAAAACTCCAAAAGCATTACAAAAACTGCTGATACTGTCGCTCGTGCTGGCGCTGGCGGCGTCCATGATGGGCATGGCTGCCGCCGCCGAGAGCGGCGACCCCACGGCGGAGAACACCGCCGCCGAGGAAAGCGCCGCTGTCGGAGAGAGTGCTGCCGCCGAGGAGAGCGCACCCGCGCAGTCGGCGCAGGTCGGGGGCAGAACGTTCACATGGAACGAGGGCGAGCCGCTCGTCCTGCATATCAAAGCCGATGAGGGCTTCCGTATGCCGGCGGTCTTTACCCTCAAGATAAATGACACGGAGTATTCCGTGCGCACCGACGGCGGAGAGAACCCCGAGGGCATCAGCTATAACGCCGAGACGGGCGAACTGAGCATCGCTTCCGGCGTCATCAACAACGGGGACAGCTTCGTCATCAGCGGCGCGGCGGTCGGCGTGAGCGTCGACCTCGCAGGGCTTGAGAACATCACCGTGAAGGAGAGCATCGCCGGGGACGTGTCCGCCGCGCTGCCCCTCACGCTGACGCTCGTTCCCGCCGAGGGCTATAAGCTGCCCGCAGAGCTGAAGCTCATGCTGGGCGAGACGGAGTATGCCGTCTATACCGACGGCAGCGCGGAGAACCCGGAAGGCATCACCTTTGACGCGGAGAAGAGCGAGATTACTATCGATGCGTCCCTGCTCGAGATCGGGCTTACGGTGAGCATCACCGCGAAGGGCGAGGAGCTTGCCGAGAAGCCTGAGGAAACGAAGAAGCCCGAGGAGACCGAGGAACCGGAGGAAAGCGCAAAGCCCGAAGAGACTAAGGAGCCCGAGGAGTCGGCGGAGCCTGAGGAACCGAAGGAACCCGAAGCTTCCGCGACGCCCGCGATAACGGTGGAGCCCGCCGAAAAGGACGGCAAGGCTGAGGATAAGAGCGCAGACGCCGCACCGGAGCAGTCTCCGAAAGCGGCGGAGAGCGCCAGCCCCGCGCCGACCGTGAGCGCAAGTCCCGCCGCGGCGGAAAGCGCCGCACCGCAGGAGACGCCCGCTGAGGAAGCTCCCGCAGCCGAGACACCGGCAGAATAAAACAGAAAACCGACGACCCCGCGCTTTGGAAACAAAGCGCGGGGTTTTTGCATATAAGCGGCGCGGCCGTGCCGTGGGGCGGTAGACGGGGCAATGCAGCGTTTTTGATATGGCTCTTTTGCAGTGACCAACTGCCGGTCGCTCCGCGGGGTGACTTTCTGTGCGAACAGAAAGTATGCAAAGAGTCACAAAAGGGGCGGGGATTGCGATTTCCCCGCCCCTTTTGAAACCCCACCCTTGAACCGCCAAAGAGGAACCGTGCGCGGTTCCCCTTTGATTCCCTCCAAGGATGGCAAAGCTTCGGCTATCCAGCGTCGTTTTTGGTATCAAGTTCGATTTTGCAAAAGAAGTAACCGGCAATGTTGAACACTGCACCAACTCTCGGGGGTTTCCAAAGGGGGATCGCGATCCCACTTTGCACTAGACAACAAAAAATGGACAGGAAAACGAAAATAATTGAACACAAAAAGATGGATCATTGGACGCCAGTG
>CAKTIH010000050.1 GCA_934565615.1 uncultured Oscillospiraceae bacterium | reverse complement strand
GCAACTACATTCTACACTTTCGAGGGCGTATTGTCTTCTTGTTTTTAGGGTGTTGCACTTCGGATTGTAACCTGTCGGGTCGCCCATGTAGAAGGGGTCCGTGACTCTGGCAAGTTCTTTCTCCGGGATCCCCCGGCCGTGGTCCATGGCCACAAAGCCTTTTTGATCCGCCAGCACCTCGATGACATCACCCGGATCGGATGCTTTGGCGCTGTTCTCAACCAGATTCACCAGAGCGCTGCACATGAGGTCACTGTCCATGGAGAAGGTATCCGCATTGCATACCGTTTTCAGAGAAACGCCGTATTTCGCGCAAATCGGCTCTGTGAGTGTTTGCGCCCGCTCCAAAAGCTCCGGTACAGAGCTTTCCGAACGCCTGACATTCTTCTGCATGGAAAGCAGGGTCAGAAGCTTTTTCACCATGTTTTCCAGCCAATGGAGTTGAGTATCCATGCTGACAAGCAGCGCCTCCTGTTTTTCCTCCGACAGATAGACCGTTTTCAGGGTGTTCACATTCAGAAGCAGGGATGTCAGGGGCGTTTTCAACTCGTGGGTTACAGCCCCGATAAAGAGCTTCTGCCGCTGATTCTGCTCCCGCAGAGTATCCACATGGGTCTCCACCGCCGCAGCCATGCGGTTAAAATTCCCAGCCAGCCTGCCCACCTCGTCCGTAGAATGGACGCTGACCCGCTGGCTATAGCTTCCGCCGGCAATGCGCTCCGCCGCTTGGGTCAACTCAGAAAGAGGCCGAAGGGTCCGGGAGATAATGAGCTGGATTGCCCCCAGTCCCAGCAGTCCGATGACCAAGGCCAGCAGCGCAAACCGCCCGCTGAGCTGCCAGAGCTGGGCATAGATATGTTCTGAGTCCTCCACCAGGTATATTCTGCACGTTTTTTCCCGGATGTCCAGTGCCTTGCCTAGAATCAGAAAATGCTTTCCCTGGACATAGGCTCTGGCAGATGCGGCTGTCCCATTGGAAGCGTCCAGATATTTCTCCGGCGCAATAGGGGTGGCTGCGTACAGGCATTTCCCGTCCAAAAGCAGAGCGCTCCCGGGAACGCCGCAGCTGCGGAAGCAATAGGTCAAAAAAGTCTCCAACGCGGCCCCGTTCTCCGGAAAATCCCGATAGGCAGACTGCTCAAAGGTGGTGCTCAGCTCTGTAAGCGTCTTATTACTGCTTTCCAGAAGCATATCATAGGACTGCGCCCGGACCTGCCAGAGCATGGCCGCTGTCAGGCTCATCGCCACCAGAAGCAGCAGCGCCGCGCAGAGGGCCATCAGTTTTGTTCTCAGCTTCATCGTTCCTCCAACCGGTACCCGGCTTTTGAAATGGTGCGGATTGCCTCGGATAGGTTCAGCTTTTTCCGCAGATTCGCCACGCGCACATCCACCGTGCGGATATCCCCGAAATAGTCCTCGCCCCATATCTCGTTCAATATCCGCTCACGGGATACTGTGCGGTTTTTGTTCTTCATCAGCACCGCAAGCACGTCAAACTCCAGCGGCGGCAGGTCGATCGACTCTCCGGCGCATGTCAATGTGCGGTTTTCGGCGTCCAAAGTCAGGTCCCGGAAGCGGTACACCTGATTGAGCCGTCCAGTGCGTTTGAGCACCTTCTCTATCCGCACAAGCAGCGTCACGATCTCGAAGGGCTTGACGATATAATCCTCCGCGCCCTCCTTGAGTCCGCGCACTTCCGATTCGCTGTCGGTCTTGGCGGTCATATAAATGACGGGGATATTGTATTTTTCCATCAGCGCAAAGAGCGCGAAGCCGTCCATCCCCGGCAGCATAATGTCCAGCAGCGCAAGGTCAAAGGAATGATCCTTCTCCAAGGCCGCGGCGGCCTCGCCGCCGTCGTCAAAGGCGGAGACCTCGTATCCGACGGTACGCAGGTTCAGCGCCACCGCGTCCGCGATAGCGTGATCGTCCTCCACCAGCAATATCCGATTCGCTGCCATTTCAACCGCCCCCTTTCATTTGAAGTATAGCATAGCAGGCAGAAAAAGAGATTACCGAAATATTATTTTCCGCAGCACATTCAAAAACCGGAAACGCTGTTTATGCGTCTCCGGTTTTTGAGTATCATATTTCGTATTTCTGTGCGTAATAGCCATAAAGCTCATCGAAGTTGTGCGCGTGCATTTGCTTGAGGTTTATCACATAGTCGTGCGTGTCGTACGCGTCGTCCCGCAGCTCTATCATTGCTATCGCGAGGTTTGAGCAGTGGTCGGCCACGCGCTCAAAATTCGTGAGCAGGTCATTGAAGACAAAGCCCGTCTGAAGCGAGCAGTCCCCGGTCTGGAGCCTATCCACATGGCGCAGCTTCATCTCGTCGCACAGTACGTCTATCCGATCCTCCAGCGGCTCCACGCGGTAGGCCCTGTTTATGTTCTCGTCGATGAAGGCCGTGACGGACAGCTCAAGTATCTCGTTCACCGCCCCGCTGAGTACAAGGAGCTCCCTCTCACCCTCCGGCGAAAAGCGTATCTTCTTTTCGTGTATCTCATGCGCCGCCTCGCAGATGTTCATTGCGTGGTCGCTGATTCGCTCAAAGTCGCTGAGCGTGTGCAGGTACTTTGCGGCGCTTTCGCTGTCGCTGCGGCTCAGCTCCGAGCGCGTCAGCTTCATCAGATATGTGCCGAGCTTATCCTCGTAGCGGTCGACCAGATCCTCCGTACGCTCTATCTCCTTCGCCTGCTCCTCGTCATAGCTGAAGAGCAGCGTCATTGCGGAGCATATGTTGTCCCTCGATGTCCGCGCCATAGAGTTTATTGTCAGGCGGCACTGCTCTATCGCGAGCGCCGGGTGCGCAAGGAAACGCTCGTCGAGCCTGTCAAACTCGGCGTTGACGTTTCTCTCCGCCTCGCTCTCCTTTATAAAGCTCGTCACTATCTGCTCAAGCACACCGATAAACGGCAGCAGCGCCAGCGTCGTCACGATCCTGAACAGCGAGTTCACCGTCGCGATGCTGACCGGCGTCATTATCCTGCTCTTCACCGGCAGGTCAAAGATGAGGTCAGCTCCGTAAAACGCCGCCGCGCATATCACAACTCCGATGATCTCTATCACCAGATACGCAAGCGCCGTTCTCTTGCCATCCACCTTCGCCCCAAGCGACGAGAGCAGCACAGGAACCGCCGCACCTATGGCAATACCGAGAATAATAGGGTAGGCCGCCGAAAAGCTCACCGCCCCTGTCATGGACAGCGCCTGGAGAATACCCACCGCCGCGGACGCGCTCTGCAATACGCTCGTGAAAACCGCGCCGACAAGGATGCCGATCAAGGGGTTAGAGAACGTCGTCAGCAGGCGCAGGAAGCCCTCGCTCTCGCGCAGCGGGGACACCGCCGCGCTCATGGCCTGCATGCCGAACATCAGCACGGCAAAACCCAGCAGTATGTCACCGACATGGTGGCTCGACTGCTTCTTGGAAAACATTCTGAGCACGATCCCGATAACGGCGACGACAGCCGTTATCGTCGATGTGGAAAAGAGCGACACCCAGCCGCCCGAGCCCTCAAGGCTCGAAAGACAGATTATCCAGCCCGTCACGCTCGTTCCGATAAGCGCGCCGAGGATGACCGATATCGCCTGTCTGACCTTCATCATCCCGGAATTTACGAAGCCGACCGCCATGACCGAGGTCGCAGAGGACGACTGTATCACCGCCGTCACCGCCGTGCCGAGGAGCACTCCCTTGAGCGGTGTCCCCGACAGCTTATAGAGCACCATTTCCAGCTTGCTTCCTGCCGCCTTCTTCAGCCCTTCGCCCATAAGCGTCATGCCAAACAGGAAAAGGGCGACGCCGCCGAGAAGTGATATCACGTTTGAAACGTTCAGTTTAACCAGCTCCTAATCAAAACGCGCAAAAACTACCATTATCTTACCGTTCTGCATCGATGGTATCATGCCCCTGTGTCCGCCGTCAATTAACAAAAGCTCCGAGAATTTTTCTTGCCGTTGCAAAAAAGCCGTACAAGATGTAGAATAGAAAAAACGCTGAAAAAGGGTCATGGTGATGCTGTTTGCCTCTGCAAATACTATATTCGGATGCTGATATAGTCGTATGCGTAAAGCCCGCGGGCGTCCTGTCTGAGGAGCCCGGCATGCCGCGTCTGCTGTCGGAAGAGCTCGGCGGGGACATTTTTTGCGTCCACCGGCTCGACCGCGCCGTCGGCGGAGTAATGGTCTATGCGCGCACCCCCGCCGCAGCCGCTGCGCTGTCGCGGCAGATCGCGGCGCGGCAGCTCCGCAAGGAATATCTGGCTGTCGTGCAGGGACGCCCGGCAGAGGACAGCGCCGTGCTGCGCGACCTGCTATTCTGGGACCGTGCAAAGAACAAATCCTTCGTCGTGAAGCGTCAGCGCGGCGGCGTAAAGGATGCGGAGCTTGAATACTCTCTGCTCGAAGCAATCCCGGAGCTTTCCCTGCTTCGCGTCATTCTGCACACCGGGCGCACACATCAGATCCGTGTTCAGTTCTCCTCGCGCGCCCTGCCGCTCGTCGGGGATGTGAAATACGGCAGCCGGTATAGGGACTGCGCGCTCGCCCTTTGGTCGCACGCTCTCGGCTTCCGCCACCCGGCGTCAGGCAAAGCCATGAGCTTTTCGGCCATGCCCGAGCCTGTTTTCCCGTGGAACGGATTTGAATATTTCAAATAAGAAATCAGATAAACAACTTGGAGGACACTATGCGTTATATAGAAGTCACAGTCAACACGCCCGGTGCGGAGATAGACGCGCGCTGTCAGGAAATAGCGGACATGGGAGCCGACGGCTTCGTCATTGAGAACGAGGAGGATTTCAAGGATTTCCTCGAGCAGAACCACCAGTATTGGGACTATGTGGATGACGAGCTTGAAAACCAGTTCGTTGGCGTCAGCCGCATCAAGTGCTATCTGACCGACGATGAGGACGGCCTTGCCGTGCTCCGCCGCATCAACGCCGCGTACAGTGACGTTACTACAAGCTATGTTGAGGACAGCGACTGGGAGAACAACTGGCGCGAGTATTATAAGCCCATCGAGGTCGGCGAAAAGCTCGTCGTCGTGCCCGAATGGGAGGAAACGCCGCAGGACGGACGGCTCCCATTAAGGCTTGACCCCGGCCTTATCTTCGGCACCGGCAGCCACGCGACCACGCGCATGTGCCTTGCCGCGCTTGAGAAGTTTTCAAAGCCCGGCGTGCGCGTGCTCGACCTCGGCTGCGGCAGCGGCATTCTCGGCATCGGCGCGCTCATTCTCGGCTGTGACAGCTGCCTCGGCGTGGATATCGACCCCAAGGCCCCGGACGTCGTGATGTCAAACGCGGCACTCAACGGCATCGGTGAGGATAAAATGACGGCATGGGCGGGCGATATCATCGCCGACGCCTCCCTCCGCGCCCGCATCGGCAGCGGGTACCAGCTCGTGCTCGCAAACATCGTTGCCGACGTTATCATTCCCCTCTCCGCCGTCGTGCGCCAGTTCATGGCTCCGGGCGCTGTGTTCATCTGCTCCGGCATTATCGAGCACCGCTGGCCGGAAACCGAAGCCGCGCTTATCTCCAACGGCTTTGAAATTCTCGATCATAAGTCCGAAGATGAGTGGCACTGCCTCGTCTGCCGCTGATACAGAACAAGTCAAAACACCCTCGGGACCGCAGCAATGGTTCCGAGGGTGTTTGTTTTGTTCTCTGTTTACTTCAGATCGTTTTCGTCCACCAGTGTGACGTCGACGTCAAATGTCTCTCCGTCGCGCCAGATTGTGAAAGTGATCGTGTCGCCGACGCTGAGCGTGTTTTTCACGGTGAGTATATCACTCGTCGCGGAGGCAGGGCTGCCGTTCACAGCGGTAATGATGTCCCCCTGCTGTATGCCCTTGGCCGCGGCGTCGGACTTCTCTTCGACTGCCGAGACATAAAGACCGGTGGGCAGATCATAGTGGCTCGTGACGTTATCCGGTATCGCGCCGACAGTGACGCCTATCGCCGGGCGGCCCCGTACCTCGCCGTACTGCATCAGCGAATCCGCGACCGTCACTACCGTTGCCGACGGTATCGCAAAGCCGATGCCCTCGATACTTGAATAGGAGGACATCATCTTCATGTTCGTCACGCCGATCACCTGGCCGTACATATTGAACAGTGCACCGCCGGAGTTGCCCTCGTTGATGGCGGTGTTAGTCTGGAGCAGTGTCATGCTGTGGCCGTTATAGCTGATGCCTCTGTCTATCGCAGAGATTATCCCGTCAGTCAGCGTCATGCGGAAGGTCTCGCCCAAGGGGTTTCCTATCGCCGCGACCCTGTCACCGATGGCAAGCTCCGCGCTGTCGCCGAAGCTCGCCGGGGTCAGACCGGTCGCTTCGATTTTGAGCACGGCAATGTCACTTATGCTGTCCGCGCCGACAAGCGTCGCCGCGTAGCTGCTGTTGTCATAAAGCGTCACACTTGCCGTATCGCAGGTCTCAATGACATGCGTGTTTGTGAGTATCAGGCCGTCCGCGGAAAGGATGATGCCGCTGCCCCAGTAGTAGCCGTCAACGCCGTCCTGATAGCCCTTTATTGCGACTATCGACTTCGAGCACTGGTCATACAGCTCCTGAAGGCTAAGCTCCTTGCCGCGCTCACTGGAGATCGTCACCTTGAAGTCCGGTACAAGCTCCGCGCGCGGCAGCTTTATCTCCGCGTCCTTGCTCTCGGTCACCTGATAATAGTTATCAAGGTAATCGTTCCAGTCGTCAGGCATACCGTCGCCGCCGATATACGGCGGCTCCGTTCTCTGGTTTGAACCGGAGAAGATCAGCGAGCTTGCCGCGATCAGCAGCACGACCAGCAGTATCGCCCCGCCGATGCGCCAGGATGTTTTGCCCGGCTTTTTCTTTTTCCGTTCACTCTCCGGTGAAGTACGCTCCTCAAGCGGAGCATACCAGTCCTGCATATTGCTCATATCTTTTAATCCTTTTATTTATCGGCCAGCTTGAGCGTAAAGACGAATTCCGTTGCTCCGTCCTCGCTCTTCACGGCTATGTCCTCGTCATGACTGTTGATTATCGACTTCACCAGATACAGCCCCAGCCCGACGCCGTCCTTATCAAGGCTGCGCGACCGGTCGGACTTGTGGAAACGGTCGAAGATAAACGGCAGATCGTCCGGCGGTATCGTCTCGCCTATGTCCTTTATCGAGACGTAGGCCTTCTGCGCGTCCCTGTACAGTCTCAGCGTGAGGCAGCTTCCGGGGGTCGCGAACTTCACGGCGTTATCGAGGAGGTTATATATTACCCGCGTTATCGCGTCCTTGTCGGCAATGACCATTATGTGGTTCTCCGGCAGCTGCGGGTCAACGTCGAGGTTCTTCTGCGTCGCGCGCGTCTCAAAGCTGAGCAGCGTCTGAAGCACAAGCTCCGTCAGGTCGAACACCGTGCGCTTGCTCGGGTCGGCGGCTCTGGCTCTCGTCTGCGAAGCGTCCAGCATATCGCGCACAAGGCGGGAGAGCCTGCGCGTCTCGTCTCTTATCGAGGTGAGGTACTTCGTCTCCTGATCCTTCGGGATGGTCCCGTCGAGTATACCGTCGGCAAAGCCGGCGATCGTCGTCATCGGCGTGCGCAGCTCGTGTGAGACGTTCGCGATAAACTCGCTCCTGCGGTTCTCCGCATTCTGGAGAGAGTCTGCCATCTTGTTGAACGAATCGATGAGCGCGCCCATCTCGTCTGTCGGGTCCTCCTGCTGCTTTACGCGCACGGAGAAGTCCCCTCTCGCGAATTTTCTCGACGCCGCCGCCATCTCGTCAAGCGGCCGCGCCATGCGCTTGGAGTAAACAAGCGACACCGCAAGCGACATGCACAGCACGAGCACCGCGATGACCGTCGCGATGAGCACGAAGGTCGACCAGTTGCTGAGTATATTATCCGGTGCGTTCGTCACAAACACATAGCCCGTAAGTTCGCCGTCCGTCTCCCGCGCTATCTCGTGGGTGACGATATAGCGGGGCTTTGCGTACATCCCGCCGAGCGTGCTTATCTCCGTCTCCTGCCCGCTTTTTATCTCGGTCATGATATCTTCCGGCAGCAGCGTCCCGTAATGCTTGCACATCGGCGTCTGGTCGGAGCAGGACATGACAAGTCCGTTCGCGTCGGTGATGAAGATATGGTTCCCGGTCGAGCGCGATATCGCGCTTATTATCATGCTCAGCAGCCAGCTGTTCATCGAGTCGTTCTGACTCACCGCCGCCGCCGTGCGCGATACCTCCTCGGCGCTTGCGACCATGTCGCTTTTATACTCGCGTATGAGGTACAGTCTGCCTATACCCACGAACGAGAACGCCACAAGGATAAAGCAGGTCAGCACCAGCAGCGCCGTCGCTGTAAAGTTTCTGAGGTAAATACTCTTCATGGTGAAGCCTTATTCGTGGACCTCGAACTTATAGCCCACGCCCCATACGGTCTTGAGGCACCATTTGTCGGACACGCCCTCAAGCTTCTCTCTCAGGCGCTTAACGTGGACATCGACGGTTCTGGAATCGCCGAAGTAGTCAAAGCCCCATACCTCGTCAAGCAGCTGATTGCGCGTGAAAACGCGGTTGGGGGAAGCCGCCAGATGATAAAGCAGCTCCATCTCTTTAGGCGGTGTGTCTATCTTCACACCGTCGACTATCAGTTCGTAGGACTCGAGGTTTATCACGAGTTTATCGAAGGTGAGCTTCTTCTCGACCGGTGCGTCCGCGTCCGTGCGGCGCATGACCGCGTGTACGCGCGCGAGCAGCTCCTTGACGTCGAAGGGCTTTGTGACATAGTCGTCCGCGCCCATATCGAGTCCGTTTATCTTATCCGCGGTCTCGCCCTTTGCGGTGAGCATAATGATCGGCACCGATGACTTTTTCCTGATGTCCCTGCATATCTGCCAGCCGTCCTTGACCGGCAGCATGATGTCGAGCAGCACTACATCCGGGGAGAAAAGATCGAAGCTGGATTCTGCCTTTCCGCCGTCGGCGGCGATCATGACGTCAAAGCCGTCCTTGCCCAGATACAGTCTCAACAGCTCCGCAATGTTCGCATCGTCCTCAACAACAAGAGCTCTTTTACTCATAGCTTATTCTGCCCTTCTCTTTCATAATATATGTTTGCTTTCTTACCATCAGTTGACAAGGACACACACGGTTTTGCTGGGCAGAAAAACGCCCATGCCGCCTCAAAGCCCTTGCCAATACACAAAGTATTGCCTGCGGGCTTTTCATTGCCTGAACGCTTTTCTGCTCCGGCAAAACTGCTGCGCACCTGACAGTGATGGATTTTCGAGTGATTTTTGGTTTTTGAGTCGCAGATGTGTCGTAACCCATCAAGACGAAAAGAACAAAAAGCGCCGAAAAGACATGCTGTCAGGCGTGTGTGCTCTTGTCAACTGATGGTACCGATATAGATTATACCCGTCAGCATAAAATAAAGGTTAAAAAAATGTTAAATACTGCCGGAAAAGTCCGTCTATACGGCATCCGGGAAAGCCGTGCAGACTTCCCCGGATGTTATGATCTGTCGTATCAGAACTCGATCGCTTCAAGCTCGATGAGCGCGAGGATGTATATCTTCAGCGCCTCCATGAACTCGTCTATGCTTGCCGCCTCGTCCGCGCCATGAATCGGTCCGAAGAAGTCAGGGTAGCTGCGCTCCGGGTGCTCCGGACCAAAGGACACTCCGTTCGGGAAATCGCGCGCATAGGTGCCGCCGCCCATCGTGTAGGGCTTCGCGTCCTCGCCGGTAACAGCGTTGTAAACGTCCATGCAGACCTTCACCGCGGGGTTATCGATGCTCATGTAGAACGGAGCAGTGTCTCTCTTGAGTTCGATCTTCGCAAGCTCTCCCGCAAGTGCGGAGATAGTGTCGGCGATCTTCCTGCCGCTGGTGTTGGTGGGATAACGGCTGTCGACTGTCTGGAAGATGTGCCCGTCCTCAACGCCTATCACGCCGCCGATTATCGTGAGCGGCTCGAACTTGCCGTCGTCTGCGTCGACGCCGAGGCCGCTGCCGTCCCAGCTCTCGTGCAGCTTCATGAGCAGGCGCAGGAACTTCTCTTCCTCCTCGCCCGCAAGCTTGTTTTCGAGAATATAGCTTATCAGCACGCCTATCGCGTTCACCGTGCCCTCAGGCATGGAGGCATGACCGCCGATGCCTTTCGCGGTGAGGTGCCACAGCTCGCCGTCTGCCTCAACGGAAACGCTATCGGTGGGAGCAGGCTTTGCGCCCTTTACCCACGCCTCGGCCTTGCCGGGGATGACGTTGCCCGCAACGCCGCCGCGGATGTCCGCGATCTTGTCAAGCTTCGTCTTGGAAACGATGCGCAGGTTGCATATGCCCTTTTCGCCGTTGCAGACGGGGAAGCCGGAGTCCGGGCTGAAGCAGAACACCGGAGCCTTGTAATTCTCAAGGTAGTATTCCACGTCGCCCATGCCGGTCTCCTCATTGGTGCCGAGCAGCGCGCGGATGCTGTAGCGCAGCGGAACGCCCGCGTCCTTGAGGTACTTGAGCGCGTACAGGCACAGGACGGACGGCCCCTTGTCATCCATTACGCCGCGGCCGATGAGATAGCCCTCGCGCTCGCGCAGCATGAACGGGTCGCCCGTCCAGCCCTCGCCGACGGGGACGACGTCGAGGTGCGTGATGGTGGCGAGATAATCCTCTGCGTCACCGATCTGGCCGTAGCCGATCTTATCCTCGCAGTTGACGGCCTTGAGCCCCAACTCACGGCATATCTCAAGCCCAAGCTCCAGCGCCTGCTTCGGCCCCTTGCCGAAGGGTGCGCCGGGCTCTGCCTTGCCCTCGACGCTGTTTATCGCCACAAGGCGCGCGATGTCTCTGATGATGTTCTCTCTGTTATCATTTATGAACTTGTCGATACCGGCAGTGTACTTATTATCCATTGCTCCGACTCCTTTATTTATGATGAGACAAATATACTATTTTTCCCAGAATTTTTCAAGCCCCGCATGCGCTATGCGAGGCTTTTGATTTTGTAGTTATGTCAACTCAATTATGTTATCTGTCATTCTCTTTCCACCCGTTTGTTTTTACCGGGTCTGAAATCCGGCTCCGTCCCGTTTATCAGGCGCTTTATATTCTCCCTGTGCCGTATGACGACGAGGCACATCCCCACTATCGCCAGCGCGCACCGCGGCTGTGACAGCTCCAGCACCAGCGCCCATACCGGCAGTGACAGCGCCGCGCATATCGAGCCGAAGGACACTTTCTTCGAGCACAGCGCCGCGATGGCAAACACCGCTATCGTCAATAGCCCAGCGCGCCAGTCGATGCACAGCGCTATCGCCGCGCCCGCGGAAACTCCCTTGCCGCCCTTGAAGCCATGCAGCAGCGGATAGCAGTGTCCCGCCATGCAGGCCATGCCTGCCGCCGCCATACCCCTGTCTCCGAGAACGAGGTAGCCCAGCAGCATCGCGGCCGCCGTCTTGCACATATCCCCGCCGAGGGTCAGCACGCCTGCGCTCATTCCGTAGACGCGCGCCATGTTGGTCGCCCCGGCGTTGCCGCTCCCGGCTCTTCTGATGTCCCTGCCGAGTACGCGGCTCGACATGAATATCGATATGCTGAGCGAGCCCATAACGTATGCAGCAATAACCACAAGGATGAATTCAAGAGTTTCCATTCAGTACTCCAGCCAAACTATTTTAAAAATTTTAAGTTTATTATACACGCACTCCCTGCCTTTGGCAATAGAATTATACACTAATTTACAAAATGTCAAACATTCGCCGTCCACGGCCACTCTTCGGGCTGCTCCGCCTTGAAGTGCATCCGCTCCCCCGTCGCGGGATGGGTAAAGCCCAGCTCACAGGAGAACAGCGCAAGCGGGCACTCGTCGCGCGGCTCGCAGTATTTGCGCTCGCCCACCAGCGGAAAGCCGCGCGAAGCAAACTGCACGCGTATCTGGTGCGTCCTCCCGGTGTGCAGTGTTATGTAAACCTTACTTAGACCATTCGTGTACCATTCGCGCTCATAGTCAAGCACGGCCTCCTGCACACCCTTTGCCAGGTTATCGATGACGAAGGTCATTTTCCGCGCCTTGTCGCGGTAGAGCAGATCGGTGAGCGTCGCGCGCTCCTCGGCCTCACCGTGGACGACTGCCATATAATGCTTTTCAAACTCGCCCTCGCGCACCTGACGGCTCAGCTCAGACGCCGCCGCAGCACCGCGCGCGAGCACTATCAGCCCGCTCACCGCGCGGTCGAGCCGGTGTACCGTGCGCACATCCGCCTTTTCGTCCCCAAGCTTGCGGCGCAGCAGCTCCGGCAGTCCTCCCGGCTCGTCCGTCGACAGTACGCCCGCCGGCTTTATGCACACTATTATGCTTTCGTCCCGGTAAATTATATCCATAAATCCTCCGCCCGGCGCTATGCAAAGCCCCGGTAATGTGGTATATTGTATATTATAAATTATTTTTACTTGGAGATCACAATGGATCAGAAACATATTCCCTGCCCGAACTTCCGCAAGTGCGGCGGCTGCCAGCTCCAGAACCTCCCCTATGCCGAGCAGCTCCTGCACAAGCAGCGCCGCGCCGTCTCGGTGCTCGGCGAGCTTGGGCATGTTGAAAACATAATCGGTATGGCCGAGCCGACGCATTACCGCAATAAGGTCCACGCCGCCCTCGCCTATGACCGCACGAAGAACAAGACCATATCCGGTATCTATCAGCCCGGCAGTCACCGCATCGTCCCTGTTGACGAGTGCATGATCGAAGATAAGCTTGCCGATGAAATCATCGTCGATATCCGCCGCATGCTCCCGGAGTTCAAAATACAGGTCTTTGACGAGCGCGGCGGCAGCGGCTGGCTGCGGCATATTCTCATCAGGCGCGGCTTTGCAACGGGCGAGGTCATGGTCGTGCTCGTCGCCGTCTCGCCGATATTCAAGCTCCAGAAACCCTTTCTCAAAAAGCTGCTGGAAAAGCACCCGGAGATCACCACCGTCGTTCTCAATATCAATGACCGCTTCGGCCCTGTCATCCTCGGTGCGCGAGAGAAGGTCATCTACGGCAGCGGATATATCGAGGACGTGCTCTGCGGCAAGCGCTTCCGCATCTCCTCCCGCTCGTTCTATCAGATAAACCCCGTCCAGACCGAGAAGCTCTATTCCACTGCCATCGGCCTTGCGGGTCTCACCGGAAATGAGACCGTGCTTGACGCCTACTGCGGCATCGGCACAATCGGTCTCAGCGCTTCGGATAAGGCAAAGCAGGTCATCGGCGTCGAGATAAACCGCGACGCGGTAAACGACGCGATAGCGAACGCCCGCCTGAACGGCGTCAAAAACTGCTGGTTCACCGTCGGTGATGCAGGCAAGTACATGGAGCAGATGGCCGCGGACAAGGTGAAGCCCGATGTTGTTTTCATGGACCCGCCCCGTGCCGGGAGCGACGAGTGCTTTCTCTCCTCGCTGCTCAAATGCGCGCCGCGGCGCATCGTCTATATCTCCTGCAATATCGACACCCAGCGCCGCGACCTTGACGTGCTCCTCTCCGGCGGCTACAAGCTCCGCCGCATCCAGCCTGTCGACATGTTCCCCTACACCGAGCACATCGAGTGCGTGGTCATGCTTGAGAGATAAATTTAAGAAAGGAGTTATTCTGCATGGACACAGAATATGAGGAGTCCCTGTCTTGTCTGAAAGATTTTCTGTTGGATATTGAGTGCCTAGATCCCTTATCCGAGTGGACAAGTCCATTCAACTTATTTGATATTCTAAAAATTTCAAGAGTAGAAATACGTCATAGTAATATGCTGTCTTGGCTATTAAATCCAAATGAAAACCACGGCTTTGGCGATAGAATTATTCGTGGTTTCGTCCAATACGTTGTTGCAGCCTTCCCGAATAAAGTCAATGTATTTGAAACATTACTGATGGATTGTTACAGTTTTACGATTATGCGGGAATGGCACAGTATAGATATCTTAGCTGTTTCTTCCGACGAAAAATGTGTTCTCTGTATTGAAAACAAAATCGACAGCACCGAGCACGACAATCAGCTAAATAGATACAGACGGATTATAGAAGATACATACCCTAACTACAGCAAGCTCTTTATCTATCTTTCACCAAATTGCGATGAAGCAAGTGATTCTGACACATGGTGCTCAATGGGGTATCAGGAGGTGCTTAACATTATTGAAAGCGCCCACCAAAAGGTTAAGCTTCTGCCTGATGCAGAATTGTTAATCAACAATTACATTAATACAATCAGGAGGGATATTGTGGGAGATGAACGTTTAGCGCAAATCTGTGCTGATATATACGCAAAACATCAAAAAGCTTTGGATTTAATATATGAAAACAGGCCAGACAGAGCCGCAGATATAGCTGCAATTTTTAGAGCGTGGGCTATCGCCAAAACCGAACAAGGCGAAATTGAATTTGTTCCAGAAAAGAGCAACAAAACATATACGCGCTTCAAAACCAAGGGAATGTCCGAAATCCTTCCAGATTCAGCGCATCCCCTTAGTGGTTGGGGGACAACGAACTATTATTTCTATGAAATACGAAATACAGACGGTCGAGAATTTTGGATTCAATTAGCCTTGAGTTCAAAAGATATCCCAGAAGATATGAAACTAACTTGTGAAAATATCAATACCTATTACCCATCCCGGCAGCAAAAGACAAACTGGTTATGGCGTACACCTTTTTCTACAAGACACTCCAAATTAGAAGAAGAACTGTCTGAGGAAAAAATTTTTGAGCAGCTTGACAAAAAGCTTTCTGAAGTAAAAGCTACTCAATAGAAAAACTAAATTCCGGTTGGAGCATAAGTCCGTCTGAATTTAATCATGCAAAAATGTACCCGGAAGTA
>CAKTIH010000049.1 GCA_934565615.1 uncultured Oscillospiraceae bacterium | reverse complement strand
TGCTTGCTCTGCGGCGCCTGCGCGACACACACGCGTGGGCGCATTCTTTTTTAAATGCCGCGTTCCGGTCTGCGCCCGCGCAGCCGACGCAGTCCCGGCCGTGCGCCGGGGCGGGGGAAACCGGCCGCGTGCGCAGCGGCACAAACTGCCCACGACGCGAAAAAGGCTCGCCCAATCGGGCGAGCCTTGTTCGGTGCAATGATTGCAATTCACACAGCGCGGGTGACCTTGCCGCTGCGGAGGCAGCGGGTGCATGCGTAGACGTGCTGGGGTTTGCCGTCCACGATGGCCTTGACGCGCTTCACATTGGGCTTCCATGCACGGTTGGATCTTCTGTGGGAGTGGCTGACCTTGATGCCGAAGGTAACGCCCTTATCACAAAATTCGCACTTTGCCATAGTTTGAAGCACCTCCTTGCTTGTGTTTCGCTGAATAGACAGCTTTTATATAATAACAGAACCGCCGGGCAATTGCAAGAACAAATTATGTAAATGCGCAATTTTTCTTTTTGCCATGCAGACAGCCGCGCTTTCCGCTACTTTTCGTCGGATACTGTGATATTGTATCTACGGTGCTTATGCACCGGGCGCTGCACAACGGCAGGCGGTTGGCTACATCTCCGCAAAGGAGGTGAAGCGTATGCGGCTTACGATAACTCTGACATTGCGAAAGCTGATGTTTCAGTTTATCATAAAAAGCAGAAACCGCCACTCCGGTAAGTGACGGTTTCTTATCCATAAGTAAACCTACTTTAAAGAGCTAACCGCTTGTCGCAGCGCTCTTTCTGTATATTATTATAGCCGCAGCCGGGATATATGTCAAGGACCGGCTGCGGCAAAATGTTTATATCCTCCATAGCACAAAAGCTGTTGCCAAATACGCCGGAAACGATTAAAATATAATGTGAGTAAAAGTATCTCTCAGGAGGCTGTGCACATGAAACGCAACGGTAGCTATTCCGTAAAGCTGAAAACGATCGTGGAGGCTCACGACCTTCACCCGCTGCACCTTTCAAAGGACTATGAGTCCGCGCTGCTGACGACCGCCGATATAAACCGCCCGGCCATGCAGCTCACCGGCTTTTATAATTACTTCGACCCGAAGCGTCTGCAGATCATGGGGCGCGTCGAGAGCACGTATCTTGACACGCTCACCTCCGAGGAGCGCCGCGCCGCGTTTGAGCGTTTCATGCAGTACGATATCTCGGGCCTTGTCATCTGCCACAGTGTGCCGGCCTTTCCTGAGTGCATAGAGATGGCCGAGAAGTACGACCGCAACGTTTTCATCACGCATGAGGACACCTCGGAGCTTCAGGCCGACGTCATCACCTCCCTGCGCAAGCACCTTGCCCCGCGCCTGACGACGCACGGCGTGCTCGTCGAGGTCTACGGCGAGGGGCTGCTGCTCATCGGCGACAGCGGCATCGGCAAGAGCGAGACGGCGCTGGAGCTTATAAAGCGCGGCCACCGGCTTATTGCGGACGACGCCGTTGAGGTAAAGCGCATCAGCCGCGACACTCTCGTCGGCTGCGCCCCGGAGCTCATACGCTACTATATGGAGCTGCGCGGCATAGGTGTTATAAACGTCCGGCACCTCTACGGCATGGGCGCTGTAAAACCGGAGACGAACATTGACCTCGTGGTCAGCATGGAACCTTGGGAGGATGGCAAGGCCTACGACCGCCTCGGCCTCACGAATGAGACGGCGAGCTTTCTCGGCGTGAGCCTGCCGCAGGTGACGATCCCCGTCCGCCCCGGCAGAAACCTTGCCGTTATCATGGAGCTTGCCGCAATGAACAACCGTCAGAAGAAGATGGGCTACAACGCCGCGGAGGCTCTGACCGCCGAGCACGACAGAGCGATAGACCTCGGACTTTTATGATTGGAGACGCGTAAATGGAACAGCTTGAAAACGCCATTGCCGAAATAAAGGAAGCCATGCCCGGCCTTGAGCTTCGGGAAAACGAGCCGATGAGCGAGCACTGCTCGTTCCGCATAGGCGGCCCCGCGAGAGCTCTCGCGATCCCGTCGGATGTGACGAGTCTTTCAAAGATATGCTACCTGCTCAAAAAGCACAAGCTCGCCCCGTACATAATCGGCAACGGGACGAATATTCTCTTCCCCGATGAGGGCTTGAGTGACCTATTCATCATCAGCACCGCGAAGCTCGGCAAGCTGTTCATGATCGGCGAGGACGCGATCTACGCCGAAGCCGGCGTGTCGCTTGCGAAGCTTGCGGGCTTTGCGCAGCAGAACGGCCTTGAGGGGCTGGAGTTTGCCTCCGGCATCCCCGGCAGCGTCGGCGGCGGCGTGATCATGAACGCGGGCGCTTATGACGGCGAGCTGAAGGACGCGGTCGAGAGCGTCGTGTTCTACTATCTGCCCGACCAGAGCCTGTACGAGATGCCGCATGACAACTGCGCCTTCGGCTATCGCACGAGCTTTTTCCAGAAAACTCCCGGCTGCGTCATCCTCTCCGCCGTGTTCCGCCTAAAGAAGGGCGACGGCGAAGCCATCGCCGCGAAGATGCGCGAGCTCAACCAGCGCCGCCGCGATAAGCAGCCGCTCGACCTGCCCTCCGCAGGCAGCGCTTTCAGGCGTCCCGAGAACGGCTACGCCGCCGCACTCATCGACGAGGCGGGGCTCAAGGGCTATACCGTCGGCGGGGCGCAGGTGTCGGAAAAGCACGCGGGCTTTGTCGTGAACACCGGAAAGGCGACCTCGCACGATGTCTATGACCTGATGGTGCACATCAGAAAGACCGTATATGAAAAGTCCGGTACGGTGCTCGTACCGGAAATGATAATCCTGCCGCCGGACTATGCTCTGTCGGACAACGGCCCCGAGGTCCCGCTCAACCGCGTGACCGGCGGGCTTGAGGCGGAACTGAACGCCGCCGCGGCGCAGGAGACACCGGAGAACTGAACGGGAGAGATAAATGGATTTTTTGATTATCACCGGCCTGTCCGGGGCGGGCAAGAGCCGCGCCGCGGATGTGATGGAGGATCTGGACTATTACTGTGTGGACAACATGCCGGTGGCGCTCATGCCGCGCTTTGCCGAGCTCTGCATCGCCACCGGCGGGCGCTATGAAAACGTTGCCCTCGTGACGGACGTGCGCGAGAAGAACGGCTTCGGTGAGCTGCTCAAGACCATTGACCAGCTCAAGGAGATGAATTGCAGCGTGCGCATCCTGTACATGGACGCGGATGTGCGTACCATCGTGCGGCGCTATAAGGAATCGCGCCGCCCGCATCCGCTCGCCACACGCAGCACATCTGTCGAGGAGGCCGTACACAAGGAGATGGATCTGCTCGCGCCGATACGCGAACGGGCGGACTTCATCGTCAACAGCTCGAATCTCACCCTCGGCATGCTCCAGAACAAGCTCTTTTCGCTCTTCGCCCCGAACGGGGAAAAGCGCGAGATAGACGTGACCGTCATGTCCTTCGGCTATAAGCACGGCCTGCCGATGGAGGCGGACCTCGTGTTCGATGTGCGCTTCCTG
The DNA here is from genome assembly GCA_934565615.1 of uncultured Oscillospiraceae bacterium. GTDB lineage: Bacteria > Bacillota > Clostridia > Oscillospirales > Oscillospiraceae > Limivicinus. The sequence continues at coordinate 11,532 of CAKTIH010000049.1, read as the reverse complement.
CCGAACCCCTTCTATGTTGAGGACCTGCGCCCGCTCTGCGGCCTTGACCGGCCCGTGGCGGAGTTCGTGTTCAGCTATCAGCAGACGCGCACCTTTATGGAGAAGATACAGGACATGCTCGACTTCCTGCTGCCGATGTACATTGAGGAGGGCAAGCTCTCCCTGACCGTCGCCATCGGCTGCACCGGCGGGCACCACAGAAGCGTCGCCATCGCCTCGGCGCTCACGGACTACCTCGTCGCCGACGGGGTACGCGCCGTCAACGTCAACCGCGATCTGGACAAGTAGGAGAGTCCGCCATGTCGTTTTCATCCCGCGCGAAGGCCGAGCTGTGTCAGGCGCGGCCCGACCGGAAATGCTGCGCCGTCGCCGAGAGCTACGGCGTGCTGCTCTACTGCAACACCTTTTCCGCAAACGAGATACGCATTATCACCGCAAGCCCGGAGTTTGCTTCCCGTCTGCCGAAGCTCTTCCGCAGGGCCTTCGGCGTGAGCTTTGACCGGCTCCCGCCCGAGGGAGCCGAGGGCAAGCGCACGCTCTCGATAAGCGATGCTGACAAGCTCTCCGCGATCTTTGACGCTTTCGGGGCCGACCGCGGCGCGACGCTGTCGCACCATATAAACTTTGGCGTCATCGAAGAGGACTGCTGCCGCGCGTCGTTTATCCGCGGCGCGTTTTTAGCGGGCGGCAGCGTCACCGATCCGGAGAAGCGCTACCACCTTGAGCTTGCGACCTCGCACCGCAGCGTCAGCCGCGAGGCGTATTCGATTCTGCTGGACATGGGCTTCAGCCCAAAGGAGACGGAGCGCGCCGGGAACAGCCTGCTCTACTTCAAGCAGGCCGACGCCATTGCCGACTTCTTCACGACGATCGGCGCGAGCGGCACGGCTATGGACATCATGACCGCAAAGGTCGAAAAGGAAATGCGCAATACCGTCACCCGGCAGATAAACTGCGACAGCCACAATGCCGACAAGACCGTCGCCGCCGCGCAGGAGCAGATGAACGCCATCCGCCGCATCGCGAAGGACTACGGGCTTGACGCGCTGCCGGAGCCGCTGAAGGACGCGGCGCTCCTGCGCATCGCAAACCCCGAGGCGAGCCTTGCCGACCTCGCTACTCTTAGCTACCCACCGGTGACAAAGAGCTGTCTCAACCACCGTTTCAAAAAGATAATGGGCTTCAAGCCCGAGGAAGAATAAAAATATGTCGTTCGTTCATCTTCATGTGCATAGCGAGTATTCCCTGCTCGACGGAGCCTGCCGCATCGAAAAGCTGGCAGAGCGTATAAAGGAGCTGGGGCAGGATTCCGTCGCGATCACCGATCACGGCGTAATGTACGGCGCGGTCAATTTCTACCGCGCCTGCAAGGCCGCAGGCGTAAAGCCTATCATCGGCTGCGAGGTCTATGTCGCGCCGCGCAACATGAGCGATAAGGAGCACGGCATTGACAATAACTATTCCCACCTGATCCTCCTGTGCAAGAATGAGACGGGCTACCGCAACCTCTGCTACCTCGTCTCAGCGGGCTTTACCGAGGGCTTCTATATTAAGCCGCGCATAGACTGGTCGATACTGCATGAGCACGCCGAGGGGCTTATATGCCTCTCCGGCTGCCTTGCGGGGTACATTCCCCAGCGGCTCATCCGCGGGGACTATGAGGCCGCGAAGGCCAAGGCGCTGGAGCTGGAGGAGCTATTCGGCAAGGATAATTTCTATCTTGAAATTCAGGATCACGGCATTGAGGACGAGCAGACCGCGGGGCGCGAGCTTATCCGCCTGCACCGCGATACCGGCATTCCCCTTGTCGTGACGAACGACGCGCATTATATTGAGAAAAAGGACGCCTATTATCAGGACGTCCTCATGTGCATCCAGATGGGCAAGACCGTCGACGATCCGGGGCGCATGCGCTTCGAGACGCAGGAACTCTACCTCAAGAGCGAGGAGGAGATGCGCACACTGTACCCTGAGGTGCCGGAGGCGGCGGACAACACCGCCGATATCGCCGCGCGCTGCAATTACGATTTCCAATTCGGGCACTATTTCCTGCCGCGTTTCAAGCTCCCCGAGGGTGAACCTGACAGCTACGAGTACCTTAAAAGGCTATGCGAAAAGGGCTTTGCCGAGCGCTTTGCCGAGCGGCCTGAGGTACACTCCCAGCTTGAATATGAGCTTGATATAATCCACAGCATGGGCTTTGTGGATTACTTTCTGATCGTTTCGGACTTCATCGGCTACGCCAAGCGCAGCGGCATCCCCGTCGGCCCCGGGCGCGGCAGCGCCGCCGGCAGCGTCGTGTCCTACTGCCTGCATATCACCGATGTCGACCCGATAAAATACAGTCTCTTCTTTGAGCGCTTCCTGAACCCGGAGCGCGTGTCCATGCCGGATATCGATGTGGACTTCTGCGTCAACCGCCGCGGCGAGGTCATCGATTATGTCCGCCGTCTCTACGGCAATGACCATGTCGCGCAGATCGTCACCTTCGGCACGATGGCCGCGCGCAACGCCGTGCGCGATGTCGGGCGCGCGCTCTCCGTCAGCTATGCGGAGACGGACGCTGTCGCAAAGCAGGTGCCCTCCGGGCCGGGCGCGCTGAACATGACGCTTGATGAGGCCCTGCGCTTGTCAAAGCCGCTCAAGGAAATGTACGAGGGCGACGAGACCCTGAAGCGGCTCATCGACGTTGCCAGAGCGCTCGAGGGTATGCCGCGCCACGCCTCGACCCACGCGGCGGGCGTCGTGATAACCGAAAAGCCGGTGTACGAATATGTCCCGCTTGCGAAGAACGATGAATCCGTCGTGTGCCAGTACCAGATGACGACGCTTGAGGAACTCGGCCTTCTCAAGATGGACTTTCTCGGCCTGCGCAACCTCACCGTGCTTGACGACGCGGTGCAGTTAGTGCGCCGCCGCGAGCCGGACTTCCGCATTGAGGACGCGCCTGAGGATGATAAGGCGACCTATGACATGCTCGCCGCCGGGCGCACCTGCGGCGTGTTCCAGCTTGAAAGCACAGGCATGACCGGCGTATGTACCGGCCTTAAGCCAAAGAGCATTGAAGATATCACCGCTATAATCTCCCTCTACCGCCCCGGCCCGATGGACAGCATACCGCGCTTCATCGAGTGCTCGGCGCACCCGGAGAAGATCACCTATAAGCATGAGCTGCTGCGCCCGATACTCGAGGTCACCTACGGCTGCATCGTGTATCAGGAGCAGGTCATTGAAATATTCCGCCGTCTCGGCGGCTTCTCGCTCGGACAGGCGGATATGATCCGCCGCGCGATGTCGAAGAAGAAGCACAAGGTCATCGACGCCGAGCGCGTCGCGTTCGTCCACGGCGATCCGAGCCGCAATATCCCCGGCGCTGTCGCAAACGGCGTGAGCGAGCAGGTCGCAAACAGCATCTATGACGAGATACTGGACTTTGCAAGCTACGCCTTCAACAAAGCCCACGCCGTGAGCTACGCCATCGTCGCTTACCGCACGGCCTATATGAAGCGGCATTACCCCGCCGAATACATGGCGGCGCTGCTGACAAGCGTGCTTGAAAACAGCGCGAAGATCGCCGAATACATCGCCGAGTGCCGCGACATGGGCATAAAGCTGCTGCCGCCCGACGTCAACGAATCCGGCGCGCATTTCAGCGTCAGCGGCTCGAATATACGCTACGGTCTTGTCGCCATCAAGGGCATGGGCTGGGGCGCGGTGGACGGCCTTGTCGCCGAGCGTGAGCGCGGCGGCCTGTTCCAGAGCTTCGAGGATTTCTGCCGCCGCATGAATGGGAGCGAACTTAACCGCCGCGCCGTCGATAACCTCATAAAGGCCGGCGCGTTCGACTCGATGGGCTATAAGCGCCGCGCGCTCATTCAGGTCTCCGGTGCGATAATCGACAGCATCGCCCAGGCTCAGCGGGACAATATCTCCGGTCAGCTCGACCTGTTCGGGGACTTCACCGATAACGGGCAGAAAACCCCGGCGGTGATAAAGATACCCGATATTGAGGAGTATTCCTCGCTTGAAAAGATGGCGCTCGAAAAGGAGACGACCGGGCTATATCTCAGCGGCCACCCGATGGACGGCTACCGTGACGCCGTGCGCAGGATCGGCGCGGTCCCGCTCGGCACGCTGCTGGGCGACCTTGCCTCTGACGACGGTGAGCACCGCTTTGCCGATAACCAGCTTGTGACGGTCGCGGGCGTCGTCGCCTCCTCCAAGACGAGGACGACGCGCAACAACACTCTCATGAGCTATATCCAGCTTGAGGACGACACCGGCTCTATGGAGCTGATGGCCTTCCAGCGCGCGCTCGACTCCGGCGGGGCATATATCAAGGACAATGCCGCCCTCGTCATCAAGGGGCGCGTCTCGATACGCGATGAGAAGGAGCCGCAGATAATCGTCGAGTCCATCCGTCCGCTCTCGGACATGAACGCCCCCGGCAGCAGTGCGCCGCCTCCCGCGGAAAAGAAGCTCTGGGTCAAGCTCGACAGCGAAGAGGACCCGATCCTCGACCGCATCAAGCTCATCCTTACCATGTTCCCCGGTACGCAGCAGATGATAATCTACTGCGACAGGGAGAAAAAGCGCATCGGCACGCGCTGCCTGATACATGAGGGGCTCGTCGCGGAGCTTCAGGAGCTTCTCGGTGAAAAGAACGTGGTTGTAAAATAATGACAGCAGAAAAGGAGCCGCACATGAAAAGAAACGCGTCTCTCGATATAATACGCGGCTTTGCCGTGGTTCTGGTCGCGTGCCTGCACAGCATCGGCAACGGCAGCCTGACGGCAAACCACATATCCGGTGTGAGCGGGTATCTGCTGACCGGGCTGTGGCTGCTGTCGGCGTCCTGTGTGCCGCTGTTTCTGATGCTCTCCGGATATTTGCAGAACCGCAAAACACCCACGGTGAAATACTATGTAAATTACCTGCACATCTATATCCCCTACCTGCTCCTCGGCGTCATCTCGCTGACGGCCGGTGCGCTTTATACGCATCAGCGCCTGTCTGCACGGGACTTTGTGAGCTCTCTCGTGAACTTCTACACCTGTGAATATTCATGGTTCGTAATGATGTATACCGGCCTGTTCCTGCTCATCCCGTTTCTGAACGCGATGTATAACGGGCTCAAAACAAGGGGGCAGAAGCAGCTTTTGATACTTGTCTTTTTCGCGCTGTCGCACCTGCCGAGCCTGCTCAACAGCTATATTCAGATATACTCCGTCTGGTGGATGCGGCTGTTCCCCGTGACCTATTATTTCATCGGCGCATATTGCAGCGAGTTTAAACCGTCCAAAAGCGCCTCATGGTACTTCCGCTGGCTGCTCGTGCTGCTCGCTGTGTTCACGGTGTATGACGTGTTCTATATACACGGCGACGGCAGCCGGGTGCCGAGCTACAGCAACGATAACTATCAGGTGCTGGTGATCGGCTTTTTCGTTTTCCGCTGGCTCAGCAGCATCGATACCGGCCGCCTGCCGCGCTTTCTTCTCGGCTCCGCGGAGTATCTCTCAAAGATCGCACTCTATTTTTATCTTGCTGCCGGGATGGTGGACAATATCCTCTATTCCTATTTCAGAGAGAACGTGGCGGACTACCTTTCAAATAACGGTTATTTCATCGTGACCGCACTTATCTCCTTTGCCGCTTCGCTTCTTGTGACCGCGCTCATCTATCCTGTCGGCGAATGGCTCTCAAAGCACTGCATCGCCCTTGTGAACCGGGCGATAGACAAGCTCGCGGCAAAACGTACAGCGGCGGAAAGCTGACCGCCGAGTGTGAGGTGTACTATGACAGACACAAATTCGGAAAACCGCACCGGCTTTGCCGCGGCGTTTGCGGCGCGCTGGCGCGGCTATAAGCTGCCCTTTATCGCGACGCTGCTCTTCGGCTTGGCGGCACACGCCTTCGCCATGACGAATAAGCTCCCGTTTGACGATGAGGCGATCTATCTCTTCGGCAAGGGCACGACTACCCCGTCCGGGCGTTACGGGCTTGAGCTGCTGCGCCTGATAATGCCTGATTATTCAATGCCGTGGATATACGGGCTTATCTCTCTCCTGCTCATCTCCGCCGCGGTGTGCCTCATAATAAAGCTGTTCGATATCAAAAGCCGCGTTCTTCAGGTGCTCCTCGGCGCTCTGTTCATCACCTTCCCCGCTGAGACCGGGACCCTCGGCTATATGTTCACTGCCGCGCCCTATGCGCTCGCAATGTTCCTTTCCGCGGCGGCTGTGTATTCATATAACAGACGGACACGCGGCGGGCTCATCGCGGCGCTTGTGATGCTGGCCTTTTCATGCAGCATATATCAGGGCTATTTTTCCTTTGCCGCAAGCCTGTGCGTGCTTTTGATGATAAGCCGCCTTATCTCCGGTGAGGACGCAAAGGCCGTGCTCGTCTCCGGGCTTCGGATGCTTGCGATGCTCGTTGCGGCACTGCTGCTTTACGGTGCGGTGATCCTGTTTTTCTCGAAGCTGCTTGATTATCCTGTGCTGAGCGGCGTTGTCAACAGTTCCCAGAGCATACCGATGCGCATCGCCGTGGCGTACAGTGCGTATATAAAGACCATCCTGTGCGGCTACTTCGGCTATGTGCGCGGCACTGCGTCGCGCCTTGCGCATATTGCGCTGCTGCTCGTCATGGCAGCGCTGATAGTGCGCGGTGAAGTGAAGCGGCGCGATATCCGTCACAGACTGCTGCTGGCGCTCTGCCTTTTCCTCTTCCCGCTCAGCTGCTACTGCCTTTATATCCTCGCGGATAATGGGTATATCCACGCCCTTGCGCTTTATAGCTTTGCATCATTGTACATTTTGGCGGCCATTATTATCGACCGCACCGATACCGGCTGGAAGCTCAGACCCGACGCCGTCGCTGCCGCGGCAATGGCTGTCGTTATCGCCTGCAACATCTATTTTGCAAACGAGTTTTCGCTGTATAGCTACATGATGAAGGAAAACGTCACCTCCTTCTATACCTCGCTCCTGACGCAGGTCTACGAAACACCGGGCTTTGCCGAGGGTACGGAGCTTGCGCTTATAGGCGAGCCGCCGGAGTTTCCCGTGGAGCGCAGCGCCTGCTACACGCGGGATGAATTTACTTTGCCCGGAAACCCTGTTGACAGCTCCGCCATCGCTCCGTTCATTATCCGCTATTATATCGGCTCCGATATTCCGCTTGCGGATGATGATTCCATCGCCGCATTGAAGGACACGCCCGAATTTGCGGAAATGCCGGTCTACCCGTATTACGGCAGTGTGCGGATGATCGGCGATACCGTCGTGGTCAAGCTCTCTGAATGATCGTAACTTCATATTATACGAAAAAGCACCTGTCTTTAGATGACAGGTGCTTTTGCTATATATCCGGTGTTTATCTTTTCTTCGCCGCGTAGAGGAACATCCACACGACTATCACTACCAGCGCGAAAATGACGATGATGCCGAGCACCGCATTGAATGCGCCGCTGACGATGCTTATCGCGCCGCTTATCAGCTTTGCCGCCAGTACGAGCACACCGACCGCGACTGCCAGTGCAATGACGATGCCGATGATCTTATTCTTGTTCATTTCGTCTCCCCTTTTCTTTCTATCGCACCTAACTTATCAAGTACCGAGGTGAAATATTCCGGCAGCTCCGATTCGAAGCGCAGCTCCTCACCCGTCACCGGGTGGATCAGGTGCAGTCTCCGCGCGTGGAGGCACTGACCCTCCAGACCTTTATCCGGGCATTTCGCGCCGTACAGGCCATCGCCGAGCAGCGGGTGGCCGATACTGGCCATGTGAACACGTATCTGGTGAGTCCGACCCGTCTCAAGGCGGCACTGAATGTGCGAATAGCCCCTGTATTCCGCCAGCAGCTTCCAGTGCGTAACGGCGGATTTCGAGTTCTTTTCCGTCACAGCCATGCGCTTGCGGTCGACCGGGTGGCGGCCTATAGGCTTATCGATGACCCCGGAGTCCTCACGCATGTGGCCGGCGACCACCGCCTCATATTCTCTGTATAGGCTGTGATCCGACAGCTGCGCCGACAGGCCCCTGTGCGCCGCGTCGTTCTTCGCCGCGACGATGAGGCCCGATGTGTCCTTATCGATACGGTGGACTATGCCGGGTCTCCGCTCCCCGCCGATGCCGGAGAGACTGTCCCCGCAATGGAACATCAGCGCGTTTACAAGCGTGCCGTCCGGGTGCCCCGGAGCCGGGTGGACCACCATGCCGCGGGGCTTGTTGATGACGATAATATCCGCGTCCTCATAGACGACATCGAGCGGGATATCCTGCGCTTCAAGCGGAATGTCCTGCGTTTCCGGAAGAAACAGCTCGATCACGTCACCGGCATTTCCGCGGTAATTCTTCTTCAGCGGTCTGCCGTCAAGAAGAACAGCCCCGGAGTCCAGACACTTCTGGAGCTGGCTGCGCGAATACTGCGGCAGAATACGGGCAAGGAGAGCGTCGATACGTTCTCCGCTCTCCTCGATTGTTATTTGTATTACGCCCTCGTCCATTACTTGAACTCGTTGAGTATATCGTCAAGGTCAAATTCCGTGCTGCTCTTCGTGGGTGCGGCAGGCTGCGCGGGTCTCTGGGGCGCGGGTGCGCTCTGTCTGTCCGGCTGCTGCGGAGCCGGCTGACGTGCAGGCTGCGCCGTCTGTGCCGGCTGGGCAGGCTGCGCTGCGGGGCGTGCATAGCTCTGCGCGGGCTGGGCTGCCGTGCAGGTATACTCCTGTGCCTCAGGCGCCGGGCGGCGCTGCGGCGCGGGCTGCTGGGCAGACTGTCTTGCGGGCGGGGTATATCTCGGCGTGTCGCTGCCCATGGCCTTTGCGGCATAGCTGCTCGAGCGCTGGGTCTCCACTCTGGCGTTGGCCTTTTCCCATTCGGCAAAGGGGTCGGACGCATCGACCTGCTGCGCTCTCGGCGCGGGCGTCTGAGCGGCGGGTCTCGCGGAGCGGGTCTCGCGCTGTGCTTTATAGCGCTCGTACTCCTCCTCATACTCGGCCTGACGGCTCTTCTTCGCGGCACGGGGAGCGGCGTTCTTTTCCTTCTTCATGCCGCTGAGCTTGTCGCGCAGGCTCGGGTGCGGAGTCTCGTCCTCCTCGTCCTCTTCATCCTCAAATTCCTCGTCCTCAAGATCGTCATCCTCGGGCTTTTCAAAGATCATGGAAATGACGAACACAATGGCGAACACGGTTATGAACACATCGGCGACGTTGAAGATGGCGAAATTGAACAGCTCCACCTTGAACATATCCTGCACGTAGCCGTAGATAACGCGGTCGATGCAGTTGGAGAGGCCGCCCGCGGTGACGAGCACAAGGCTCCAGCGGGAAACCTTACCGGAGATGAAGTTCGTTGCCAGTGCGATAATGACGAGCACGGTGAACACGCCGGTGGCGATGATGAAATAGATGCGCGCGCCGCTGCCGCTCAGGAAGCTGAAGGCAGCCCCGTCATTATGGACGTTAACAAGGCTAATGACGCCGGGGATGAATTTGACGATATCGGTACCGAACAGGGTGTTCTGAACCCAGTACTTCACTGCCTGATCCAGAATGATGACAAGCAGACCGACTATTGAATACAGCATATTGATCTCCTATCTGCCGGACGGAAGCGACCGGCGCGTGGAATGGATGAAGCCGGTTACCGGCGGCTCAGAGCTTCGCCACGACCGCGGCGCAGCGCGGGCACAGGCCGGTCCCTTCCTGCGGAGCCTCGGAGTGCATCCAGCAGCGCGGGCACTTCGTGCCGGGCGCCTCGGTGACGGAGATCTCCAGACCGGGGTTCTTCACGCCGGTGCCGGTGACAGCGTCGGCTTCGGCCTCGCCATCCTCGGTGATAAGGCACTTGGAGACAATGAAGAGCTCGGAGAGATTCATGGAGCGGACCTCATCCAGCGCTTCCTTCGCGCTCTCGTCCTTCACGCGCAGGGTGACAGCGGCCTCAAGGGGCTTGCCGATGCGCTTTGCGCCGCGGGCGGCCTCGAGCACGCCGTTGACATCGTCACGCAGGGCGATAAGCTTATCCCAGCGCGCCATCTCTTCATCACTCAGGGCATAGTCCTCAAAGGGCTTATTCATGACGTTGAAGAGCACATTGCGCTCATCGTCGCCCTTGCGGTGCGGCATGGCCTGCCAGATCTCATCGCAGGTGAAAGCGAGGATCGGAGCGAACATCTTGGTCATGCTGTCAAGGATCAGGTACAGAGCGGTCTGGGCGCTGCGGCGCTTGAGGCCGTTCTTCTCCTCGCAGTAGAGGCGGTCCTTGATGATATCAAGATAGAAGCTTGAAAGCTCTACAACGCAGAAGTCATTGATCGCGTGGGAGACGGTGTGGAACTCATAATCGTCATAGCCCTTGGCGACCTCACCGATCAGCTCGTTGAGCTTGGTGATGGCCCAGCGGTCGAGAGGAAGCATGTCCTCAGGCGCAACAAGATCATCGGCATCGAAGCCGTCGAGGTTGCCGAGGCAGTAGCGCGCGGTGTTGCGGAACTTGAGATAGTTCTGGCTGAGCTGCTTGAAGATAGTCTCGGAGCAGCGGACATCAACATGGTAATCGGCGGAGCCTGCCCAGAGACGAACGATATCCGCGCCGAACTCCTTGACCATATCGGCAGGATCGACGCCGTTGCCGAGGGACTTGTGCATCGCGCGGCCTTCGCCGTCGACCGTCCAGCCGTGGGTCAGGCACTCTCTGTACGGTGCGCCCTTGCCCAGCGCGCCGACAGCGACGAGCAGGGAGGACTGGAACCAGCCGCGATACTGGTCGCCGCCCTCAAGGTACATATCGGCCGGCCAGAAGCCCTGATCGCGCTGCATGGAAGCATAGTGGGTGGAGCCGGAGTCAAACCAGCCGTCAAGGGTATCGGTCTCCTTGGTGAAGTGCGTGCCGCCGCAGTGCGGGCACTTGAAGCCGGCGGGCAGGATATCTGCCGCTTCCTTCTCGAACCACGCGTTGGAGCCTTCCTTTTCAAACAGGCTCGCGACAGCCTCGATGCTCTCCTCGGTGCAGACAGGCTTCTTGCAGTCCTCGCAGTAGAACACGGGGATGGGCAGACCCCAGCGGCGCTGACGGGAAATGCACCAGTCCTTGCGCTCACGGATCATTGCGCCCATGCGGTCCTTGCCCCATGCGGGCAGCCAACGGACGTTCTCGCAGGCAGCGATGGCCTCGTCCTTAAAGGAATCGACAGAGCAGAACCACTGCGGAGTGGCACGGAAGATGATGGGGCTCTTGCAGCGCCAGCAGTGAGGATAGCTGTGAACGATCTCCTCAGAGGCGAAGAGAACTCCGCTTTCCTTCATATCGTTAAGGATGATGGGGTTGGATTCATCGGTCTTGAGACCGGCGTACTTGCCGGCATAATCGGTGTGGCGGCCCTGATCGTCCACGGGGACGACCATTTCCATGCCGTAGCGCATGCAGGTCTGATAGTCGTCAGCGCCGAAGCCGGGAGCGGTATGGACGCAGCCGGTACCGGAATCCATGGTGACGTAATCGGCCAGCACCAGACGGGAGGTCTTGGGC
>CAKTIH010000048.1 GCA_934565615.1 uncultured Oscillospiraceae bacterium | reverse complement strand
GTCTTCCCAGTTATGCCAGACGTTCTGAACATCGTCGTTATCCTCGAACATGTCGAGCATCTTCTGCATGTTCTTGATATCGTCCTCATTGGTGAGCTTGATGTAGCCGTTCTGCGGCAGCATTTCGACCTGCGCGGAGAGGAGCTTATAGCCCTTTTCGGTCAGCGCGTCGGCAACAGATGCGACGTCATCCTCCGCGGTGTAGACGGTCATGACCTCGCCGTCGGCCTCAAAGTCGGCAGCGCCCGCGTCGAGAGCGTCCATCATCACAGTGTCCTCGTCGAGCTCTTCGTCCTCATTGTCGATGACGATAACGCCCTTGCGGTCGAAGGACCAGGACACACAGTTGGCAGCGCCCATGTTTCCGCCGTACTTATCGAAGTAGTGGCGAATCTCGCCCGCGGTACGGTTGCGGTTGTCGGTCATCGACTCGACAATGACGGCGACGCCCTGAGGACCGTAGCCCTCGTAGACGACCTTTTCATAGTTCTCGGTGCTGCCCGCGCCGAGCGCCTTGTCGATGGTGCGCTTGATATTATCGTTCGGCATATTGGCGGCCTTTGCCTTGGCAATGACAGCCGCAAGTCTGGAGTTGCTGCGCGGATCCCCGCCGCCGCCCTCCTTGACAGCCACGATCATTTCTCTGGCTATCTTGGTGAAGGCCTGCGCGCGCTTGGCGTCAGCCGCTCCCTTGGTCTTTTGTATGTTGTGCCACTTGGAATGTCCTGACATATAAACAACTCCTCTTGTATCTTGTGAATAAACGCATAGCAGCATTAACGGCAAATATTTTATCACATCGCCCGCGCTATGACAAGTAGTTTTTTACACGCATTTCGGGATAAGCAGAAGTCCCGCGCCGTCGGCATCCTCGGCCGGGTTCGCGGCGCTGATCTTTTCTACGCTCGAGTGGTACTCCTTCGCAAGCTCCCACATTGTCTCATCCCCGGCTCTGACGAGCGTGACCGCCGGGTATTGTGAAAGGTCGAAACCGTTCTCCTCGTCGAGCTCTATCGAGTCCACTCTCCTGACCTCGACGCTCCCGACTGAAACACAGCTCAGCTCCAATGCCATGTGCCCGTCGACATACTGCCCATCAGGGCGCAGGTAGACGTCCGTCAGGCGCGCCGAGCTGATCCTCATGCCGGCGCTTCCCTCGCCCTCCATGCCGATGCTGCGCCGCACTGCCGCAAGCTGTCCCTGTGTGCTGCGGTACACGACATCGACATTCACCGCCGCGCTTATCTTCGTCTGCTCCTGCGAGATATGTGCCACCGATACAAACGCGCTGAGCACATCCGCGCAGTCCTCGACGATGCTTATTCTCTCGTCCGCGGCGAGCTTGAGCTTCTGCACCTCGGAGCCCGCATCGTAGCGGCAGGACTGCCTGCGGCACTCTGCCGGCATGAGGTTGCTGTAAGCGTCGGCAATATAAGTCATGCGCTTTCTGCTGCGGCACACGAGCTGCATCACCGCGTGAAGCTCCGCGTCGAGCGCCTTGTCGCCGTTCACAGTATCTATAATGTCAAAGTACGCGCCCGTAAGCTCTATCGATACGCAGCAGCTGTCCATGCACTCCTCGCCGATATCGACGATCTGTGAAAACGGGGTGCAGAACTCCGTGCGTACGGGGTAATTCACCTCATCGGAAAGGTAGCAGACGGCAAGCTCCGCGCTGCCCTTGACTATCACCTTTGTGCCGATAAGCTGGCTATCGCTCACAACGAACTCTGCTCTGCTCGACACGAGCCGCGACGGCTTCGGCTTGCCGCCGGGGAAAGAAAACTGCTCGTTTACCGCGAAGGTCTTTTCGCACACAGCGTCGGTGAACATGAGCTCGGCACTTTCATAGCGCGCGTGCAGGCCGCGGCAAGCGTTCTCCGGCAGGCGTGACTCGATGCTTATGCTCTCCTGCTTATAGCAGCTCAGCTCCCCGGATATCTCGAATGTCACCGACACCTTGCGTGGGTTTATCACTCTCGCCTCCGCGCTGAGTATCGCGAGCTTTATCTGTGCCGCGGCGTCCGACTCGATATCCGGAACCTCATACTCCACGGAAAAGCTCTTGCTGAGCCTGACGAAGGACATACTCTCCTGGCTTTCTGTTATGTACAGCAGCGACGCCACCGCCTCGCCCGATATCAGTACGCCGCGGCTCGTGATATCCTTGCTCTTGAGCATGACATAGCTCTGCACCGTCGCGATGCGGCCGATGTCGTCGTCCGTATCCGGTACGACGCTCTCCGCGCTCTCCTGCACCTTCTTTGTCTGGCGGCTTATTTCCCGGTACATACTCACGTTTTTATTCTCAAATTTGATTTCCATATTCTTCTGCTCCTTGCTGCACAGTTTGTACAGAATATGCCCGCCGCGGTATCTTTATTACTTACGGGTAAATCTGGCTATCAGATCGGAAATGAATTTCGGCAGCTTGAATATAAAAACTCTCATGTCTGCTCCTTTCCCCGGCAAGCCGTAATAATACTGTTATTTCAGCGGCAGCGTATATACCATATGCCAAGACCGATAAGGGCTGCGGCGAGAACGAACCACCAGAACTCCGTCGGCAGGACAAGGGACAGTATTATCACCACGCCCGCGGCTATCGCCGTGCAGCCCCATATACTGTGGTTACCTCTGCGCATAAAATGACCGCCCCCCGCGAAATGTATTCTCTGCATTCTACGCGGCGGACGGTCGTTTTATGTGTCCGCTATTCAGTTTTCCCATGATTTGCGCTGCGCGACTATTTCATATAGCCGCTGGTAGGAGCTATACCGGCTTGGGGCTATCTCCCCAGCCGCGACTGCCGCCGTCACGGCGCAGCCCGGTTCCTTCAAATGTGCGCAGTCATTAAATCTGCACTTGCCTATGTACGGGGCGAAATCAATAAAGTCGTGCTGCAGGCCTTCCTTGCTGATCTCGCATATCATTTCCACGTCAAGCGAAGCAAAGCCCGGGGTGTCAGCTATAAATGTACCCTCACCGAGGTCGTAGAGCTCGACATGCCTTGTCGTATGCTTCCCTCGGCCAAGGCGCTCGCTGACCTCGCCCGTCTCGATGTTTATCCCCGGAATGAGCGCGTTGAGTATGCTCGACTTGCCGACGCCGGAGTTGCCGGTAAAGGCGCAGACCTGCCCTTTCAGCGCCCGGCGCAGCTCATCTATGCCCTCTCCGGTCTCCGCGCTCGTGCGCAGGACTCGGAAGCCCGCTTTCGTAAACGCCGTATACAGCGCGTCGCCCGGGTCGATGTCCGTCTTGTTTATGCACAGCACGAACTCACAGTCAGCTTCGGCTGCGATAACTGAGATCCTGTCGGCGAGGAAGGGATCGGTCACGGGGTTCGTGTTTGCGGCGACGAATACAAGCGTGTCGACATTCGCGACGGCGGGACGGATGAACCAATTGCGCCGCTCGCGCACGGAGTCTATACGTCCCTTGCCGTTTGCCTCAGGGCTGCACAGCACCCTGTCGCCGACGAGCGGAGACGTACCGTCAAGCCGGAAGCGCCCTCTCGCGCGGCACTCGAGCACACCAAGCTCTGTCTCCACATAATAAAAGCCGCTGAGCGCTTTTATGATTATTCCCTCAGTCATTACTCACCTGTAATTATCCGGGCCGGAGGAAACCTTGAGCTGAATCTTGGAGTGCTCCTCGACCTCGGTGAATGCATTGATGCTCTGGCCGATGACTGTGCCCGCGTCAAGGTCGCTCGAAACTCTGTCGGAGCCGCCGTAGCTGAGTCCGACGCTCTCAAGCTTTGATATTGCAGCATCCTCAGTAAGGCCAACAAGGTTCGGCATTTCGACGTGTCCTATCTCAGGACCGGAGCTGACAGTCACATACACGGTCGAGCCCGCACTGAGCTGATCGTTTGCGGCGGGGCTCGTGCTTATCACATAGTCCTTCGTGACGGAGTTCGAGGTGGCGTTTTCGATCTCGACCTGGAAGCCCGCCTGCTGGAGACGGTTCTTCGCTTCGCGGTAGTCGATGTTCACAACATCAGGGACAGATGTGAAGATAGTCCCCGTGCTGACAGTAAGCTCCACGCGTATGCCCTCAGGGGTTACCATCATGCTCCTGCCGGGACTCGGGTCCTGCCCGAGTATTGTGCCGCTCTCGGTGTTCGTGTCCACAACGTAGACGACATTGAAGCTGTACATTGCCGCAAGGTCGGCATTTTCAACGACGGCCTGATAATTGCTGCCGATAAAGTTCGGCAGGCTAATGCGCTCCGCCGGGGAGAATATCTCACCGAGCCAGAAGTCCCACAGGAACGCGAACAGCAGTATGCTTAGAACTATCGCCCCGAACACGCCCGTGAGAAAGCTCACGCTCTGCGCGCGGCGGTGCCGCACGGCGTAGCGCTCCTTGTCCATCTCGCTCACGGAGCGGATTGGCACGACCGCCGGGTTCTCGAAGTCCTCTTCCTGCTCCTCGTTCTCAGCCTCCTCGGCCTTGAGCTGTGCCTGTGTGAAGGCGTCGAGGTCAGCGAGCAGTTCGTTTGCGGACTGGTAGCGCTCGTCTATCGGCGCGCTCATAGCCTTGAGCGTGATACGCTCAAGCTCGGGCGGGATATCCGGGACAAGCTCATGCGGCGGCTCAGGATCGGCGTTCATGTGCTTTACGGCGATCTCAACTATCGTGTCGCCCTCGTAGGGCTTGTGCCCCGTGAGCATCTCATACATGACGACGCCCAGCGAATACACGTCGCTGCGCGCATCCGGGCACTCGCCGCGCGCCTGCTCGGGCGCGATATAGTGTATCGAACCCACGGCCTGGCCGTTATTTTCGTATATCTCGTTTTCAAGTGCGGCAATGCCGAAGTCCGCGACCTTGACGGTGCCGTCGCGCAGCATCATGACGTTCTGCGGCTTTATATCGCGGTGGATTATCCCGCGCTCATGAGCGTGGGCTATCGCCTTTGCGATCTGCTTTGTGAAATGCAACACCTCGCGCCACGCAAGTGCGCCGCGCCTGTCCATATACTGCCGCAGCGTGATGCCCTCCACCAGCTCCATGACTATGTATTCCATAGCGTCGCTGTGGCTGACGTCATACACCGCCACGATATTCGGATGAGACAGCATCGCGACAGCGTGCGCCTCGGCGCAGAAGCGGCTCCTGAACTCCTCGTCCGCCAGCATGTCCTCGCGCATGATTTTCACCGCGACGTTGCGGTTGAGCCTGTGGTCGAGCGCCTTATATACGATGGCCATGCCGCCCTCGCCGATGACCTGCAGGATCTCGTACCGGTCGTCAAGCAGCGTGCCTATATATTTGTCGTTGTTTTCCATATATATATTATAACTCCACGATATTTCATGGGAAACTTCATCTCATCACCGCGACGACCGTGACATTGTCCCTCGCGCCGCGGATAAGCGCCTTACTCATCAGCGCCCGGCAGATAAGCTCCGGATCCTGATATTCCTTCGCGTATTCAAGCATTTCAAAATCGGTCACCATATTGGAAAGGCCGTCCGAGCACAGCAGCAGGATATCCCCCGGCTGAAGCGTGAACTCAAAATAGTCCGGCCTGACCTCGGGTTCCGAGCCAAGCGCACGCGTGATAACGTTCTTCTGCGGGTGCAGCTTTGCCTGTTCCTTCGTTATCGCGCCCGCCTCCACAAGCTCCTCGACAAGTGAATGGTCCCGCGTGATCTGGTATATGCTGTTTGCGCGCTTGGAAATGTGATAGGCGCGGCTGTCTCCGACATTGATAATATACCCATTCCCGCCGGACTTAATCACGCCGCCGACAAGGGTCGTGCCCATGCCGCTGTACGACTTATCAAACAGCGAGTATTCATACGCAACGCCGTTTGCCTCCGCGCAGGCATTGGTTATGACTTCCTTATAGTTGACGCTTTTGACCGTTCTGGACGTGAGCCGGCCATATATATACGAGACGAACGCCTTGTTCGAGACAGCACTTGCGATCTCCCCCGCGTTCTCTCCGCCCATACCGTCGCACAGCGCGGCGATAAGACAACTCTGCGCGGGGCAGCTCTCAATGATAAAGCAGTCCTGATTGTCTTTTCTGACTTTTCCCTTGTCGGTAAGGCCAAAGCTTTTCATATCGTCCTCATTTTCTCCCGGTGTCCCTGCCGGGGATCACTGCCTTTTCTGCATCTTCCTGCGCAGCTGGCCGCAGGATGCGTCCACATCCCCGCCGAGCTTGCGCCTGACGGTGACGTTCACGCCGTTGTCCTCAAGTATTTTTATAAACGCCTTCATGTGCTCCGGTGTCGACGGCTGGAACTGGCGCTCCTCAACATGGTTGAGCGGGATAAGGTTCACATGCGCGGCGACGGCTCTCGCGTGCTTTGCAAGGAGCCTTGCGTGGTGCTCCGTGTCGTTCACGCCGTCTATCATTGCGTATTCAAACGATATCCGCCGCCCGGTCTTTTCATAATACCTGCGGCAGGCGGCGATAAGCGCGTCGACACCGCGGCCGCGGTTTGCCGGCATGATCTTCGAGCGCGTCTCATCGTCCGGTGCGTGCAGCGATACCGAAAGCGTCAGCTGCATGTCGCGCTCGGCAAGGTCGTCGAAACGCTCGATGAGCCCGCAGGTGGAAAGTGAGATGTGGCGCATGCCTATGTTCGCGCCGTCCGGTCTATTCACAAGCTCCAGAAAACGCATGACGTTATCAAAATTATCAAGCGGCTCGCCTATGCCCATGAGCACGATGTTTGATATCGTCTTTCCGGAATCGAGCTGCGAAAACAAAACCTCGTCCAGTATCTCGGACGGTTCGAGGTTGCGCACAAGGCCGCCTATCGTTGAGGCGCAGAACGCGCAGCCCTGACGGCAGCCGACCTGTGACGAGACGCACACGGTGTTGCCGTGCTTATAGCTCATCACAACTGTTTCGACGGCATTTCCGTCCTTAAGTTCCCATAAATACTTAATTGTTCCATCGATGGCCGAGACCTGCTTGCCGATGACCTTCGGTTCGTAGAGCTCATATTCGCCCTTGAGCTTTTCGCGCAGCGGCTTTGAGAGATTCGTCATCTTATCAAAGTCGCGCACGCCGCGGCTGAGCCACTGGAAGACCTGCTTTGCCCTGAACTTCTGCTCGCCCAGAAGCGCAAAGTCCTCTTCAAGCTCCTCCGGCAGCATTGAAACTATATCTTTTTTCATAATATCACTGCCGCCTTCTCAGCTTTGCGGCAAAGAACCCGTCCGTCCCGTCGACATTCGGCCAGAAGGTGTACATTCCCTCCGGTGCGCTGACGCCGCAGACCTTAAACGGCTCCGCCGTATATTCCCCGTTTCTCTTAAGAAACGCTTTTACCGTATTTTCGTTTTCCTCCGCCGTCACGGTACAGGTCGAGTACAACAGTACCCCGCCCGGACGCACGTATTTTGAAACATTGTCCAGTATCTCGCCCTGTATTTTGGGGAGTTCCGATATGCTCTCGGGCGTCTTGGAGCGTATCTCCGGCTTCTTCGCTATAACGCCGAAGCCCGAGCACGGCACGTCCGCAATGACGACGTCAAAGCTCTCCGCAAGCTCTGCCCGGAAAGCTCTCGCATCCATCGCGGCTGTCTCTATAATGCCTATCCCGAGCCGCTGCGCGCCGTCCCTCACAAGGCGCAGCTTCTTCTCGTGAATGTCGCAGGCGAGTATACTGCCGCGGTTTTCCATGGCTATCGCCGCGGCAAATGATTTCCCGCCTGGGCAGGAACAGGCATCGAGCACGTGCATTCCCGCTTTCGGCGCGGCGATCTCCACCGCCATTCTTGCGGCGCGATCCTGCACGTAGAATAAGCCCTCGTCAAAGCCCGGAAGCTCAGTTGCCGAGCCTCCCGGGAGCGTGATGCAGCCCTCCGGAGAATCGCAGCGCTCATACTCAAGCTCTGCCCTCGCAAGCGCCCGCGCGTAATCCGCCGCGCTGACTTTCAAAGTGTTCACCTGAATGCTCAGCGGCGCGGGGCTGTTGCAGCAGCGCAGGAACGCTTCCGTAAAATCGTAGCCTTTGCGGTCTATAAGATACTGCACCAGCCATTCGGGATGGCTATATTTAATCGAGAGATAGCCCGCCGTGCCATCGCCGGGTATCGGCGGCAGCGAGTTTATATTGTCGGCGATCCTGCGCAGCACGGCGTTTACAAGCCCTGCCGCTCTTGCGCAGCCCTGACTCTTGCACAGCGTAACGGCCTCGCTGACCGCGGCTCTGGCCGGTATTCTGTCCAGAAACAGCAGCTGGTATACACCCATGCGCAGTATGTCGCGCACCTTCGGTTCGAGCTTCGCGCCGCAATAGCAGCCGATATAATAGTCGCAGAGGCTGCTGTTCTGGATAACGCCCAGACACAGCCGTGACGCCAGCGCCGCGTCCCGGCGGCTGAGTTCGTATTTTTTTATTCCGGCGTCAATCGATGCGCCCGACCACGCGCCGTCACGACGGCAGCGCATAAGCGTCTCAAGCGCGGCTTCCCTTGCCCCTGTCTGCATATTCCTTACTCTACCTTGATCTGATGTCCTCTGAGGTAATCCTCCGCGCTCATGCGCTTTTTCCCGGGAGCCTGCAGCTCGGTTATGAGCAGCGTCTCCCCACCGGCGCAGGCGATCTCAAGTCCGCCCTTGTCCGTGCTGATCACGGCTCCGGGCGTCTTTTCGGTTTTCCCATCTGTATACTCCGCGGCAAAAACACGCACCGTCTTGCCCTCAAGCTCCATCGTGGACACCGGCCAGGGCTGAAGCCCGTATATGTGCTTGAGCACTTCTCGCGGCGTTTTGTTCCAATCTATCGGGCAGATGCTCTTATCCAGCATCGTGACATAGCTTGCCTTGCTGTGATCCTGCGGTGTACGCGGCGCAGTACCGGCGTCGATATCGCGCAGGGTTTTGACCAGCAGCTCCGCGCCCATGTCCTTGAGTCTGTCGAAAAGCTCACCGGAGGTCTCGTACTCGCCGATCTCCGTCTCCGCGGTATAGATAATGTCCCCGGTGTCCATCTCGCTTGCGAGATACATTGTCGTCACGCCGGTTATCTTATCTCCGTTGAGCACCGCCCACTGTATGGGAGCCGCGCCCCTGTACTTCGGCAGGAGCGAACCGTGGACGTTTATCGCGCCGTATATCGGCACGGCAAGTATATCGTCCGGCAGGATGCGCCCGTATGCAACGACAACGAGGATATCCGGTTCCAGCGCCTTTATCTGCGCAAGCGCCGTACCGTCGCGCATCTTCACCGGCTGGAACACCGGCAGACCGTTCTCCAGCGCAAGCTCCTTGACCGGCGACGCACACAGCTCCATGCCGCGCCCTTTAGGCTTGTCCGGCTGCGTGAATACGCCGACAACGTCAAACTTCTCATCTATCAGTTTTTTCAGTGAGGCCGACGCGAAATCCGGCGTCCCCATAAAAACAATGCGCATATTTTCAGTATTCTCCGTTGCTCATTTCTTCCTCTGTCAGCATCCGTTCGCATTTCTCGGTGAACAGAATGCCCTCCAGATGGTCTATTTCATGGCAGAAGCAGCGCGCGGTAAGCCCCGTGCCCTCGACCTCGAACCATTCGCCGAAGCGATCCTGCGCCCTGACCTTGACGTTCATCGGGCGCTTCACAAGTCCGTACTCGCCTGGTACACTCAGGCAGCCCTCTGGGCCGTCCTGCTCGCCGGAGGTCTCGATTATCTCGGGGTTGATAAGCTCGATGACGTACTCGTCCTCGCCCTCCGGGACGTTGGTTTCAAGCACGAGCACCGCCCTGCGCAGTATGCCCACCTGCGGCGCTGCAAGGCCGACGCCGTTTGACTCGGCAAGCGTGTCCGCCATATCGTCAAGCAGTTGATGCAGCCGCGCATTGAAATCCGTCACCGGGCGGCACTTTTTGTTAAGCGTCGGATCGCCCTGTGTAAGTATATGTCTGAGTGCCATTCTGTCCTCCAGTTGAATATATACATGCCGGTCTACTCCGCGGGATCATTATCCGCGTAAACCGAAACATCCGAAAATCTCTTGTCCGTGCAGCATTCGATCACAAGACCGGAGACGATGCCGCGCAGCCCCGAGAGCTTCTTTCCGTAAATTATGACTCTGTAGCGGTATCTGTTGTTCACCTTGACTACCGCCAGCGGAGCCGGGCCGAGCACCACAGCGCTGCCGTCGCGCCCGATGATATTGTCAAGCCTGTCCCGCACATAGCGGCAGGCCTGAAAAACATGCGCCTCGTTCAGTCCCGAGGCTGTCACCGTCAGCATCTCGGAAAACGGCGGCGTGTTCTGGAGCCGCCGCAGCTGGATCTCTGATTCGTAAAAGTCCTCATAGTCCTGCCGCGAGGCCTGAAGTATCGTTTCGTTCTCCGGTGTGAAGGTCTGGATGATCGCCCGGCCGGGCTTGCTGCCTCTCCCGCTGCGTCCGACGACCTGCGTCAGCAGCGAGAAGGTGCGCTCTCCCGCGCGAAAGCTCCCGGCGTAAAGGCTCTGGTCAGCGCTTATCACGCCGACAAGGGTGACATTCTCAAAGTTCAGCCCCTTGGTCACCATCTGCGTGCCGACCATGATAGGGATCTTCTCATTTCTGAACCGCTCGAACAGCGCTTCATGCGAGCCCGCGGCGGTCACAGTATCTGTATCGAGCCGTATGACCTCCGTATCTGGGAAAAGCTCCTTCAGCTCCGTCTCTATCATCTGCGTGCCCGCGCCGACGTGCTTGAGTTCTCCCCCGCACTCGGGGCAGCTGTCGTCCAGCCATTGCGAATATCCGCAGTAGTGGCACATGAGCCGTCGGTTCGCGCTGTGGTAGGTCAGAGAAACGCTGCACCGCGGGCACTTATAGGTATACCCGCATTCTCCGCAGCTTATAAGCTTGTTCGCCCCGCGGCGGTTTATGAACAGTATGCTCTGCTCGCCGCGGCTGATGTTCTCGCCCAGCTCCTCGCGCAGTTTTTCGCTTATGTCCGTGCCGTTGCCGCGCCGAAGCTCGCGCTTCATGTCGACTATCTCCACCTGCGGCAGCTGCATATCGTTATATCTGCCGCGCAGCGTGAAGAGCGAATAATTCCCCTGCCGTGCCTTATACATGCTCACAATGTCCGGCGTCGCTGAACCGAGCAGCAGCAGGCAGCCCGCCTGCGCGCAGCGATATATAGCAACATCCCGCGCGTTGTAGCGTGGGCTGTTCTCCGATTTATAGGTCTCCTCCTGCTCCTCGTCAATGATGATAAGCCCAAGCTTATCCGCCGGGGCGAATACCGCACTGCGCGTGCCGATCACAAGCCTTGCTTTACCGGAGCGGACGCGCTTGAACTCGTCATAGCGCTCCCCGACCGAAAGGCTGCTGTGCAGCACGGCGACGGTATCGCCGAAGTGCGAGGAAAAGGTCTGTATCATCTGCGGCGTCAGAGCGATCTCCGGTACCAGCAGTATCACCGAACGCCCGCGCGCGAGCTGCTCGGTTATCAGGTGGATGTAAACGCTCGTTTTTCCGCTTCCGGTCACGCCGAAGAGCAGTGCGGCTCCGCTCTTGCCGGACATGGCAAGAGTATTTATGCCGGTAAACGCCTGCTGCTGCTCATCATTGAGAATCGGCAGCGGCTCAATATCGCCGAGGTGTATCTCCGGACGCCTGAAAGCTTCTTTCTTATACAGCTCGACAAAGCCTGCTTTGCACAGTGCGGTCAGCGACTGCCTTGATGCGCCGGTGTGCTTGAGAAGATCGCGGCTCGGCAGACACTCAAACGAGCACAGCTGCTCAAGCAGCTCCGCCTGCTGCGGCGCTCTCCTGCGCTTGGAGACAGCATAGCGCGAGGCCTCCTCAGGGGAGACGCACAGCCGCGCCATCTCGACGGTCTTATCTTGCACCTTCGTGCGGCCCTCATCGTCGAACCACAGCCCCGCCGGGAGCATGGCCTTTACCGCGTCATAGACCGTGCAGAAAAAACGCTCTCTCATGAACAGGGCGAGCTTTATCTGCTCCCGGCTGAGCAGCGGCTCATCATCGAGAACCGCCGTGATTGCCTTGAGCTTTTCATACTCGCTCCCATCCGAGACGGCGAGGATTATCCCCTCGCTCCTCCGGTTGCCGTGCGAAAACGGGACATATACCCTGACGCCCGGTACTGCCTTTTCGGCAAGCTCCGGCGGGATCAGATAGTCATACGGCTTGTCCACCCAATATGTCGCGGCCGCGACCGCGATTTTTGCAACTGTCTGAGCCATACCGGTACGCTTTCCTATTTAAGCTTTGTCTTTACTCTTCTTCATGCTCAATGCTGAGCTTGCCGGTATACACCTCGTCTATCGCGCTGGAAACAGCCTTGCGCTCGAGGGGCATTTCCTCTTCCTCGGCCTCGGCAGAAAGCTCTCTTGCGCGCTTTGCAACGAGGTTCACAAGCTGATAACGGCTGCCGATCTTGTCGACCAGCTCTGCCACAGGGGGATAAAGCATCATAATAATTACTCCTATCTGCCGCGTAAGGGCCGCGGCGCGCCATATTCAAAATTGATTGTTGTTGATTATTCTTCCTTGAGGTAATGTTCACGGCCGGCGTAGCGGCAGCTCTCCGCGGTGATTATCGCGGCAAGCTCCTTGGCGGCCTTTTCCGCATCGTCGTTAATGATGATGTAGTCATAGAAATCCGCTTCCTCGTATTCCTGACGGGCACGGATAAGCCTTGCCTCGATGGCCCTGTCGGTGTCGGTACCGCGGCCTCTCAGGCGGCGCTCAAGCTCTGCCATAGACGGCGGGATAATGAATATCTTGACCGCCTCCGGCATCTTCTCGTTGATCTGACGCGCACCCTGTACCTCGATATCGAGTATCACGTTCTTGCCCTCGTCAAGCTTCTCCTGCACGTAGGCGCGCGGAGTGCCGTAGGAATTGGCAACGTACATCGCATGCTCAAGCAGCTCGTCGTTTGCGACCATCTCGTCAAAGCGTTTGAGGTCAACAAAGAAGTATTCCTTGCCGTCTCCCTCTCCGGGTCTCGGCTTGCGGGTCGTCACCGAAATGGAGAAGCACATATCGTCCCTGTCCTCAATGGCCTTGAAAACGACGGTGCTCTTGCCTGCCCCGGACGGCCCGGAAATAACAAACAGCTTGCCCTTATCCTTCATCTTTTCCATCCTCCCCATTTTTATCTTCACAGCGCGCCGCGACTGTCTCCGGCGGCAGCGCCGATAAAATTACGTTCCCGCTGTCCATGACGATCACAGACTTGGTGCTGCGTCCGAACGACGCGTCGATCAGCAGGCCGCGCTCGCGTACCTCCTGAATCATTCTCTTTATGGGCGCCGACTCTGGGCTGACTATGGAAATGATGCGCCCGGCGGAGACAAGGTTACCGAACCCGATGCTTACAAGCTTCATACCGTCCGCCTTACTCTATGTTCTGTATCTGTTCTCTTATTTTCTCTATCTCGGACTTTAGGTCGACGACGACATGGGCGATATCGGAGCTCTGGCACTTTGAGCCGATAGTGTTGGCTTCGCGGTTGAACTCCTGGATAAGGAAGTCTATCTTTCTTCCCGTTGGTGAACTGCCGTTTATCATGGTCTTGAGCTGGCTCATATGGCTGCGCAGGCGCACCGTCTCCTCATCGACCGCGACGTGATCTGCGAAAACCGCGGCTTCAGCAAGGATGCGGCTCTCTTCGATACCCGCTGTGCCGAGCACCTCGGCCATCCTCGCTTCGAGTCGGGCGCGGTACTCCGCGACGGTCTTGGGGCTCTCCTTCTCTATCTTCGTAACAAGCGCGTCTATCGAGGCGAGCTTCTCGGTCACGTCGTCTCTAAGCTTCTCGCCCTCGCGCAGACGCATTGCGTCGAAATCCTGAAGCGCAAGCTCCGCTACCTCGACTATGCCCTGAGATATCGCCTCGGCGTCGAGGTCGTTCTTCTCGACCGTGAGCACGTCCGGGAATCTGCTGACGCTCAGCGCCGTCACATCGTCGGGAAGCGAATACTCCTCGGCAATGTGTCTTATCGCCTCGACGTAGCCGCGCAGCAGCGGCTCGTTGACCTTGACGCTCATATCGCCCGCAGCGGATGAATCGACGCTAACAAAAACATCGACCTTGCCGCGGCTTATGTGCTTCTGCACAACGGACTTGACAGCGTCCTCGGCAAAGAGAAAGCTTCTCGGCATACGCACCGAGGCGTCCAGATACCTGTTGTTCACGCTCTTGAGCTCGACCGTGATCCCCAAGCCCTCGACAGTGCCCTTCGCGCTGCCGTAACCCGTCATACTTTTTATCATGTTCCCTCCAAGTTATTCCTCATTATTGAATTGGATTATATCAAAGGTGATATTTTGAGTTTTCTTTATGCGCTGGCTTATGACTATTATCGCCGCGCCGAGCAGCAGCCCGATGAAGCTCGCCAAAATGCAGATACCCTCGCTTGCTCCGGCGGAGTACGCAATGAAATATCCAAGCAGTATCATTACTATCGGCAGGATATACACCAGAAGCGCCGCGCCGAATATCTTCGACGACTTGCTCTGGATTATTACTCTCTGCCCCGGCTGCGCGTCAATAAGGTTATTCGCGGGGGTCTTGAGTTCGCTCTGAAATATGCAGCTCTCGCAGTTGCCGCAGTTGCTGCCGCAGGCAGTGCCGCGCGTTACCACGACCTCCGCCATGCCGTCAGGCAGCCGTCTTGTCACTATTGCTTCCTGTGTCATCAGCTTACCTTCCTGATCTCTATCGATATCGTGTTTTCGCCTATCGCGCCTACATCCGTGAAGCCGTCGACATAGACCTTGACCTGCGGCATATAGGTGCCTGTGGATTCCTTATAATCCGTAAGGTCAGCGACCGCACGGATGTTCTCGTCCTTTATCTGCGCCAGTGCCTCGGGCGTGCCGCGCAGCAGGATCTCCTTACTCTCGGTAATTATATCCGCCTCGTAACCCTCGGTGGCGTTGATGCAGGAGAAGTTCGTGACCTTGAAGGTCTTTGTCTCAAGGCCGACTATCTCGACCGTCACCGTTGCCTTCGTGATGCCTGTGGTGTTTTTAAGCTCGTTATCTATCGGTATCGTGTAGGTCTCGGTAAAGGTGGAGCCGAAGTCTGTCAGGTCTATCGTCGCGAGAGTGATCTTATTCATGCCTGCGAGCAGCGAAGAGTCTCCCGCAAGCGTCACGGACACGGGATCGATCGTGATCTTTGTGTTCGCCTTTGTCGCGCCCGCGCCCTCAATG
>CAKTIH010000047.1 GCA_934565615.1 uncultured Oscillospiraceae bacterium | reverse complement strand
CAGCATAGCCGTGAGTGGTGCTTTTTCTGATATTAGCCGATAGCAGAGTAATCAAAGCGTTCGGCGAAGGCTTCCGTCTGCGACAGATCCTGAACATCATAAAGTCCAGCGTCGATCAGCAGATATCCGTCGTCGTATGTATAGCTTATATACAATGAGCTCCAGCCGTTATAGCCCGGAATATGCGTCAGAGACAGCTCCTCGCCGCGTGAGGTCGTATATGACCACTCTGTGCGCTCTGCGTATTTATCGGCGTTCTCCTCAATCACGGCAGGCGGCGGAACGGTTCCCTTGCGGCAGAGTATAACGGAATATGATGTGGTATAGTCAGAACGTTCGGCATAGGACGCACAATCTGCATAGGCATGCATATAAAAGCTGCCGTCCTCATATATGCCGATGTATTCGTACATATCTGTCTCCGGCTGAAACTTGCTTAGCCAATCCGGCTTGATCGACTCCGGGGAATTTACAATGAAGTCATCGCTGTCGTGCAGCTTAAGTCCGTATTCCGCGGCAATCCGCTTGAGCTCAGCCAGCATTTCGTCATCAAGCAGCCTGTATATACGCGCGATATCGCCCTGTTCCATCGTCCACGAATCGACCGAGCTTGAATAATATTCGCGCCACTCTTCGTCGTTTTCCTTTGACGCAAGATAATCCGCGGTGTATTGCCCCCACTCCTGCTGCGCCTTGAACTCAGGCGCTTCCGGACTGCTCACGGCGGATATCCAGAGAAATTCGTTCTCCGGTATATATTGCAGCGTGTGAACGGTTATCCCGGCAGTCTCCGTCGGCAGAAGCTTGCCGAGGACGTGCCCCTCAAGGCCGAACCAGCCGGTCGCTGCGGCGCTTACAGTGAGGAGCGACGCGATAACGGCAGCAATAAGCAGCGTTTTCCACGTTTTTCTCTTTGGTATGTATTGAACTTTGCCCTCCATTGCTGCGTCCGCTGAGATGATAATGTCGGAGTCGATATACGACAACGCTTCAAACAGCGCTTTCCCGTTCATATCAGTCCCTCCTTCTCAAGATAGCGCACCAGCTTCATGCGTGTGCGGCGGAGGATAGTCTTGACCGTGTTGATGTTAAGGGATAGACGCGCTGAAATGTTGTTTATCGGCATGACGTACCAGTACCGCGCCATAAAGACGTTCCGTTCTTTATCCGGCAGACTGCGCAGAAATGTACTTAGAGCGGCGGCAATCTCCTTTAGCTCGACCGTCGTTTCCGGGCTGCCGCCTTTGTCAGGCAAATATGCCGACAGTTCCTCTATCGCGATCTCGCTCTGGCAGCCGCCGCGCTTCTTCGCCGTCCCGCGCCGGTATGCAGATATTGATATTCTCCTGCAAAGGCAGCCAAGGTAGGCTTTCAGACAGTTTGGCCAGTCGGGCGGCAGACTGTTCCAGACTGCAAGATATGTATCGTTGACGCTCTCTTCGGTGTCCTCATCGCACTGGAGAATATTGCCCGCGATCGTCCGGCAGTAAGCGCCGTAGGCTGTGTCGGTCTCGCTTACCGCGCTCTCGTCGCGCTGCCAATACAGCTGTATTATCTCTGTGTCAGTCAATGTCTGCTCTCCCCTTTCACCTATTAAGTCGCAATCAGAGAGAAAAAGTTTCAGCCTGTCCGGGATTTTCCGGGCAGGCTGAAAGAATATCTGTTTACTTGAGAATGACCTTGTTGAAGTTCTTCTTGCCGCGTCTGACGACTATTCCGTTTTTCAGCTCATCGGCAGAATATGTTTTGCCGATGTCGGTGACCTTCTCTTCATCGACCGTGACGCCGCCCTGCTGGATATTGCGGCGGGCGTCGGACTTGGAGGCGCAGAGACCGGACTTGACAAGAACGGTCATAATATCCATCGCGTCGTCGGTGAGGTCAGCTTCTGCGATCTCTGTCGTGGGCATGTGCTCGGAGTCGCCGCCGCCGACAAACAGAGCCTTTGCCGCGGTTTCAGCTTTCTTGGCCTCTTCCTCGCCGTGGACAAGGCTGGTGAGCTCGTATGCGAGTATCTCCTTAGCCTTGTTGAGCTGGCTGCCTTCCCATTTGTCCATCTCGTCGATCTGCTCGAGCGGCAGGAATGTCAGCATACGGATGCACTTGAGCACGTCCGCATCGCCGACGTTGCGCCAGTACTGGTAGAACTCAAAGGGGCTGGTCTTGTTCGGGTCGAGCCAGACAGCGCCGGAAGCGGTCTTGCCCATCTTATTGCCCTCGGAGTTGAGGAGCAGGGTTATGGTCATCGCGTGCGCGTCCTTGCCGAGCTTGCGGCGGATGAGCTCCGTACCGCCGAGCATATTGCTCCACTGGTCATTTCCGCCGAACTGCATATTGCAGCCGTAGTGCTGGAACATGTAGTAGAAGTCGTAGCTCTGCATGATCATGTAGTTGAACTCGAGGAAGCTCAGTCCCTTTTCCATGCGCTGTTTGTAGCACTCGGCGCGCAGCATGTTGTTGACGGAGAAGCATGCGCCGACCTCGCGCAGCATGTCGATATAATTGAGCGGTGCGAGCCAGTCTGCGTTATGCAGCATGAGCGCCTTGCCGTCAGAAAAGTCTATGAACTTCTCCATCTGGCGCTTGAAGCACTCTGCGTTATAATTGATGTCCTCCTTGGTCAGCATCTTGCGCATATCGGTCCGGCCGGAAGGGTCGCCGATAAGCGTGGTGCCGTCGCCGATAAGAGCGATGGGCTTGTTCCCTGCCATTTGAAGGCGCTTCATAAGGCACAGCGCCATGAAGTGGCCGACATGCAGAGAATCCGCGGTGCAGTCAAAGCCGATGTAGAATGTGGCCTTGCCGTTATTCACCATGTTTCTGATCTCTTCTTCGTTTGTCACCTGAGCGATAAGCCCTCTGGCAACGAGTTCTTCGTAAATACCCATTTTCATTTCCCCCATAAAATTATTTGTTTGATTTAATTATTTCCTCGGCCTTTGCCGCTTCATAAGCGATAAGCTCGTCACAGCTTATGCCATTGCGCTTGAGTTCCAAGCACCTCACGCAGCCGAAGTTATCGCGGAAATCTCCGGTCAATTCCTTGGCAAGCGTGGCTATCTTTACCTTTGCCTCAGAATCAGTTGCGTCGTTATACGGGCAGCACAGCCCGACAGCCATAAGCGCCCCGGATACAGCGCCGCACATTTCTCCGCAGCGCATACCGCCGCCGAAGCCGCCGGCTATTGCGAGCGCCGTTTTTTCGTCCATGCCGGTATACTCGCCGCAGGCGGCAAGCACGGACTGCGCACAGTTATAGCCCTGACCGTGCAGTAAAACGGCCTTTTCGCTGACAGTCATTATCATCACCTCACAAAAAAGCCCTCCGTCCTTTCGGACAGAGGGCATATACTATGCGGTACCACCTCTGCATCATCCGCCCCTCGCGAAGCGGATCTCTGCAAGTGCAAAGCACTTCCGCGCTGTATCGGGCGCGCCCGTCATAGCCTACTCGCAGTACTTTCGGTATGCCGCTCGGGACTGTATTCGACTTTCCGCCTCTCCCCCTCGCAGCAAAACGGGGTCTCTCTGTGCAGGCCGGAGCAGCTTACTTCTGTCCGTCATAGCGTTGAACATTTGGGATTATACTGTAACTTGACGCCAATGTCAAGCCGTGTGTTTGATTCTTTCCTGCTTGAATTTTTCGCACGCACGCAGTTGTTCCTCGGCGCTGGCAAGGGTCGTCTCGGTGATGTTGTCGCCGCCGTGCATCCTCGCAAGCTCGCGCTTGCGGCCATCAAGGTCGAGCGGGAGCACGTCCGTGTATGTCCTGCCGCCGCGCTCCTCCTTGCGGATAAGATAATGGTTATCCGCCATCGCGGCGATCTGCGGCAGATGCGTCACGCACATTACCTGCTTGCCGAGCGACACGCAAAATAGCTTCTCGCCCACGCGCTGCGCCGCGATGCCGGATACGCCCGTGTCTATCTCGTCGAAGATCATCGTCCCTACAGGGTCGTTTTCCGCGAAAACGTTCTTCATCGCAAGCATGATGCGGCTAAGCTCACCGCCGGAAGCGATGCGGCTTATGCGGCCAAGCGCCTCACCGGCGTTTGCCGACATGATAAAGCGGATATCGTCGCAGCCGTTTGCATCAAAGCCTGGCTCTCCCTCAAGGGATGAAAACTCAACGGCGAATCTGACCGAGGGCATGTTCAGCTCCCGAAGCTCCGCGCTTATGCGCCCTTCAAGCTCAGAGGCGGCCTCGCGGCGCTTCGCGCTGAGAACGGCAGCCTTCGCGGCACAGTCCTTTGCGGCGGCGTCCAACTCCCGCCGGAGCTTTGCTGAT
Organism: uncultured Oscillospiraceae bacterium; assembly: GCA_934565615.1. Taxonomy (GTDB): domain Bacteria; phylum Bacillota; class Clostridia; order Oscillospirales; family Oscillospiraceae; genus Limivicinus. Next base: position 10,899 of record CAKTIH010000047.1, on the reverse strand, counting down.
CGCTCCTCGGCGTACTGTATGCCGTCAAGCTTCTCGCGGCACTCGTCAAGATAGCTTATAAGCGCGTCCTCATCGCGCGAGTACTTGCGCTGGAGCTTATTGAGAAGCGCGATGCGCGTTTCAAGCTCATTATATTCCTCAGGTGAAAAATCAAGGCTGTCGCGGAAATCGCGCAGCGTCTCCGCCGCGTCAGTCAGCGTAAAGACGGCGCTGTTGATATTCTCCGCCGCCGCCTCAAGCTCGGAAGCGTAGGCCGAGGCCTTGCCGGTGTAATACGCCGCGTTCTGCGCCATAGACAGGGCGTTGTCCTCTCCGCCGCTGAGCGCGTCCATCGCCTGATCCAGCGCGTCCGTAAGCTTTTCGGAGTTGCGCAGAAGATCGCGCCGGGCGCATGCGGAATCATACTCTCCTGCCTTCAGTCCCGCGCGCTCAAGCTCTTCTATCTGATAGCGCAGGCTGTCGCTCAGGCGCTCCTTTTCTACCTCGTCCATCTGAAGCTGACTGAGCTGCTTGCTGACAGAGCGGTATTTTTCCCACGCCGAGGCGTAGGCATTCATTGCGTCCTGATAATTGCCGAAGCGGTCGAGGTATTCACGGTGGCGGCGCTCGTCCATAAGCTGGCGTCCGTCGTTTTGCCCGTGGATATCCACAAGCAGCGCCGCAAGCTCCTTGAGCTGTGCCGCCGTGACGGGCGTGCCGCAGACGCGGCAGCCGCTTTTTCCGTCCGCCGTGATGCGGCGCTGGATGATAAGCTCATCATCGGCTTCTATTTCGTTGTCCGCCAGCCACTGTTCGCAGCCGTCCACATCGAACGCGGCGGTGACAAGTCCCTTATCCGCGCCGCGGCGGACAAGCTCGCGGCTCACGCGGTCGCCAAGAACCGCGCCGATCGAATCAATGACAATGGATTTACCTGCACCGGTCTCGCCGGTCAGCACATTGAGGCCTCTGCCGAATGAAATATCCGCACGTTCAATGACGGCAATATTCTCTATATGCAGTTCATTAAGCATGGTGTCCTCCTGCTTGGAAAGCGCCCTCTGCACACCTGATTTTTACAGCAGCTCTTCTATCTCGTTATACAGTGCCTGCGCCGACTCATTGTCGCGCATTAGCACAAATGCGGTATCGTCGCCCGCAATAGTGCCCACGAGTCCGTTTATCTCCATGCTGTCGAGCGTGGAGCACGCTCCAGGTGCAAGCCCCGGAAGGGTTTTCATCACGAAGATGTTCTGCGCAATATCATAAGAGAGCACACACTCTTTGAATATATTCCGCAGCTTGGTATCGAGTGCGGCAACACTGGGCTTCGAAGCCGCGGCATAGCGGTAGTTCCCGTTCGGCCCCAGCTCCTTGACAAGACGCATATCGCGTATGTCTCTTGAGAGCGTGGCCTGCGTGCTCTTCACCCCTCGCGCCGCGAGCTCTTCGAGCAGCTGGTTCTGCGTCTCGATATCCTTTTCGTTTATTATCTCCATTATAATGCTCTGTCTGCCAGGCTTCATAACGCTTCCTCCAATATTCAACGAAGTTTGCCGAATGCGATTTCGTAAAAATTTCTAAGTCCCATGTCAGCCATCACTGTGCAGCTAACAGAGCGGCGGATGATCAGGCGGTCATGATTCGCCAGATCCATGACCGAATTTCCGTCAACGGAAAGATACGCGCGTCGTCCGTGCAGCTTTTCTACGTGTACCTCTATCTCATGTTCCGGACCGAGCACGTAGCAGCGCGAGCTCATCATATGCGCGCATATTGGGCTGATGATGATATTCTCTGCGTCCGGCTCAACTATCGGCCCGCCCGCCGACATGGAGTAGCCCGTCGACCCGGTGGGCGTGGAAAGTATTATACCGTCGCCGGAAAATGCAGTTATATCCGCGCCGTCGCACAGCGCGGTAAGCTTGATGCAGTCCCCGTAACCGTGTATGACGGCGTCATTGAGCGCACAGTCAGTGTAAATCGTTTTCCCGCCGCGCACAAGGCTCACGTCGATCTTCATCCTGCGGCTGAGCCGGTATTCGCCGCGCGCAGCTTTTAGGACATAATCAAGTTCGTTCGGTTCGAGCGTCGCCATAAAGCCCTTGGAGCCGAGGTTAATGCCAAGGATCGGGACGGAGCATTCACGCAGCTGGCGCGCCGCGCTGAGTATCGTCCCATCGCCGCCTACAACAATGATAAGTGAACAGTGAGCAGCGACATCCGTCAGCCTCCTGGTCTTTATCTCTGCCGGGATAACGCTGCCTGATGGATCATCGAATACCGGACATGTGCAGCATTCATAGCCGTGCTGAGTGAGAAGCTCCTCAACTTTGAGACTGAGCCTGCATCCCGTGTCGCGAAATGGGTTTGGGCAAATTGCAATCATTGCATCACCTTATTTACAGCGCCTCATGCGAGGCGGTCACGACCGCTTCAACGTCAATCGGGACAGCTTCGCCGACGCGGTTCTTCATATGGCAGATATATTCAATATTCCCCTCGGGACCCTTGATGGGTGAAAAATCCAGCCCCATCACAGTAAGGCCTATTTCCGGGGCAAAGTCAAGTATGCTGTGTATAACATGCTCATGAACTGTGCGGTCACGCACAACGCCCTTCTTACCGACCTCTTCCCTTCCGGCCTCAAACTGCGGCTTTATAAGACATATCAGGTCAGCGTCAGGCTTGAGCAGCGCCTTGACTGCTGGGAGCACGAGCTTAATGGATATGAACGAAACATCCATCACAGCCAGATCCATAAGCTCCGGGATCTGCTCGCCTGTTACATAGCGGAGATTTGTCCTCTCAAGGTTTATAACTCTTTCGTCGTTGCGCAGCTTCCACGCGAGCTGACCATAGCCGACGTCGACCGCGTAAACCTTGGCCGCGCCGTGCTGAAGCAGCACATCTGTGAAGCCGCCGGTCGATGCACCGCAGTCGATGCAGATTTTTCCCGAGGGATCGACCGGGAAAACCTTCAGCGCCTTATCAAGCTTAAAGCCGCCGCGGCTCACAAACGGCAGTGCGTCCCCGTGTACTTCTATCTTGGCGTCAGGCGCTACCGGCATACCGGGCTTATCCGCGCGCTGGCCGTTGACGAAAACAAGGCCGCTCATGACCGTGGTCTTTGCGCGCTCCCGGCTGTCAGTAAAGCCAAGCTCATATACAAGCTGATCCAGACGTACCTTCTTCATACACGCTCCGTATCTGTCCTGCACATTTCACAGCCTGCCGCCGCTATCGCCGCGGCGTCAATGCCCGTTTCGCGGCGAAGCTCGTCGACCGTGCCGTGCCTTACTATACCGCTGCCGAGATTCAAAAGCTCTGCGGCCTTCAATTCGACACCGGCAACAGATAGCGCCGCCAGCAAGGCAGAGCCGACGCAGCCCACGCTGCATACCTCTTCTGCCACAAGCAGCCGCCCCGTTTTGCGCACGGAGCCGATGCACTGCTCAAAGCTGTTCGGCGCGATCATCCCGAGCTTTATTATCTCGGCCGAAATGCCTCGGCTTTGAAGCTCGTCGGCAGCATTGAGCACCTCGTTTATCATCGTGCCGTAGCAGACGATCGTCACATCCGTGCCCTCGCGGATCACGTTTTCCGCCTGCATGAGAGAGTCCGTATAGCGCCCCTCGCCGCCGCGCGGATAGCGCACCGCCGCGGGTCCGGTCACCTCATGTATCGCATAACCGAGCATGTCATGCAGCTCCTGAAAGCTTGCCGGGCAAAGGATAGTCATCCCCGGCACAGCGGAAAGATAGCACACGTCAAACACGCCCTGATGCGTTTCACCGTCGTTGCCGACAAGTCCCGCGCGGTCAACGCAGAACACCGTGTGCAGGCCGAGCAGCGACACATCATGTATGAGCATATCGAAGCCTCTTTGCAGGAAGCTTGAGTATACGGCAAACACGGGGACAAGCCCCTGCTTTGCCATGCCCGCGGCCATCGTAACGCCGTGTCCCTCGGCAATGCCGACGTCAAAAAAGCGCTCCGGGAACTTTGAGGCGAAGCACTCTGTGCCCGTGCCTCCCGCCATTGCCGCGGTTATTGCGACGATGCGCGGGTCGTTCTCAGCGTACTGACAGAGATACTCTCCGGCCTTATCGGAAAAGCTCACGGCGGCGGGCGCGAGCTCGCCTGTCTCCGGATCGAAGCGGCCTATCCCGTGATACTTGTCCGGGTGGCTCTCCGCATAAGAGCAGCCCTTTCCCTTCTTGGTCAGGACGTGCAGCACCACGGTTTTTTTGACATCTCTCGCCAAGCGTATCGCCGTCTCAAGCTTGTCTAAATCGTGCCCGTCAACCGGGCCGAGGTAGTATAGCCCCATCTCACTGAACACATTCCCTGGCAGGAGCCGTGACTTCAGCCATTCCTTGATATTGTGGATTGCCTTATATAGCCCCGGGATATTTTCAGACAGCCCTCTCAGCCACTGCTTAAAGCTTATGTAGGCTGGCTTTATGCGCATGCTCTGAAGCATCTGTGCCATGCCGCCGACATTTTCGCTTATCGACATGTTGTTGTCGTTCAGGATTATCACCATGGGCTCGCCGCTCGCCGCTGCGTCCGCAAGTCCTTCATGCGACAGGCCGCCGGTAAGCGCACCGTCGCCGATGACGGAGACAACGTCATAATCCCCGCCGGTGAGCGTCCTTGCCCTTGCCATGCCCAAAGCGACGGAAACGGAGTTTGACGCATGGCCTGCAATAAACGCGTCGTCATTGCTCTCGGACGGCTTCGGGAAGCCCGACAGCCCGCCGTACTGCCGCAGAGTATCGAACCGATCCCTGCGCCCGGTGATGATTTTATGCGTATAGCTCTGATGGCCGACGTCAAAAACAAGTCTGTCCTTTTCCGTGTCGTAAACCCTGTGTATCGCGACGGTAAGCTCCACCGTTCCGAGATTCGGCGAGAGGTGCCCGCCGGTCTTTGCTATATTCTCTATTTCAAATTTTCTCAGCTCATCGCACAGCTGCGGAAGCTGCTCTCTGTCAAGCTTCTTTATATCTGCGGATGAATTTATCTTCTCCAAAATACTCAAGCTCTACCCCTGAATAATTGCGCACGGCCGTGCGTTTTATTTCTCTCTTGTGGAAAGCGCGTCGGCAAGCTCCTTAAGGAAAGCCGTATCTTCAAAGGCTTCATCAAGCACGTTCTTTGCAAAATCCGTCAGCTTCGCAATGGTTTTCTCGCAGCCTTCCCTGCCCATGAGGACCATGTATGTATTCTTGTTCTCCTCAAGGTCGGAGCCGATAGGCTTGCCAAGCTCCTCGGCGGTACTGAGCACGTCGAGCATGTCGTCCCTTATCTGGAAAGCCAGGCCGATGGATGAGCCGTAGTGTCCCGCGGCGGCAAGCATAAGCTCGCTCCCGCCCGCTGCGGCAACGCCCATCTGACATGCAGCGACGAGCAGAGCACCCGTTTTCCGGATGTTTATCTCTGTAAGCTCCTGTTCTGTAAGGGTTCTGCCCTCCCAGCTCATATCGAGGAACTGGCCCCCGCACATGCCGTCGAGCCCGACAGCACCGGCAAGTATCTCTGCGCAGCTGGCCTTTACGGTCGGCGGCAGATCGCAGCGCAGTATCGTGCCGAAGGCTTCGGCCTGAAGTGCGTCGCCGGCCAGCGTCGCCGTGCATTCGCCGTAGACCATGTGGTTCGTAGGCTTGCCGCGGCGCAGCTCATCGTTATCCATGCACGGCAGATCGTCATGGATAAGGCTGTAGGTGTGCAGCATCTCGACCGCGCAGGCAACCGGAAGCGCTTTTTCAACGTCTCCGCCCGCGATGCGGCAGAACTCCAGCACAAGCAGCGGACGTATGCGCTTGCCGCCTGCAAGAAGGCTATAGCGCATGGCTTCTGCGAGCCCCGCATTCAGCGCACCCTCGCGCACATTAAAATATCCCGCAAGGGCTTCATCGATCTTAAGTCTGTATTCTTCGGCTGTCATATCACTGTTCGTCCTCAAAATCCAATTCTATCGGGGCTCTGTCCGGCCCCTTCTTGAGCTTGACGACCTTCTGCTCGGCCTCATCAAGCATTTTGCTGCAGGCGTTTATGAGGGCTGTGCCCTCCTCATATAGATTCAGCGACTCACTCAGCGGCATGTCGCCCTTTTCAAGGTGCTTTACGATCTCGTCAAGTCTGGCGAGAGACTCTTCAAAGCTCGCGCTCTGCTTTTTTGCTGCCATCTGCACCGCTCCTTTTACCTGTTTTCTTTGCTTTTTCCGTTTTCTCGACAAGGCACTCCGCCCGGCCGTCGGAAAGCGAAAGGCTTATTCTGTCACCGACGGATATATCGTCTACGCTTTTAACGCAGCTGCCGCCATCGGTGCTTGCAATAGCGTATCCGCGCGTCAGCACGCGCAGCGGACTCATTGCGTCAAGTGAGGCTGCGAGGCTTATAAAGCTCTGTCGGCATCCGTGCAGCTTACGCTCCTCGGCGGATATCATGCGCTCCCTTACCCGGTCAAGTTCAAGGCGTCTGTTGTCAAACTGCGCCGTGGGGTTTACCATGACCTGCCTTGTCCGGAAGCTATCAAGCCTGTCGGAGAGCTGGGCAAGCTTTTTACGCATCGCCTGATCCTCACGGATGTTATACCCAGAGATAAGCTCTGCTATCTCGCGCTGATCCGGTACTGCGATCTCGGCTGCGTTTGACGGAGTTGACGCACGTCTGTCCGCAACATAGTCGGATATCGTAACATCCGGCTCATGCCCGACCGCGGATATAACCGGGATGCGCGATTCGTATATCGCGCGCACGACACGCTCGTCATTGAACGCCCACAGATCCTCAATAGAACCGCCGCCGCGGCCTGTTATTATCAGGTCGGCAACGTCAAACTCATTTGCGTACCGTATCGCACCGACGATCTCGGGAGGTGCCTCCACGCCCTGCACGCGCACCGGGAGCAGCAGCACCTTCGTCATTGGCCAGCGACGGCCGAGAATGCGGATCATGTCGTGCACCGCCGCACCCGCGGAGGAGGTTATGATAGCAATGCGCTCCGGGAACTCGGGCAGCGGCTTTTTATGCGCACGGTCAAACAGGCCTTCTTCCGAAAGCTTTGCCTTGAGCTGTTCGAAAGCTACCTGCAGGTCGCCCGTGCCCTCCGGCATGAGCGCTGTGCAGTATAGCTGATACGCGCCATCTCTCGGGTAAACAGCGACACGCCCCCAGGCAGTGACGCCCATTCCGCTCTCCGGGCGAAAGCGAAGCTTTGAAGCGCTGCTTTTGAACATGACGCAGCGCAGACTGCTTTCGCTGTCCTTCAGTGTGAAATAGTGGTGACCTGAGGGGTATATCTTATAATTTGAAAGCTCACCGCGGACGCATACGTTTGCCAGCATAGCGTCCTGCTCGACCAGACCCTTTATGTAGTTGTTGAGCTCGGTTACGCTTATTGCCTGTCCGCTCATTGCTCTGCCGTGACATCGGAGGTCTCGGCCTCCGCCGCGCCGGTATCATCAGCGTCGCCTATCGCTTCGCCGAACTCACCCCGCATGAAGCCGCCGAGAACACCGTTGACGAACGAGACGACGTCCGGCTCATCATAGCCCTTGTCGAGCTCGACCGCCTCGTTTATCGCCGCCGCGTTCGGTATATCGTCCATATACAGTATCTCACAGATGGCGCAGCGCAGCACCGCAAGCGCGGTGCGGGAGATGCGCTCCAGCTTCCAGCCCTTGGCGTAACGCTTTATATGCGCGTCGATCTCGTCCCTGTGCTCACCGGTCAGCGCTATAAGCGTGCGGATATACTCCAACTGCTTTGCGTTCGGATACTCGCTGTATAGCTCGTCCTCCGCAGCAAGAGTGTCGTAATGCCCGCGCTCAAAGAAGCTTTCAAACAGCTCCTGCGGCGCTTCTCCCGAGGAGGCCGCCGCAAAGCCGAGCTGTATTGCGATCTCGCGAGCAGTTGATCTGGTCATCGCCGTACCTCCGTTCTTACTTGTCGAAAGCTATGCCGGAAACGTGAACGTTCACCTCGGCGTTCTCAATGCCGGTCGTCGCCTGAACGACGGAGAGTATCTTATCCTGCACAGCCTTTGCTACGTTTACGATGTTGCAGCCGTACACGACCGTGATGATAATGTCGACAACGACGCGCCCATCCTCGAACTGCACCTTGACGCCCTTGGAGACGGACTTGAGCCCGATAAGCTCCGCAAGCTCGGCTCCCGCGGTGTTCGACAGGCCGGCCACGCCCTCGACCTCGCTCAGCACGGATTTGACCATGCTAATAATGACATCTTCGGAAATATTGATGCTGCCCTTTTCTTCTCGGCAGGTAATATAATTCTCGCCCATGATGAACCTCCTAAATGAAATCACAGTATTTTACCACGGGCAACGCAAAAAATAAAGTACAATAATCGAAATTCTATCATAAAAATGAAAAAACATACAGGAGCGCCGCAAAGAGTGCTCCTGTATTGTTCTCTTCAAAGCTTGAACCCGCAGGGATCAGGCCTTGACTTCTATTATATTCAGCTGGCTTGCGTCGTAGTCGGTCGAGGTGCATATCACATCCGTTATCCTCGCCACGGCTTCCTCGCTCAGTCCCTCCGCCGGAGCCGGGACTGCGACCGTGACGCAGTCGTTGCCTATGTACACGACGCAGTCGGCAAAGTCCTTGGCAATCAGAAGGTTTTCTATCTGCGATTCCTGCATCGAGCATGCTGCCATAGCGGATATGGCGTTCATCGCACTGTCTATCGTCTCCTGTGACGCTGCCTCCGAGGATGCCGCGGTCTGCAGCAGCTCAAGTGCCTCATCTCTTGAGACCTGTCTCGTCAGCCTTGCTTCGGCAAAGTATTCCGTACCGGAGACGAGCAGACTGTCTGCGAAATCCGTATCGGCCTCAAGCATGGCCTGATCCTCTGCGTAAACCATCTCCGCATCGGGCTTTCCCCATCTGTTGTTATAGGTCCAGTTGAGTACCACGGCGGCGCAAACAAACATCAGCACCGCCAGCATCGTGAGATTTCTTTTCCTGTTCTTCATGACTGTCCGTTCTCCTCCTTATGCTTTGTCCGTCATTCTGAGAATTGTGATCTTATCCGAACTGTAGCCAGTATATGATTCAACCGCGCGGATAATATCCAGTCTGACCTTCGGGTTCGCCGCGCCCTCGCAGACAACGACCACGCCGCTGTCCGAAATAAGCACGCGCGCATTGCCCACGCCCTCGCTGCATGAGAGCACCTGTGCTAAAAGTCCGCTGCTGTCGATCTCCGCGTTTTTCTGAGAGCTGCCGCTTGGGAGCAGCAGAAGCAGCACCCCGGCGATAAGGATCATGAACGGATAGCGAAACCGCCCAAGCAGCTCTGCCTTGCTTTTAAGCTTATCCGTCATCACATCCACATCTGCCTTTCAGCCGGAATACCGAGCTCGTTCTGAATCACGTCTTCAAGCGCGGCTTTGGCGCTGCCGATATCCGGCGCGTCTATCTCCGCAGAGTACGGCACCCACAATCCGTCAAGGTTCCACTGCGCCTGGACCTTCACCCCGGAAACATTCGCCCCAAGCTCTTCCGCTTTGTCCAATATATATTCCTCGCACTGCTCTTCTATGACTGCTCTGTTGAGCCTGTCATCTATTCTTTCCGCGCTTTCGTTTATTGCCGCCTCCGCTTCGCGCAGCCGGGCTGTCTCAAGCGCGTATATATCAAAGTCTATTTCCTTTATCGGGCTTAGTATCGCCATGGTCAGCGCCGCTGTACACAGCAGCTGCATGATGCGCCGCACACCGCCCTCTGGTGTAATATTTATCGCCGCGCCGCAGAATATGGACACGGCACATAGCTGACGTATGCTCTCCTGTATCATCCCGTCACCGCCTTCACTCCCGCCATCATCGATATGAATAGCATTATCCCGCAGCAGCCGAGCAGCCCCAACAGCAGTCCCATAGCGCTGCCCACTCCCGAGAACAGCGCGGACAAGCGAGGGCTCTGCATGGAGTCGGTCACCGCGGCAGCCGCCTTCAGAATAAGCATCTTTACGGACAGTACCGCAAACGGCCCTGCGCACAGGACACAGACGGTGATAAGCCCGAACGCTCCCGCGCAGCTTCTTATCACTCCCGCCGCAGCGAGCACCGCACCTGAAGCGTCGGATATCATCCCGCCGACGACCGGCAGCACAGTCGATATGACCGTGCGCACTGTCTTTACCGCAGCGGCATCAGTGCTTGAAGTGATAACGCCTGTCATGCTTATGTATGCCGTGAAGCTTATCGTCATCCCTGTCATTATTATCGTCGCGGCCCACTTTGTAAATCGTGCCGCCGCGGCCATCAGAGAATTCGGGAACACTCCGTTTGCGACCGTCACCGCAAGATACGCGTATACAAGCGGGACCACCAGCTTCTGTGCGATGCTCATAAGCACGTCCAGCGCGAGACTTACCGCAGCGAATTTTGCCCCCGCCGACGTCAATGCTCCCCCGGCTGCCGCTGCCGTGAATATGACCGGCAGCGCCGCCTTCGAGTAATCCGACAGTCGGAACATCGATTCCACCGTCTGCGACACTATGCCGTCAACGCCCTTGAGCATTATCGTGGCCGCACCGCAGCAGCCGGCGATCTCTATATATTCGCTTATCCCCTTGCTGCTGCACAGCGAGCCACCGAGAGCGCACAGCAGTGCTATCGTGATGAGCGTTGTGCCGAAGCTGAGGTTGTCCCTAAGTTCCGATACGACCTTATTCAAAAAGCTTTTCCATATCCTTGCGATAGCGCCCCCGGCGTCATAGCTCCCGTCGAAGCTGAGCTTGCCGGATATCTCTTTTTCCTCGTCAGTGAGCTGCTCCTCAAGCGAATATGCCCCCGCCTCCTCGGCAGCTCTGTCGACAAGCTCCTCAGCGTACGCGCGCTTCGGCAGCAAAAACAGCAGCAGGAGCACCGCAAGCA
>CAKTIH010000046.1 GCA_934565615.1 uncultured Oscillospiraceae bacterium | reverse complement strand
GCTTATAGCCGCAGACGTCGATCTCGCCAGAGTCCGGTGTCAGCAGGCCGTTTGCCAGCTTGATAAGCGTTGTTTTGCCGCTGCCGTTCGGGCCGAGCAGACCCACAACGCGCCCCGGCATGATAGAAATGTTGACCTCGTCAAGCGCCTGAACATTGCCGAAGCGCTTGCTCAGTCCTCTGCATTCAAAGCATGCTTCCATTTTTGTCCTCCTCTTCGCCGCTCTCAAGCAGCGCTATGATCTCTTCCCTGGTATAGCCCAGTTTTTTCATTGACGCCATGAACTGTTCGATATGCTGCCGCGCAAGCGTGCGCTTGGCCTCGCCGATGACGGCGGTATCCTCTGTGATGAAGCGGCCGCTGCTGCGCTGCGTGAACACGAGCCCCTCGCGCTCAAGCTGCTGCAGGGCGCGCTGCATCGTGTTCGGGTTGACCCCGGCGTCCGCAGCCAGATCCCTCACGCCTGCCATCCTCTCGCCCGGGAACAGCTCCCCGGAAACGATCGCGAACTTTATCTGATACACAAGCTGAGTGTATATCGGCATATTGTCGTCAAAATGCCATTCCATGTCTTGCCTCCTTGTGTTGCTGTATTAAGCGATTAAGACAATAACACGTTAATACAGTTTTGTCAATAGTCTTTTTTGAAATTTTTCAAAAAATATTAGACACCGGCAGGGAGTTTGTCCGTGTAGAGTCGACTCTACTGCTCTATCGTGAGTATAGTGCTATAAGTATAGTCGGCGAGAGCGCGGCATAGCTTGCCTCTACCTGCCCTACGGCTTATAATCTTCCCGAGGTGAGGACATGCAATTTCGTCAGAAGCTCGCAAAGGCAATCCGTGTTATCTCAGCGCCGCCCTTCGCCGCGGCAGCCTTTGCTCTCATACTTTATTTTAACCCTGTCGGTGCAATAGTCTGGAAAGATCAGCTCATCGCCTGTCTGCTCGGGTTGAGCGTCGGCCCGGTACTGGCCTACCCTATATCCGCCGCGCTGCACACCGGGCGCGAGAAGCAGCGTGTCATTGCGATGTACATTTCGCTGCTGTCCTACGGACTGCTGCTCGTGTGGAGTCTTATCCTGCCCAACAGCAGCGAGTTCCGCTTTGTGTGCATGACCTATTTCATGTCGGTCATCATGCTCATCGTGTTTAACCGCCTGCTGCACATCCGCTCCAGCGGACACTCATGCAGCGTTTCCGGTCCGGGCCTGCTGCTGTGCGTCTTTTTCGGTGCAAAGTGGATCCCCGGCTGCGCGGCTGCCTACGCGCTGATATTCTGGGCCTCGGTCGAGACGAAGCGCCATACGCCGAAGGAGTTCATCCTCGGCACGGTGTGCCTGCTGATTGCCGCGGGTATCTCGGCGCTCGTGATGTTGTAAGCTGCGGCAAGCGGTTAGCTCTGGAAAGAATAGTTTATAGCAACGTTAAAAACCGTCACTTGTCCGAGTGACGGTTTTTGCTTTATTCAAAAATTCTTAAGCCAACTTCAGCTTTTATAGATTGATGTTTTATTTCCGTTGTGGTATTCTTTTGAACAGGAGTGTGATTCTTTTGAGGATGAGAAAGCGGTCGAATCTCGGCCCGCGTATGGAAAAGTGCGCAGAATATCTTATAGACGATCCCGCCGCGCTGCGCGGTAAATGGCTGGAGAGCTTCCCCGGCTATGACAGGCTCTATCTTGAGCTCGGCTGCGGCAAGGGCCGCTTCACGGCGGACACCGCGGAGCTCATGCCCGATACATTATATATAGCAATGGAAAAGGTGCCCGACGCAATGATACTCGCGATGGAGCGCGTGCGTGAGCGCGGCATAAAGAATGTCCGCTTCATCGACGGCGACGCTATCAAGCTCGCCGAGATGTTCGCCCCCGGCGAGGCCGCGCGCATATACATAAATTTCTGCGACCCGTGGCCGAAGAGCCGCGACGCAAAGCACCGCCTGACCTTCCCGGGCTTTCTGCGTCTCTACGCGGATGTGCTCCCGCTCGGCGGCGAGATACATTTTAAGACCGACAATACCCCGCTCTTCAATTGGTCTCTCGAGCAGTTTGAAAACGAGGGCTGGGCGCTCTCGGAAAAGACCAGTGACCTGCACGCGAACGGTCCCGTCGGTGTCATGACCGATTACGAGGCGAAGTTCCATGCGCAGGGCTTCCCGATAAACCGTGTCGTCGCGGCAAAAACGGAAGCGACAAAGGGCATGGCCGCGGGTCCTGCGCCGCGCATGTACAAGGCAGCGCTGACCGATGCGCACGGCTATGAGGACAGCATGAACTCAAACGCCGGGGAGAAGCATGAATGAGGTTTATTTCATGGAACGTAAACGGACTGCGCGCAGTCCGGAAAAAGGGCTTTGACGATATCTTCCTGAGCCTGAACGCGGACTTCTTCTGCATTCAGGAGACGAAGCTTCAGGAGGGCCAGATCGATATTGACTTTCCCGGCTATGAGAGCTACTGGTGCTACGCCGAGAAAAAGGGCTACTCCGGCACGGCTATATTCACGAAGCATACTCCCCTCTCCGTCTCATATAACATCGGCATTGAGGAGCACGGCACCGAGGGGCGCACGATAACGCTCGAATATGAGGAATTTTACCTTGTCTGCGTCTATACGCCGAACGCGCAGGATGGGCTCAAGCGCCTTGATTACCGCATGAGCTGGGAGGACGCTTTCAGGGAATACCTCTGCGGTCTTGACAAAACGAAGCCCGTCATCGTCTGCGGAGACATGAACGTCGCGCATGAGGAGATAGACCTCAAAAACGCCAAGGCAAACGTCGGCAATCCCGGCTTCTCGGATGAGGAGCGTGCGAAGTTCACAGAGCTTTTAGACGCGGGCTTTACCGACAGCTTCCGCTACCTCTACCCCGACCGGCGCGACGCTTACTCATGGTGGAGCTACCGCGCCGCAGCAAGGGAGCGCAACGTCGGCTGGCGCATCGACTACTTCGTCGTGTCCGACCGGCTGCGCGATAACATAAAGGACGCATATATTCTGCCTGAGATCACCGGCTCGGATCACTGCCCGGTAGGGCTTGACATGTCATGGTGAAGATAGGCGATATCGAGCTGCGCGGGAACCTGACTCTCGCGCCTATGGCGGGAGTGACGGACTTTGCCTTCCGCCGCGTCTGCCGCGCTCTCGGCGCAGCGCTCACGACTACCGAGATGGTCAGCGCCAAGGCGCTGGTATATAAGGACGAAAAAACAAAATCACTGCTCTATATTCCGGAGGATGAGCACCCCTGCGCCGCGCAGATATTCGGCCATGAACCGGAGGTTATGGCCGAGGCCGCGGTCATGGCGCGCGAAATATCCGGGGCGGATATCATCGATATCAACATGGGCTGCCCGGTCGGCAAGGTCGTCAAATCAGGCGACGGCTCCGCGCTCATGCGCACACCGGAGCTTGCAGAGGAAATAATCAAGAGCGTCGTAAAGAGTGCGGGCTGCCCCGTCACGGTGAAGTTCCGCAAGGGCTGGGACAACGGCAGCGTCAACGCCGTGGACTTTGCGCGCATGTGTGAAGGCAGCGGAGCCGCGGCTGTCGCCGTACACGGCAGGACGCGCGCGCAGATGTACGCCGGGCGCGCGGATTGGGACATTATACGCGAGGTGCGCAAAGCCGTGAGCATTCCGGTTATCGCAAACGGCGATATCTTCGCGCCCGAGGACGCGGCGCATATCCTGCGCTACACCGGCGGCGCTCTTGCGATGATAGGCCGCGGCAGCTTCGGCAATCCATGGCTGTTCCGGCAGGGACAGGCCGCGATAGACGGTGAGGACATCCCGCCGCTGCCGCCCCTCAGCGAGCGGATAGACATGGCGGTCGCGCAGATTGAGGAGCTTGCCGCCGTCGCCGGTGAGCGCAACGCCTGCATGGAGGCGCGCCACCAGCTGCCGTGGTACCTGCACGGCGTGGCACATTCGGGCTACTATAAGCAGCAGCTCGTACATGTCGATACTCTGGAAGATATAAAAAAGATCGCGATAGGGATAAAACATGATCTGACCTGACACCGGGGAGGTGACAGCTTGACACGGGAACAGGAAGCGGCCATAGTACGCAAGGTGCTCGGCGGGGACGCCAACGCCTTTGAAACGCTCGTACTTGAATATGAAAAAAACGTATACAACATAGCCCTGCGCATGACGGGCAACAGTGAGGACGCGGCCGACATGACCCAGGAGGCCTTCATCAAGGCCTACAATTCCCTGCAGTCCTTCCGCGGTGACAGTAAGTTCTCCGTCTGGCTGTACAGGATCGTTTCAAACGTCTGCCTTGATTTCCTGCGCAGCAAAAACCGCCGGCCGACCGTCTCGCTGTCCGTCGAGGATGACGACGGCGAGGATGCGCAGCTCGACGTGGCCGACGAGAGCCAGTCGCCCGAGCTGCTGCTCGACCGGAAGCTCACGCGTGACAGTGTGCGCCGCGGGCTCGATTCGCTCCCGCCGGATTACCGGCAGATACTGCTGCTGCGGGAGATACAGGGGCTGAGCTATGACGAGATAGCTCAGGCGCTCAGCCTTGAGGTCGGCACAGTCAAATCCAGAATATTCAGAGCCAGAAAAAGACTTTGCACTTTTTTGATCGACGACGGGAACATTTCTGATTTTTCATCGTCTGGGAAAATGAAAGGCGGTGAGAGTCAATGACAGAGTGCGAACGATACCAGGAGCTCATCAGCAGGATGGCTGATGAGGAGCTGGCAAAATCAGAACGCGCTGCCCTTTCCGCGCACATGGAGCATTGCTCTCAGTGCAACGCCATGTACGCAGTTTTCTCAAATCTGTCCGAGATCATCGGGCAGGACACGGAGCCTCTCCCCGAGGGTCTGCATGAAAATATTATGGCGGATATCCGCCGCAGCGCTATAAAGCAGCGGAACATTAGCGAGAGACGGCGCTTCGCGATACCGAAGCCCTTCAGAAACGTTGTCGCCGCCGCGGCCTGTGCCGCTGTTGTGATCTTCGCGGCCAAGGGCATGCTGCCCGAAAAGATGAACGATACCTCCGCCATGAGCGAGAGCGAAGCCGCAGCCGTCGCTGAACCCGCGGCCACCGCCGCCGCGACGCCGCAGCCCACCCCGGCGATACCGCCGAAGGCAGCCGGTTCTGCGCCTAAGGCTCAGGCCCCCGATGTGACCGCCGCGCCCGCTGTCTCTCCCGAGACTCAGAGCGCCGGTGCTGATGAGGATAAATACAGCGGCGGTTCCGTCGCCGACAATTCCGAAAACCGTCCCGCGCCTGCCGCGCCGGGCGATGCTCCCGTGGCGGCACCTGTTTCCACCCCAGTCCCCACTCAGGCTCCGCCCGCAGTGGAGACCGAGAAGCCCCGCGCCGTGCCGACACCGGCTCCCACGCCGGTCCCTACGGCTGCACCGGAAGCAGCATCTCAGTCCGTCCCGGAGGAGAGCGCCGCTCCCGCAGCAGTGTCCGAAGAACCTGAGGAGACCGAAGAGCCCGTCGGCAGATTCAGATCCTTCTTCCTGAAGAACGCGCCCGCTGTCATCGACGTCCCGGCTGAGGACGCTTCCGTCAGCTCCGCTCCTGCGGAGGATAACGGTGTCGCTGTTCAGTCGATGGATGAACCCGAAGCGGCAGCCGCGGCTGACGGCGGTAAGGTCATCTTTGCCGAGATAAAGACCGCCGCCAAGCGCGGTGAGCTTATGCGTGTTCTTGAGGGGGCTGACGCAAGTCCCGCGCTGTGTGAATCCGCAAAGCCCGCAGAGTCCGCAAAGCCCGAGAAGCCGGCAGAATCCGCTCTGCCCAGCCCCGCTCCCTCCGCTGCCGTAGCGGAAGAAGCGCTCCCTGCGCAGGATCCCGATTATTTATATGAGATCCTGTTCCCGCAGTGCAGGGATGAGGAGAAAGAAGAGGAAGAGGACTTCATGTCTGTCTGTATCTTCGGCGAGGACATCTATTGGATGGTCTTCTCCGATGACGGCGGCAAGCTGGTCTTCCGTGCCGAGTGCAGCGTCAAGGAGTTTGAGGACTTTATAAAGCCCTTCATTCTCCCCGAAGCGTCCCCGTCGCCGGAGGTCTCTCCCGCAGCGCAGGAGCCCCCGCGTCCCGTGCAGTGACACGGCAAATCGAAAATTACGGACACGGTGCGCTTAAACAGTGCACCGTGTCCGTCTTTTATTTTCAACAAAGTATACTTTTTGGATAGTTTTTCACTTGATATTGTGCTTTTCGTGTGTTAGAATCAAGACATATATAATGAGCTAAGATTGTGTAAAATCTTCAGGCATCAGTAAGGAGAAGATCACGTGAAGAGACTTAAGGTTTCAAATAATGTTATTCGGCGTCTGCCCCGCTACCTCCGCAAGCTGGATGAGCTTACCGAAAACGGCATCAGCCGTATCTCATCCTTCGAGCTTGGTCATCAGCTTGGGCTGACCCCGTCACAGATCCGTCAGGATTTCAGCTGCTTCGGCGAATTCGGCCAGCAGGGTTACGGATATAATGTCCCCGCGCTGCGTGCGCAGATCGCGTCTATTCTCGGTATGGACAGAGGCTTCACCGCCATCCTCGTCGGCGTCGGCAACATCGGCCATGCCCTGATGGATAACTTCTGCTTTGCGGAATGGGGCTTTAATCTGGCCGCCGCTTTCGATATCAAGCCCGAAATAATCGGCACCTCCTTTAACGGCGTCCCCATCCACGCGATGGACGAGCTTGAGGACTACCTCGCCGCGAACCATGTTGACGTTGCCGTTCTCACCGTTCCCAAGGAGGCCGCCATCGCTGTCACCAAGCGCCTTACCGACAACGGCATCGACGCCATCTGGAACTTCACCAATCTCGAGCTCACCGAGCCGAACAGCAGCACCATCGTTGAGAACATCCACTTCTCCGACAGTCTGCTGTCCCTGAGCTATTTTGTCTCTGAGCGCAGAGACGAGAACGCCGCCAAGGCCGCCAGAGCCGAGAAGCAGTAAGCATTATAACATTATGAACAAAAAAGGCATTGACGGAGTCAATGCCTTTTTTGAACCGATAACTCCCCGGGCTGCGCCGGGAGAGAGGAACAGCCATGAACATAGACGGAATAATTTTCGATCTTGACGGCACACTGTGGGACTCCTGCCGCATCGTCGCCGAGAGCTGGGGGCATACTCTGCGCACAAAGTACGGCGCGCAGCGTGTCCCGACCGAGGCGGAGGTGCGCTCCATTATGGGGATGACCGTCGCGCAGATAGCCGAAAGGCTCTTCTCCGAATACGGTGAGTGCGCCCTTGAGGTATGCGCCGACTGCATCCATGAGGAGAACGCCTACATTGCCGCGCACGGCGGCGGCAAGCCCTATCCCGGTCTTGAGGAGCTGCTGCGCAGGCTCTCCGGGCGCTGCGGGCTGTACATCGTCAGCAACTGTATCGATGGCTATATCCAGTGCTTTCTCGGCTGCACCGGCCTTGGCGGATATATAAAGGACTTCGAGTGCGAGGGCGTGACCGGCATGAAGAAAGCGGACAACATCGCCCTTATCGCGCGCCGCAACGGCCTGAAGCGGTACATATACGTCGGCGATACCGCCTCCGATGAGGAGAGCGCTGCGCTTGTCGGCTGCCCGTTCGTGCATGCGGCCTACGGCTTCGGCATGGCAAAAGCTCCCGCCGCCGTGATCGGCGCGCCGCTCGAGCTGCTCGCGGTCGTTGACGCAATGGATAAGGAGGATCAGAATGGCTGACACTATCGCTGCGATCGCGACCGGCGCACAGGTCGCGGCCATAGGCATAATACGCATATCCGGCCCAGAGGCACTGCCGATCGTTGACCGGCTCTTCCGCCCGGCTTCCGGCAAGCTTATGTCTGAATACGAGGACAGAAAACTCGTCTACGGCAGACTGACCGACCTCAGCGGAGACCTGCTCGACCTCTGCCTGTGTACCGTCAGCCACGCCCCGCACAGCTACACAGGTGAGGACACGGCAGAGCTCCAGTGCCACGGCTCGCCCACGGTGCTGCGCGCCGCGCTGGAGGAGCTGTTCCACGCCGGGGCGCGTCAGGCTCTGCCGGGCGAGTTCACAAAGCGTGCCTTCCTCAACGGTCGCATGGAGCTCAGCTCCGCCGAGGCCGTTGCAGACATCATCGATGCTGAGAGCATCGAGTGTGCGAAGAACGCCGCAGCCCAGCTTTCGGGCGCGGTCGCCGTGAAGGCTGATAACATATACTCAACTCTCACCGATATAAGCTCGCATTATCACGCGGTGCTGGACTATCCTGACGAGGACATTGAGGACTTCCGTCTTGAAAACTATAAGCAGCAGCTCAGCTCCGCCGCGGACTCGCTGCGCGCGCTGCTGGGAAGCTTTGACCGCGGCAAGCTCATGGTCTCGGGCATCCCGGCTGCCATAGTCGGGCGGCCGAACGCAGGGAAAAGCTCACTGCTCAACGCCCTGCTGGGCTATGAGCGCGCTATTGTCACCGACATCCCCGGCACAACGCGCGACACCATCGAAGAAAAGCTGCGTCTCGGCTCGCTGACGCTGCGCCTGTGCGACACCGCCGGCATCCGCGACAGTGAGGACGCCGTCGAGCGGCTCGGCGTACACCGCAGCCGCGAGGCCATGGAGCGTGCGGAGCTTGTGATAGCCGTCGTGGACGGCGGCGGGGATGTTACAGATGAGGATATGGAGATCATCCGCGCTGCGGAGCGCGCGAGGAAAGGTCTGGTCGTGCTCTCGAAGGCCGACCTCGGCCACGTCTGCCCGCCACCTGAGACATCGCTCCCCTGCGTCACGGTGAGTTCAGTCACCGGTCAGGGGCTCGACGAGCTGGAAGCCGCCATAAAGGCGCTCTTCCCGCTGCCGCAGGTGCCCGCGGGCGAGATACTCACGAACGCGCGTCAGGCCGAGGCGATATCCAGAGCGCTTGAGAGCATGGACGCCGCCTTTGCCGCCATTAACGATGGCTGCACACCCGACATTGTCCTGACCGAGACGGAGGAGGCGATGTCCGCCATAGGCGAACTCACCGGCCGCAGCGTCCGTGAGGATGTGACGAACAGGATATTTGAACGCTTCTGCGTAGGAAAGTGAAATAACATGAATTATAAAACGATAGACATGGACAGCTTCCCCCGCCGCGCGCACTTTGAATACTTCAAGAGCCTTGCCTACCCGTATGTCGGCTTCACAGTCAATGTCGATATAACGGAGTTCCTCGCCCTACAGAAGCGGCTCGGGCTGCCGTTTTATCTGGCGCTGGCCTACTGTGTGACCCGCGCGGCAAACAGCGTACCGGAGTTCCGGCGGCGCATACACGGGGACGGCATCATCGAATACGACTGGTGCCACGGCTCGCATACCGTCGCCCTGCCGGATGAGACCTACTGCTACTGCACGCTCGACTGCCGCATGCCGTTTGACGAGTATCTGCCGCGCGCCGCGGAGGCGTGGGAGCGCGCGAAGGCAGCCTCCTCCATTGAGGACGGCGAGGATGCAGATTCCCTGCTGTTCTTTTCGAGCATCCCGTGGCTGAGCTTCACCTCCGTCATACAGCCGACACCCTCCCCTGCCGACTCGAACCCGCGCATAAACTGGGGCAGATACTTTGAGAGCAACGGAAGCACACTGCTTCCGCTCGCGGTGCTGTGCAACCACGCGCTTGTTGACGGGCTGCACATCTCCCGGTTCTACTCTGCGCTCGACCGTGAGCTTACGGAGCTGACGCATCAGCTCTGCGCTGCGTCCGATAACTGAGGATATAACCCGAGCTTCCCGGCGCATTTTGCCCGATTAGCTATTGACATTAGCCCCGCCGTGGGCTATCATACTCAAGCAGCATCGGCATGCAGAAGTACCCAAGAGGCCGAAGGGGCTCCCCTGCTAAGGGAGTAGGTGTCTAAAAAGCACGCGAGGGTTCAAATCCCTCCTTCTGCGCCAAAGATACCGAAAATCGTTAAAAATGGCGATTTTCGGTATCTTTTTTGTTGTTTTCATTTTGTTTTTGGGCTTCCAGTTTCCTGTGAAAGTGCTAAAAAATTACAACGCGGCTCGGCACGTTTCAATGCGTAGCCTACATCGTAGCCTACAAATTTTACAGTTCCCGGAGACGCCGCATGACCGCGCTATAGGTGCGGGGCTGCATCACCTGCAGGCTTTCCATGAGTTCATCCATGATTTCCCACGCCGCGCCCGCATCTTTCCCGCTCACAGCTTTTAAGAAATCGCTGTCCGCAGCATCTATGTTGACCGCGTTCTGCGGCATGTGCATTTCAGCCGGGGCAGCTGCCCTCGAATAGAGCCGCTCATAGCGCGGCTCTATTCTTTCGTTGGATTTCTCCATCTCAGCGCTGATTATGTACAGGTCGGCGAGCTTGGCATAGTTCGGGTAGCTCGATTCCTCATACTCGAGGCGGGCTATCTCCTTGCGAATCTCCTGCTTGTCGAGCATAAGGTCTCCCTCCCGTCAGCTGTCGAGCTCGTTCATGCAGCGGCGGATAGCCTCGCGAGTGCGATCATCGTCGGCGTCCCGCATCATATCCTCCATCTGCGAACGCATGCGCTCGCGAGCGTCAGTGCGGCTGTAGTGGCCACGCACATAGTGCTGCCCACGATGGGCGTAGCTGCTGCCGCGTCCGTAACGGCCGCGCATATCCGCTTCCCATTCGCCCGCGCGGCTATAGCCTCCGTCCTCTTCGTACATCTCTATCTTGTAGATGTTCTTCATGGTGTCGGTCAGCTTATGGACGATATCCAGATCACCCGCTCCGAGCTCGGGTTTCTTTGCGATTTCATCAAGCTCACGGCAGAGCTTCTCGCAAATATCTTCAAGTGCTCTTGTGCTCATGATTTACTCCTTTCATGCGACACGCTCAACAATGAGGTTGGCGTTCGCAAAATTGATAGCCTGCCCGCTGGTGTTCTCCACAGCTACGCTGAGGCAGCAGCCGCGCGGGACGTCGATGTTTGCGGCAACGTAGATATTGCCATACTGATCTGTCGCAGCGGGCGTTACAATGCCCGTGGCGCTGTTCAGCGGCTCTCCATTGATGGCTATCGCCGCCGAGATCGCGCCGACGGTGCCGCCGGTCGGCAGGGCGATATTCGCGCCGAACGAAACCTTGAACCGTGCGCGGCACTGGTTCGTCAGACCGCGGAGCGTGATAATGCCCGCTCCCTCGCGATGGACAATGCAGGGGTTACCGGATACCGTCTCCTCGGTAAACGGGACATTCTGCCCCGCTGCGACGGTCATAGTGTTTGCATTTGTGTATTCAGCCATTTTCTATTCATCCTTTCAAAAAGCACGGCGAGGCATTAAGCCCCGCCGTTTGTGTTGATATCAGCTCTTGGGGCTGAACATGTCGATTATTCCGACAAGTTGATCGGTGTACGATTGTCAGGCGGCACCGCAGCCATATCCGCAGCCCGTGTACTGCTGATTGCAGCAGTAGGGATTCTGCACAATGTACGCGGGGGATGCGGGCGGGCGAAGCGTGTTGACAAGGTAGCTGTTCTGTGCAGCCTGAGATGCGGCCAGCTTCAGACTGGCGTTCTCGGCTTCCAGATCCCTCATCTTGCTGCTCTGGAGATAGTCCAGGATAGCCCTGCTGTTGGCGTTCTGGTTGTCGATGATGTCGCGGGTGACGTTCTGCACGGTGTTGCGCGTGTCGCAGGCCTGAGTGGCCATGTCGTAGCGGACCTGTGCTATCGCCTCGCGGTTCTGGCAGCAGCAATCAGAGAGCGACTGCTGCAGTGCAAAGAACTGCTGCATGAAGGCCATCTGAGAATTGCATCTCGCGACTTCCGCCGCCGAGAATCCGCTCGTGACCGCCTGCGTGACCCCGGCAAAGCCGTTGAGCATGCCGGTGTTCATCGCATAGAAGCCGTCGCAGATGCCGTTGTTGACGCTGTCGAGCTTGCGCTCTATGTTCGCAAAGTCAGACGTGAGGACGTAGCCGTCCATTACGCCGCCGTTGTTGCCGCCCCAGCCGTTTCCACCCCAGCCGAACGCTGCGAGGAAAAACAGGATGACGATCCAGAAAAGACCACCGCCCCAGCCGAAGCCGTCGCCGTTCGCATTGGCAGGAGTCACCGGCATGGTAAAGGGAACGTTATCGGAAAGACTCATTTTGTGTTTTCTCCTTTCGGATTTTTTGAATTTATCTACATCGTGGCCACGATAAGATCACTTAAGGAACTGCATGAATTGCTGCGCAAGCCCCTGAACCTGATTGAGCTGTTGCTGGGATATTCTCCCGCTCTGCAGGAGTTTCTCAACTTCCTGCTTTGGGTCGCCCTGAAAGGTTGACCGGAACTGCTGAAACCGCTGCATCATGTTCTGGAACTGTCCGGCCATGCCGGGCATCTGCGGAGTAGGCTGTCGCGCTCCACCGAGCGCCTGAAAAATTGAATTACTCATTCGTCGTTACCTCCTCGCTCTGCGTCTTGCGCGGTTTCTTGGCCGTCAGCGCCGCTACCTGCGCCACCAGCGCATCAAACTCCGCCCGGGGTACGTATTCAACGTTCTGCGGCTGCGACGCCGCTACGGGCGTCTGTGGCGGCTGTGTGCGCTCTGTGTAATCAAAGATGCGCAGCGGCAGCGGCATCCCGCTCTGATCTGCGCTCTTAATGCAGAACGTCGGATTTTCGCTATCGAAGAGTAGAACGCTATTACCGGCAGCGACCAGGAATGCCTTCATACCCGCCTCGCCCTGCACCCAGTTCACGCCGCCCTGCTGTGTGGCCGCGGGGGTGGGCGTGGGCGTCGGCTGCTGGGGTTGCGGAGCGTACTGCTGGGCGCGCATCTGAGCGAGATTGTCCATCATCGGCGGATTGTAAGCCGGGTAGAACTGCTGTGGCTGATATGCCGGGAACGGTTGAGAATAGTTCATGATTTCTGCTCCTTCCATACATACAACGGGATTTCATCGCCTGAATCCCACGCATCAAAATAGTTGCCGTCCTGCACCGCGACGACATGCCCACTCAGGGCAAGGATATATGTGCCGTGCGGATGTTCCTCCGCAAAGAGCTTCACTGTGTAACACTCCGGGCATTTATCAGGCAGTGCTGTGCGCGTGTAGCCTTTCCTGTGGAGATAAGCGCCCCACACAGCGTTTGCGCTCGGCATATCCGACAGCTCGAAGCCTGTCACGGCCAGCTCAACAAAGGTCTTGTCCCAGCTTTCCCCCGTGGCTTTGCACAACGCCCGGATCACGCAATCACCAACCGAGTGTCCCGCTGGGTTAGGGTTAAAATGTACATACATGCGCATCACCTTTTTCTGCTTAAATTCTAAGATAAAAAAAGGCAGGTAACATGTCCGTTACCTGCCGGGAATCTGTCAGTAATCTGTCTCGGGATATATGAAAGAGCGGCGCATAGCGCGCCGCTCTATACTGTTTCCGCTATTTTGTTCTTAATGCTCCGGATTCGCCGGTTTATCGTCTCCACGCTGCAGTTCTGCTTGTCGGCGATTTCCAGCAGTGATAAACCGTCAGCTCTCATGTTCAGGATCGTCTTCTCTTCGAGCGTGAAGCCGCACTCGGCTATGAATTTTTCACGGAGCGCCGTCGGGAATTGCAGTTTCGTTTTCTTGCCGGGGGTCGTTAGATCGGATAACGCGTCTATCGGTATCACCGCCAGTCAGAGCGGCGAAAAGCAGCTCTGTAAGATTTTCTGATTTTTCATCAATGCCGTTTATCCGGCAAAATTCTTTGACGGTTGCAGTCACGTCAATACCTCTCTATCGGTTTACAAGGATTTTTCTGCTTTGCGCCGGGTGCAGCCTACATCAATACCCCGCGTAGGCACGCAAGCCTTCGACTGCACGCGGCGCGTGTTAATAATTATTCGTCTTTGCCCAGCTGTTTAACGATCTGGTTAGCACCTGTCGCAGCGAGGCCGGATACGATGCCGACGGCAACGGCGGTTATGTAGTCCGTCGCCGGGAAGTCCGGCATGATCTTCATGCCCACGACACCCAGTGCGCCGCCGCAGATACCGCAGATGACCGGAATCCACTTGTTGTCAAGGCCGGTTACCTTGATACCCTCGCCGATGAGATACGCTATGACGGTGATTGCCGCCACGCTTGCTATGCCTATCATTTCCATGTTTGTACTCCTTTCTTATTTCAGAAACATACCCAGGACGTACCCCGCTACGCCTGAGATAATGAGTCCTACGACTGTATCCCAATACTTAGCGGGCTTGTCCATGAGCTTTTTTACGTTGCTCTTGATCTCCACAACATCGGTCTTGATGTGCTCCTGCTCATTAGCCATGACCGACATGGTAGTCGCGAGTTTGTCCAGATTGTCCTGTCGGACTTCGAGATCGTCAATGCGATGCGTGTTGCTCTTGCACCACTGCTCAATCTCTGCGAGTTTAACTGCTTCGTCCATGTGCCTTACCTCTTAGCATATTTATTCATTGGCAAGTTGCCAGCAAGTTAAATGATCTTCTTCATTCCCGCTCACCTCCCCACTATGCTTTTGTAGGTCGCCGCACCGCAGATGCCGTCAGCTTCAAGGCCGTGCTCTGCCTGATAGGCCATGAGCATGTTGCGCGTCCTGGTTCCGAACTCTCCGTCGATCCACTTGGGATCATACCCAAGATACTTCAACGCCGCCTGGAGCATAGCGACGACTACGCCGGTCTGGCCGTCCTCCAGCATAGGCAGCTCGACTGTGACATAGCGTGTAGGTTTCACCGGTGCCGGTACCGTGTCCGGTTCTGCCCCGGTATACCGCAGCACGCAGTCCCAAGGGTAGTTATAGTATCCGCGCATGTATATCTCGCGCCCGGTCTGGTCGCCGGTCTGCCCTCCGGTCGTAGTGCCATACTCGTTGATGCTCGCCTGCACGAGCTGCCCGCCGCCGATATACAGGGCGGTGTGATGGACATGGTTCAAGAGCACATCGCCGCGCTCAAGCCCTGCGCCGGTCGTGAGATCGACGCTGCCGGTCACGTCCTCAAAACCATGCCTCAGCATGTCTGCGTTCATGTTTCCCGTAAAAGTGCACGTAAGCGGTACTCCCGCTCTCTTGAAGCAATCTATTACAAGGCTGCTGCAATCGTAGTCAGGCCCCCAGCGCTGCGACTGATCGTAGCCGTGGCTGTTGTCCGCCGCGATCTCAAGCGCGCGGGTCACGGCATTGTCGATGATTCCCATTAACTCACCTCCTGAACATAGAGCCCCACCAGATCGGCGAGGTCGAACGCGAGCGGCTTA
>CAKTIH010000045.1 GCA_934565615.1 uncultured Oscillospiraceae bacterium | reverse complement strand
CTCTTGACCTAAAGTTCTGTAAAAATACAAAGGAGGAAATATAAATGAGCCATTACTTTTTCACATCCGAGTCCGTGACCGAGGGGCATCCCGATAAGATATGCGACCAGATATCCGACGCCGTGCTCGACGCCATCCTTGATAAGGACCCGCAGGGGCGCGTCGCCTGCGAGACCACCGTCTCCACCGGCCTTGTCCACATCATGGGCGAGATAAGCACCGAGTGCTATGTCGACATCCCGCGCATCGCGCGCGAGGTCATCCGCGAGATCGGCTATGACCGCGCAAAATACGGCTTTGACTGCGACACCTGCGGCATCATCACGAACATCGACGAGCAGTCCGGCGACATCGCAATGGGCGTTAACAAGTCCCTTGAGAACAAGAACGGCGAATATGACGAGCTCCAAAACGGCGCGGGCGACCAGGGCATGATGTTCGGCTACGCCTGCGACGAGACCCCGGAGCTTATGCCGATGGCCATCTCCCTGTCCCACAAGCTTGCGAAGAAGCTCACCGCTGTCAGAAAATCCGGCGAACTCACCTATCTCAGACCCGACGGCAAGACCCAGGTCACTGTTGAGTACGACGAGCAGCGCCGCCCCGTCAGGGTCGACACCGTCGTTATCTCCACGCAGCACTCCCCCGACGTCGCGCTCGAGCAGATCAGAGCCGACATGATCGAAAAGGTCATCAAGACCACGATCCCCGCGGAGCTGCTGGATGAGAACACCAAGTACCTCGTCAACCCCACCGGCCGCTTTGTCATCGGCGGGCCGCAGGGCGACTCCGGTCTCACTGGGCGCAAGATCATCGTCGACACCTACGGCGGCAGCGCTCCCCACGGCGGCGGCGCTTTCTCCGGCAAGGACCCGACAAAGGTCGACCGCAGCGCAGCCTACGCCGCGCGCTACGCGGCGAAGAACGTCGTCGCGGCTGGGCTTGCAAAGCGCTGCCAGATAGAGCTTGCCTACGCAATAGGCGTGGCGGCTCCCGTGTCTGTCCTCGTTGAGACCTTCGGCACCGGCACGGTCTCCGACGCTATCCTGTCCGAGGCAGTGCAGAAGGTGTTCGACCTGCGCCCGAGCGCCATCATCCGCGACCTTGACCTGCGCCGTCCTATCTACCGCAAGCTCGCCGCCTACGGCCACATGGGGCGCGAGGACCTCGGCGTGAGCTGGGAAAAGACCGACCGCGTTCAGGCTCTGCTCGATGCGGTGAAGTGACAACGCGGCAAAGTAAATACTAACGCATAAAATTCTAATCGTCATACTCTCCCCCGGTGCGGCTCTTGTATCCGCGCCGGGGGACTTCTATACGCATTTGCAGATTATACATAAGAATCGACCGTCCTTAACGGAAATTTGGCGCGAACGCCAAAATGAATAAATATTCGTGTTTTCTGGAATATATGTGTTGACTTTTTCCCGCCGCGGCTTTATGATTACGCCATTCAAGTATTCTTTTAAGGAGGGTCCGGTATGGCACACGCAACAGATTTTTCCGCATTCCCGGTCATCGGCGCGGAAAGCCGCTGGTTCACCGTGTGGCAGATCGCGCCCAATGTAAAAGCTATATTTGAGCCGCATCATTTTCAGGAAGTGATAAGCTACCTGATTGAGGGCGAGACCGGCGCAGTGCTTTTCGATTCCGGTATGGGCATTGGGAACATGAAGGCGCTGGTAGAATCGCTCACGGATAAGCCCATAACGCTCGTCTGCTCGCACGGCCACTTTGACCATGTCGGTGGGGCGTGGCAGTTCGACGGAGCGCATAAGCTCTGCACGCCTGACTCTGTCGCCGCAGCGGCTGAGGGCTTTTCACTCCCGGAGGACGATGAGAACCGCTCCCTCGCGGCCTTCTCCATTGTCGGTACGCTGTGGTTCGACCCCAAGACCTTCCGCGTGAAGCCCTATAAGGTGATCCCCACGAAGGAGGGCGAGGTCTTTGACCTCGGCGGCAGACGGCTGCGCGTGGTCGCGGCACCCGGGCACTCCGACGACGGCATGATGCTTGCCGACGACGAGAACCGTCTGCTCTTCACCGGCGACACGGTGTACCCCGGTCCGCTTTATGCGCACCTTTCCGGGGAGCACGGCGCGGAGGTCTACCGCAGGACGCTCGAAAAGCTCGCGCCGGAGTTCGGCAGCTACACTCTCCTGTGCTCGCACAACTCCCCCGTGATGGAGGGCGCGGCGCTCGCGGAGATGGCCGAGGCGTTCAGCGCGATCGAGCGCGGGGACGTTCCCGGCTGCGAATATATGCGGCACCGACGATATGATTTTGACGGATTTTCTATTGTAATATAAGTTTATAATGCATGCTGTCCAAAAAATTAAAACGGAGGAAAGACATGAAGAAATTTGTTGCTTTTATACTTGCGCTCGTTATGATGCTTTCTCTCGCCGCCTGCGGTTCGAGCCAGAGCGCCGAAAAGACCTGGGAAGATGAACTCGGCACTGCAGGTCTCCTGCGTGTCGGCATCGCTACCGACTATCCCCCCTATGAGAGCTACGACGCTGACGGCAACGTCGTCGGCCTTGACGCCGATATCGCCCAGCTCATCGCCGACAAGCTCGGTGTGAAGCTCGAGCTCGTCCCCATGTCCTTTGACACCATCGTCTCCGCCGTCGCCGCCGGCACGGTCGACATGGGCATCTCCTGCTTCTCCTACAGCGAGGAGCGCGCAAAGAGCGTCCTCTTCTCCAATACCTACATGACCTCCGCACAGGCCTGCTTCACCTCCACCAAGTACGGTGTTGACACCATGGAAGACCTCAAGGACGGCGTTGTCTGCGCGGGCAACGGCACGACCGGTATGGACGTTGCGGAATCCCTCAAGGATCAGTACGGCTTCACCACTCAGGCCGGTGAGATCGCCATCATCACCGAGGCTATCCGCTCCGGCGCTGTGAAGGGCTGCATCACCGAGCTGTGCGTTGCGCAGAGCGTGAGCGACAATAACCCCGGCGAGTTCCAGATCATTGCCGATAACCTCTCTGAGGAGCAGATCAAGGCCGTCGCAAACCTCAACAGCACCAAGCTCATTGAGGAAGTCAACAAGATCATCGACGAGTTCACCGCGAGCGACGATTACAGCGCCCTCGTCGTGAAATGGTTCGGCTGATATTATCAGACAGATAATCTAAGAAAATACGCAAAGGGGGCCTCCGCCCCCTTTTGCCCGTTTAGTTAGGAATAATTACAATGAATGTTTTTCAAAGGATACTCACCGCGGAAAACCTGCTCTTCATGCTCAAGGGCGCGGGCTACTCGCTGCTGGTCGCCGTCGCGGCGCTGGTCGGCGGCTCGATCCTCGCGCTGCTTGCCGCTATGGCAAAGATGAGCAAGAGCAAGATCCTGCGCGTCATCGCAAACGTCTATGTCGAAGTCATCCGCGGCACGCCGATGATGCTTCAGATACTCATACTCTATCTCTGCGGCCCGGTCATCACGAGGACGCTGTTCCACTATGTCTTTACGCCCAACCCGCTCGTCGTCGGAACCATCGCCATCGGCATAAACTCCGGCGCGTATACCTCGGAGCTGTTCCGCTCGGCTATCCAGTCCATCGACAAGGGGCAGTGGGAGGCCGCCAAGACCATCGGCCTCAACTACTGGCAGACGATGAAGGAGATTATTCTCCCGCAGGCCTTCAAGCGCGTGCTTCCGCCGTACATAAACGAGTTCATCGTGCTTATAAAGGACTCGTCCCTGCTCGCGTCGATTGGCGCGGTGGAGCTGCTGCACGGCGCGCAGGTGCTCGGCGCGAACTACTATAACTACATGATCCCCCTGCTGTGCGCGACGGTCATGTACCTTGTCATGACGATGACCATTTCGCACTTTGCGCGGAAACTGGAGAGGAGGCTGGCTCAGAGTGATTAACGCTGTGCATCTTAAAAAGTCCTTCGGCAGCGTCAAGGCCGTGGACGATGTGTCCCTGCACATTGAAAAGGGCGAGGTGATCTGCATCATCGGGCCGTCCGGCTCCGGTAAGAGCACCCTCATCCGCTGCCTGCACGGGCTGGAAACGCCCGACAGCGGCGAGCTCTATATAGACGGGCAGAAAATTGATTTCACCAAAAACAACAGCAAAGCCTTCTCCCGCGTCGGCTTTGTGTTCCAGCTGTTCAACCTCTTCCCACACAAGACCGTGCTCGATAACCTCACGCTCGGCCCGGTAAAGGCCTTCAATGTCCCGAAGGCCGAGGCCGAGGAAAAGGCTCATAAGCTGCTTGCCCGCGTCGGGCTGGACGACAAGGCCGACGCCTACCCCAACCAGCTCTCCGGCGGCCAGAAGCAGCGTGTGGCGATCGCCCGCGCGCTGTGCCAGAACCCGGAGGTCATTCTCTTTGACGAGCCCACCTCCGCGCTCGACCCCGAAATGATCGGCGAGGTGCTCAACGTCATGAAGGAGCTTGCGGACGAGGGCATGACCCTTGCCGTCGTGACGCATGAAATGGGCTTTGCCCGCAAGGTCGCGACGCGCGTGATCTTCTTCGACGGCGGGCGCATCGTTGAGGAAGGCACGCCCGACGATATATTCGACCATCCGAAGAGCGACCGACTCAAGCTGTTCCTTTCGCAGGTCATACACATGTGAGCGCCATGGAATACATTGTAGCCGGTTACAACATGCTGACGGATATCACATATTCCGACGGCAGCACCATAGAAAACACCCCCGGCGGCTCGTTCTACTCCGCCTCCGGGGTCAAGTTCTGGCGCGACAGCGTCGCCTACGTCGGCACTGCCGGGCCGGATTTTGAGCGCTGGTACGGGAAATGGTTCAACGATAACGCCATCGACTGCCGTGTGAAGCCCTGTCTCCCGAAAACGCTCAGGTACACTCTCTCCTACGCCGCAAACGGCATATGGTCGGAGGAGTGCAGCTACGGCGAGGAATACGAGATCATGGCAAAGGACATCGGGCGCATTACCCCGGAAATGCTCGGCGAGTGCGTAGACGCCGGCACACGCGGCATCTATCTTGAAGCGAGCCTTTCGGCAAATATCGCCGATCATTTTGCCGAGGTCAAGGCGCTTATCCCGAACGGCGTTTTCCTCTGGGAAATTAACGGCGACGACCTGCGCGATCCCGCGAAGCGGGAAGCCATCGAGGAGCGCATCGCCATAACCGACGCGTTTTCCCTCAATCTCGACGAGGCGCAGGGCTTCTTCGGCACGGACGACGGGGACGCTATTCTGCGTGGGCTCTCCGCCTACGGCAAGCCCTGCTTCTTCCGTCTCGGGGAAAAGGGTGCGGGCATCGTGCGCCCCGAGGGCGCGGTGTTCGGCCGCTCCGTCGGGACGGAGAAGAGCGTCGACCCCACGGGCTGCGGCAACTGCTCTACCGCCGCGGTGATGATCGGTCTTGCCGAAGCTCTGCCGGATGAAATGACCATCGCTATGGCAAATATCGCGGCGGGACACTGCGCGGCGCAGTTCGGCCCCTGGCCGTGCGTGACGCGGGAGAGCCGCGCCGAGGCGTATGCGGAGCTGGACAGCTATCTTGCCGCCGCGCCTTTTGTTTACGGGAGGCTTTTATGAAAGCATTCAGCGAAGTATTCAAAGAAACCAAACCAATCATCGGCGTCATCCACCTCAAGGGGACGGACGAGGCCGATATCCGCGAGCGCGCCAAGAGGGAGATAGAGCTCTACCTCAACGGCGGGCTCGACGGCATTATAGTTGAGGATTATTTCGGAACGTACCCGAACCTTGTCTGGGCGCTCGGTTATCTGCAGGAGCAGAAGATCGGCATCCCCTACGGTGTCAACTGCCTGAACTTCGACTCGCTCTGCTTCAAGCTCGCGCGGGACTTCTCCTGCGATTTTCTCCAGCTTGATTCCGTCGTCGGCCATGTGAAGCCGCGCGACGAAGCGACGCTCGACGCTTTCTTCGCCCTTGAGCGCCCCACCTGCGATGCTCTCGTCCTCGGCGGAGTGCGCTTCAAGTACCAGCAGGTGCTCTCGGAGCACACTGTGGAGGAGGACATAGAGACGGCAAAAGGGCGCTGCGACGCGATATGCGTGACCGGCGACGGCACCGGCATGGAAGCGCCCATCGATAAGATACACCGCTTCAAGCTCGCCTGCGGGGACACGCCGCTCGTCATATGCTCGGGCGTGAACGTGGATAACTGCGCAGAGCAGCTCGCCGTTGCGGACGGCGCGGTCGTCGGCAGCTTCTTCAAGGACACCGGTAAAGACACCGGAGACGTCTCCGCGGAAAAAATCGAACTTCTCATGCAGCAGGTACGCGCGCTGCGCGGGACGCTATGAGCGCCGTGGAGGATATCAAAGCCGCCTCCTCGGAGCTGCTCACAGCTCCACCGGCAAAAGCTCTGCTGCGCTTTGCCCTGCCGCTTATGGCGGGCGGCGCGTGCCAGCAGATATACGCGCTGACCGATGCCGCAGTCGTCGGGCGTGTGCTCGGCGTGAACGCGCTTTCGGCGCTCGGCGCATGCGACCTGCTCGTCTGGCTTGTCGGCGCGTCGCTCGGTGCTTTCACTCAGGGCTTTTCGATCCGTCTCTCCACTGCCTTCGGCGCGGGAGACAGGGAGCTTTTCTGCCGTACCGCCGCGACCTCGCTGCTGCTCGCGCTCGTCTCTGGGCTACTGCTGTGCATCGCAACTGAGCTGTGCGCCCCGCTCATCCTCCATGCCATGCAGGTGCAGCCGGAGATATGGGACTATGCCCTCACATACCTGCGCACGATCTACGCGGGTATACCGCTTCTGATGCTGTACCATTTCTTCTCGGGCGTGCTGCGCTCCGTGGGCAACAGCCGCGCGCCGCTGCGCGCGATGCTCATATCCTCGGTGCTGAACATCGTCCTTGATATAGTGCTGGTCGCATTCCTGCACCGCGGCATATTCGGCGCTGCCGCCGCAACGGTTTTTTCGCAGGGCGTCTCGGCGCTCTATGCGGGGCTGTGCGCGCGTAAGCTCATCGCCCCGGCAGACAAAGCCGCGCTGCGCTATGACGGCGCTCTGACCGCGCCGATGCTGCGCTTCTCCGCGCTCATGACGGTGCAGGTCGCGGTGAGTGCGGTAGGCGGGCTCGTGACCCAGGCCGTGGTGAACACCTATCCTATCCCTTACATCGCGGGCTACACCGCGACGAACAAGCTATACGGCCTGCTCGAATTTGCTGCGATCTCCTACGGCTATGCGATAACGACCTACACCGGGCAGAACTACGGCGCAGGGAACATCCGCCGTGTCCGCCGCGGGCTCATTGTCGGCGAGGGGCTTGCACTTGCAACGTCCGCGCTCTTCTCGCTGCTGATCTTCACCGCGGGGCGGGCGCTGGTCATGGTCTTTCTTTCCGGTGACGCTGCGGATGTCGCCGCGGCCTGCGCGGTCGGGCTGAAGTTTCTGCGCATCATGGGCGTCGGAATGTCGATGCTGTACACGGTGCACTTCATGCGCTCGTTCGTGCAGGGGCTCGGCCATGCCGGGCTCGCCACGGCGGCCAGCGTATGCGAGCTGGCGGCACGACTCACTTCGGTCTTTCTCCTCGGCGCGGTGCTCGGCACGGACTGCGTGCTCTATGCCGAGACGCTTGCATGGATCGCAGGGGCAGTCATCACGACGATCGGCGCAGTATACTACGCCCGTCGCTTGAAAACAGACACGGAATAAACGTTAAGAACGCGGACAGGCTTATGTCCGCGTTCTTGTTTTATGTCACGAGCGCGCCGTAGACGAGGATGCCGAGGCAACGCTCATAGATATCCGGGAACTGATAAACCGGCAGAGGATTTGTGCCAAGCCCGGCCTCGATCGTATAGCCGGGGCGGTCAAAGCTCTCGATGAACCAATCCTTGTACCCGGCAAAGCCTGAGGCGAATGGCGTCTCCTCAAGCGTATAGCCCGAGGCCTCGGCGAATATCTCCCCGATGCGGCGCGACTGCGGCGGCTCATAATCGAGATAGCGCCAGTAGATCACCTCGCCCTGAGTGTGCAGCGCGAGAGTCAGCGCCGGGGAGAGAGCAAGGGTATAATCATACATCGCGCGGCTCTCGGGCGCTGTGAGCGGCGCACTGCCGACGAAGTCCGCCGGGGCGGGCGAGCGGATGCCGAGGGCGTATTTATTCTCCCGCGCCTGCTCCCAGCCGGCGGGGTATTGGAGGTTCAAGTCTACCCCGCGGATGTTCGCCTTCCAGCCCGAGGGGAACGGGAAGCGCGGATAGTCCGCGGCGATGTTCTGCGCCTGACGGTAAAACTCGCCGCTTTGCAGCTCGCCGGTCACAAGGTCCATGCCGTCTGGGTTCACGGCGGGGATAAGGTGGATATCCGCGTAGGAGAGGATATCCGCGGCGCGCTGGTCAAACAGCGTCCCGCCGGTGACATAGGCCTCAGCCAGCTCCTCGGCAAACTTCATGAGCACAGGCGTACATATCCATTCGTTCGCGTGGTGCGAGGCGTTATACAGCACGCGGTTTTCCCCCGTGCCGAGACTCAGCCGCCAGAGCGGACGCCCCATCACGCTCTTGCCGATATCCCCGGCGGAGATAAACGGATAGCGCGCGGCAAGCCCGCGCACACAGTAGCCCACGAGCGCCGACGACCAGCTTATATCTATCGGCACTACCGGGAACGGCAGCGGCACGGTGACGTACTCCCCTATGCTCAGCCGCTCCGGGACTATGCCGGGGTTTGCCGTCTCTATCGCGTCTACGCTGCTGCCGTGCATCTGCGCGATGGTCCAGAGCGTGTCGCCGCTCTTCACGCGGTGCATTATATACCCGGTGTACCACGGCAGCAGTGCCCTGTGCGTGTCCCGTCCGGCAACGCCGTCGGGCGTCAGGCCGTGCGCAGATTGAAAGCGGCGCAGGGCGCTGTCCGTCGCGCTCGAAAATATGCCGTCCTTTTTGAGCTCTCCGAAGCCCGCGCGGTCAAGCACGAGCTGGAGCAGCTCGACCGCGGGGCCGATGCTGCCCATGCGTAAAATTCTCATCTCTTCACCACCCGTAGAGTTTTCCTCCCATGTATATGCGCGCAGAGCGGCGGTATTCCCCGGCAAAGTGCACAATTTTCGGCGGCGATTTTTGAGTTGTAATATCAGGGCGCGGCCTGTATAATCATTTACAGTGGACGAAAAGTCCTATTTGACTGCGTGCCCGGCACTCCACACAATGCCGCGCACAGCTTTAATGAAGGAGGAATTTATTTTCCCTGAGGCTCAGGGTGCGGCAGCGTGGAGATCTGCCGTAATGCGGGTGGCGATGCCCCTGCGAGTGCGTCTGAGGCGGAGGCCCGGCGCATAGAGTCGGAAAGAATGGCAACTGTATCGCTGAGAAACGTCAAAAAAATCTACCCGTTCGTAAGCGGAGAGAACAAGAAGAAAAAGAAGAAGGATGACAAGGAAGAGGAAGGCAAGGCCAAGCTCCAGATAACCGAGCAGGGCGTTGTCGCGGTGCAGGAGTTCAGCCTTGACATCGCCGATAAGGAGTTCATCGTTCTGGTCGGTCCCTCCGGCTGCGGCAAGTCCACGACGCTGAGAATGGTCGCAGGTCTTGAGGAGATCACCGAGGGCGAGCTCTACATCGACGGCAAGCTCATGAACGATGTCGCGCCCAAGGACAGGGACATCGCAATGGTTTTCCAGAACTACGCCCTGTACCCGCACATGACCGTCTATGAGAACATGGCCTTCTCCCTGAAGCTGCGCAAGGAGCGCAAGGACGTTATCGACAAGAAGGTCCGCGAGGCCGCGGAGATCCTCGATATCACCCAGTACCTTGACCGCAAGCCCAAGGCTCTGTCCGGCGGCCAGCGCCAGCGCGTCGCCATCGGCCGCGCGATCGTGCGCGATCCTGCAGTCTTCCTAATGGACGAGCCGCTCTCCAACCTCGACGCAAAGCTGCGCAACCAGATGCGCGCCGAGATAATCAAGCTGCGCGAACGTATCAATACCACCTTTATATACGTCACCCATGACCAGACCGAGGCCATGACCCTCGGCGACAGGATCGTCATCATGCGCGACGGCTACATCCAGCAGATCGGCACTCCGCAGGAGGTGTTCAACAACCCGCGCAACCTCTTCGTTGCGGGCTTCATCGGCACGCCGCAGATGAACTTCTTCGATGCACAGCTCGTGCGCGAGGATAAGAAGTTCTTCGTCGAGCTCGGCGGAAAGCGCGTTGAGCTGAGCGCTGAGAAGGAAGAGCGTCTGCTTGAAAACGACGTGAAATCCCAGCCCGTAACGCTCGGCGTCCGCCCGGAGCACACTGTCATCGCCGCTCCCGGCGATGGCATCGCCGCGAAGGTCGACGTGAGCGAAATGATGGGCTCGTCCGTGCATCTGCACGTCACCGCCGAGGGCAAGGACGTTATCATCATCGTCCCGACGCTCGACATGAAGGAGCACTACGCTATGGGCGACGCCGTCAGCTTCAGCTTTGACGGCAACGTCGCACACGTCTTTTCCAAGGAGACGGAGAAGAACCTCGAATGGTGAGATAAGCAATAAATATTGGCTCTGCACCGGAAAATCGGTGCAGAGCCTTTTTATCGTCCGCCTTGCGCGGACAGCGTTTTTGATGTATATTATCAGAAAACCACATCAGGAGCGGCCTATGCTTATAATGAAGCCCTGCCCGGGAATACGGGTGCAGAATATAAACATCCCAGCCGGTGTCCGACGCGTCCCGGCGCTGGTGCTGTCACCGGAGGAGTTTTCCGCCCCGGCGACGGGCGTGCTGTGGATCCACGGCGGCGGGTACATTTCCGGCACGAAGGAGATGGTATATATCTCCCGCGCCATCGAACTGGTGAAGAGCTTCGGTGCCGTAGTCGTCTCCCCCGGCTACAGGCTCGCGCCGTTTTCGCCGTACCCCGCGGCAATAGACGACTGCTATGCGGCGCTGCTTTATATGAAGGAGCACGCAGCGGAGCTCGGGGTACGCAAAGATCAGATCATGGTAGGCGGCGAGAGCGCGGGCGGCGGGCTGTGCGCTGCAATCTGCATCAGGGCCCGGGACACAGGCGAAGTGAACGTCGCCTTTCAGATGCCGCTCTACCCGATGCTTGACGACCGGGACACCGAGACCTCGCGCGATAACCACGGGCGCGTGTGGAACACATGGAAGAACCACTTCGGATGGCGCTGCTATCTGCGCGGCGCTGACCGGGAGACGCTGCCGCCATACGCTGCGCCCGCCCGCGTTGAAAATATGGTGGGGCTTCCCCCGGCATATACCTTCGTCAGCACCGGCGAGCCGTTCTATGCCGAGACGCTGGAGTACATCCGTCGGCTCAAGGCTTGCGGCATCCCCGCATGCGTAGACATTTACGAGACGGACATGCACGCCTTTGACATGATGCGCCCAAAGGACGCGCTCAGTATCGAGGCCGCGCGCCGCTTCAACGAAAGCTTCGCCCACGCCCAAGCAAATTATTTTGCGCCGCAGGCATAAAAATCACAGGCTGCACGGAGCTCCGTGCAGCCTGTGGTCGTTTCATATTTGTATTATTTATCCAGCCACGCACAGGCCGCGAGCGCGGCGACGGAGCCGTCGGACACGGCGGTCGTAAGCTGGCGGACGGACTTTGCGCGGCAGTCCCCCGCGACGAACACGCCGGGGCAGACTGTCAGGCAGTCCTCGCCTGAGGCGGCGTAGCCGCCCTTGTCGAGAGCGATGAGCCCGCTGAAAATTTCGGTATCGGGCGCGCGGCCGATTGAGACGAAGAGCCCGGACACCGGCAGCACACGGCGCTCGCCGCCCTGCTCGACCTCGACACCGGAAAGCTCGTCCCCGCCGATCAGCGCGCTTATCTTTGCATCGAGCACAAACTCCACATTGGCCTTGCCGCGCAGAGTCTCGACGAGCATCGCCTCGCCGCGGAAGCTGCCGCGCCGGTGGATGAGATACACCTTGCGGCAGATTTCGCTCAGCAGCAGCGCATCGGACAGCGCGCTGTTGCCGCCGCCCGAGACGGCAACGTCCTGCCCGGCGAAGAAAGCGCCGTCGCACACGCTGCAGTAGCACACGCCGCTGCCGGTGAGCCGCTCTTCGTCCTCAAGGCCGAGAGTGCGCGGCTTCGCGCCGGTCGCGATTATGATCGCGCGGCAGCTGTATTCCGCACCGGAGGCACAGACTACGGTCTTTTCCTCTCCCGCGGCGGACACGGACACGACCTCCTCAAGCTCGACCTCCGCGCCCTGGTTCATGGCCTGTTCAAGCAGCATGTCGCCTATCTGCGTGCCGCTGACGGAGATGTAGCCGGGGAAGTTTTCGACATTGGTGCTGCGCGTGATCTGCCCGCCGAAGGCGGCCTTCTCAATGACCAGCACACTCTTCCCCGCACGCCTTATATATGTCGCCGCGGTGAGCCCTGCGGGGCCGCCGCCGATAACGATGACGTCATAGATCATGTTGTACATCCTCACACGCCAAAGCCCGGATAAGCCCGGGCTTTGGCTTTTTGGTATAGTCGCCTCTCGGCTTATGCCCGGGTGTTCAGGAACGCCTTGATGGCGCTCGCGCCCGCGAACTTCTCAAAGCTCTCGCCGTCGGTAACGACAAGGGTCGGCGCCTGCTTGACGCCGTAGTTGAGCGCAAGCTCAACATTGTCCCCGGCCAGCAGCTTCTCATACTCAAAGCCGGCCTTGTCAAGATATGAGCAGGCGATGCGGCAGTTGGGGCAGGTCTGAGTTGTGAAGAGCATGGCTCTTGCGCCGTTGTTGACCTCGCCCTCATGCTCGCCGTTCTTCGCGGTGTGCTCCTCGGCCTTGGGAGCGGTCTCTTCGATCGGCCCGTTGTGCTTGAGCACGGAGTGGTCGATGACGTATTCCTTGCGCTCCTTATACTCCTGGGTCTTGCCGGCGTTCCAGTTCTGCACGGGGCGGTAGTAGCCGGTGATACGGCTGTAGACCTCGGCGGGTTCGCCGCACTCGGGGCAGGTGAAATGCTCGCCGCTGATGTAGCCGTGGTGCTTGCAGACGGAGTAGGTGGGAGAGAGGGTGTAGTAAGGCAGCTTGTAGTTCTCGGCGATCTTGCGCACGAGGTTTGCCGCGGCCTCCCAGCTCGGCAGCTTCTCGCCGAGGAAGGCGTGGAAGACGGTGCCGGAGGTGTAGCGCGTCTGGAGATCGTCCTGAATGTCGAGCGCGGCGAAGATATCGTCGGTGTAGCCGACAGGCAGGTGAGAGCTGTTGGTGTAGTACGGGGTGCCGCCCGGCTCCGCCGCGGTGATGATGTCGGGATAGAGCTCCACATCGTGCTTTGCGAGACGGTAGGAGGTTGACTCGGCGGGAGTGGCTTCGAGGTTATACAGGTCGCCGTACTGCTCCTGATAATCGCTCAGGCGCTCGCGCATATGGTCGAGCACTTCCTTGGTGAACTGCTGGCACTTGGGGTCAGTCATATCGGCGCGGATCCACTTCGCGTTGAGACCGGCTTCGTTCATGCCGACAAGGCCGATTGTGGAGAAGTGGTTATCGAAGGTGCCGAGGTAATACTTGGTGTAGGGGTAGAGCCCTGCGTCGAGGAGCTTCGTGATGACGGTGCGCTTGATTTTAAGCGAGCGTGCGGAGAGGTCCATGAGCTTATCGAGGCGGGCGTAGAAGTCCTTCTCGTCATTGGCAAGATAGGCAAGGCGCGGCATGTTAAGCGTCACGACGCCGACAGAGCCAGTGGACTCACCGGAGCCGAAGTAACCGCCGGACTTCTTGCGCAGCTCTCTGAGGTCGAGACGCAGGCGGCAGCACATCGAGCGTACATCGCTCGGCTCCATGTCGGAGTTAATGTAGTTGGAGAAGTAGGGAGTGCCGTACTTTGCGGTCATCTCGAAGAGGAGCTTATTGTTCTCCGTGGGGGACCAGTCAAAGTCGCGGGTGATGGAGTAGGTCGGGATCGGGTACTGGAAGCCGCGGCCGTTGGCGTCGCCCTCGATCATGATCTCGATGAAGGCCTTGTTGACCATGTCCATTTCCTTCTTGCAGTCGCCGTAGGTGAAGTCCATTTCCTTGCCGCCGACTATCGCTGGCTGATCCTTGAGGTCAGCGGGGACGGTCCAGTCGAGCGTGATGTTGGAGAAGGGAGCCTGAGTGCCCCAGCGGGACGGGGTGTTCACGCCGAAGATGAAGGACTGGATGCACTGCTTGACTTCCTTATAGGTGAGGTTATCGACTCTCACGAACGGAGCAAGATAGGTGTCGAACGAGGAGAAGGCCTGCGCACCGGCCCATTCGTTCTGCATGATGCCGAGGAAGTTCACCATCTGGTTGCAGAGGGTGGACAGGTGGCTCGCGGGAGAGGAGTTTATCTTGCCCGGGATGCCGAGGCCCTGCTTGATGAGCTGGCGCAGGCTCCAGCCGGCGCAGTAGCCGGTGAGCATGCTCAAGTCGTGCAGGTGGATATCGCAGTTGCGGTGCGCGTCGGCGATCTCCTGATCGTATACCTCGCTGAGCCAGTAGTTGGCGGTGATGGCACCGGAGTTAGAAAGGATGAGTCCGCCGACGGAATAGGTGACGGTGGAGTTTTCCTTGACGCGCCAGTCCTCAATGTTGAGGTACTTGTCGACGGTCTCCTTATAATCGAGGTAAGAGGACTTGGTGTTGCGCAGCTTCTCGCGCTGCTTGCGGTAGAGGATGTAGGACTTTGCGACTGCCTCATAGCCGCCGCGGGAGAGCACCGCCTCGACGCTGTCCTGAATATCCTCGACGGCGACCTTGCCGTCCTTTATCTTCGGCAGGAAGTCCGCCGAGACCTTCAGCGCCAGAAAATCAATGACGCTGTCGTTATAATCCGTGTTTGTGGCATCAAACGCCTTCTTGATTGCGGCGGCGATCTTGTTTATGTCAAACTCTACTATTTTGCCGTCGCGCTTTACTACCTGATACAATTCTTTATCCCCCTATCTTTGGTATATCAGACACCCCTGACCTGCACCGACGGAACATATTCCGCCGCCGCGCCGGCCAGTGAGTGCATTTCTGCTTCGTCATAGGCACCGAGCCCGCGGATATCCAGCACATGGCCGGAATCCTTGAACTGCTGGAGGTAATACTCCTTCGCGCCGCTTATCCATTTTGCCGCGCCCGCGACGCTCTCGCGCGTGTGCAGCCCCTTTACAACTGTCGTCCTGAACTCATAGTCCACACTGCCGCTCAGAAGAAAGTCCTTCGAGCGCTCTATCGCGTCAAGGTCGAGCTTATCGACCCCGGCGGTCTTCGCGTATAGCTCTGGCGAGTTCTTGATGTCCATCGCGACCCTGTCCACAAGCCCCGCGCGGACGATGTCCGCGAGTCTGCCGGGAAA
>CAKTIH010000044.1 GCA_934565615.1 uncultured Oscillospiraceae bacterium | reverse complement strand
GCGCAACATAGAACACCAGCCAGAACGACTGCTTTTTCAGGTCGCCGCGGTTCGTGCCGAAGGCGAGGACGCAGAGCGAGGCGATGCAGCTCCAGTCGCTCGGGAAGGTGATAAGGCAGATAAGGATGATAACGAGCGGGACGGCCTTGCGCGGCAGGCGCGTGCTGTTCGCGGCGCGCAGCATTACGAGCCCCCACGCGAGCGGCCACATGACGCTCGTCTGGTTGAGCGCCTGCCCATAATAAAACGGGATGAACGAGTGCCAATCAATAAAATCGTTCGAGGCGAAGAGATAGCAGAAGTGCGAGACGAGGGCAAAGGCGAAGAGACGGAGCGTGTACTTATTTACATCGCGCGTATAGTGGTAGCCCTCGGCAATGAAAAAGCACATGACGGGACAGGTGACGCGCCCGATAAGGTGCATCAGGAGCGGTAGAAGTTCATGCGGATAGCCCGGCCAGAGCGCCCACGCGATATGGTCGACCGTCATGGCGGCGATGGCGATAAGCTTGACGGCGTTGGAATCAAGCCCGCGTTTTTGTATGTCCGACATTGCAGCACCTCCGTGGCAGAGTTGATTTTACTATAGGTTAGGGGGTGGGATTTGTCAAGATTTGCGGCGCGGATTATGAGGCAAATGCAACGAAAAAGATACGCTGAATTTGTACAATACTCTGATTTTGCGCTTGGATATTGATTTTCGGGAGCGGGTCAGGCTATGATATTTTAGAAAGATAATTTTCAACCGAGAGAGGTGCGTGTCATATGGCCGGAATACAGTACGACATGAAAAATATTCTCGACATTCCGCTGTGGGAAAGGATGCAGGATCAGCTCGCGGAGATGACCGGGACTGCCATAATCTGCATCGACTACAAGGGAAACCCCATGACAAAGCACAGCGGGCGCACGGAGTTTTGCAGCGTTATCCGCGAGAACCCTGTTTCACGCAAGCGATGCTACCGCTGCGACGCGCTGGCAGGGCTCGAGGCGGTGCGGCTGGAGCGGCCGTACATCTATCTCTGCCACTGCGGGATAGTTGACGTTGCGGTGCCGGTGATGGTCGGAGACAAGTACCTTGGCGCGGTGATGTTCGGGCAGGTGCGGCTTGTGAACAAGGACAGGGAAAAGGCCGTCAGGCTCGTGAACGAGATAAGCTCGTTCCAGGCGGAGGAGGACGCGGCGCGCAAAGATCTGCTGGAGAAGTACGAGAAGCTGCCTGAGATGGAGTACGAGCGCATTGTCGAGATCGCCGACCTTATCGACTCGATAGTCAAGTACACGGTCGAAAGAGCGGTCAAGGCGCGCAACCGCGACGAGACATACAGATGGCTGATGAGCACGAATTCCGAGCAGATGACCGGCGAGGCGGAGATACAGGAGCTTTCACAGCCGATGAGCGCACGGGAGCCTGAGCGGGCGGAGACGATGCCGGTGAAGCCGAGCAGCGTGATATACCCGGCGATAGCATACATCAACGACCATCTGAGAGACGGCATTTCCATGAAGGAGATGGCCGACCTCTGCCACCTCAGCCCGAGCTACTTTTCGCGTACCTTCAACAAGGAGACGGGCGAGAGCTTTGTAAGCTACATAAACCGGAAGAAGGTCGCGCTGGCGAAGGAGCTGCTGCGGGAGACGAACAAGAGCATCACGCAGATAGCCGAGGAGGCGGGGTACATAAACATCAGCAATTTCATCGCTGTGTTCAAGCGCATGGAGGGAGTTACGCCGTCGGTATACAGGCAGCACATGTATAAATAAACGGGGCGGGAGCGGAAGTTCGACCGGGAGCGGGCGTGCTTGATGGACCTTTTCGCAGTGACCGACTGCCGGTCACTCCGCGGGGGTGACTTTCTGTGCGAACAGAAAGTCACCAAAGAGTCGTTTAGGAGGCGGGGATTGCGTTTTCCCCGCCTCCTAAAAACCTCCACCCTTGAACCGCCAAAGAGGAACCGTGCGCGGTTCCCCTTTGATTCCCTCCGAGGGAGGGCAAAGCTTCAGTTCTGTTGTTTTAATATTTGCTGCAAAGAAAACTTCGCGTATTGCAGACACCTCATCCGGTTCGCTTCGCGAACCACCTTCTCCTCAAGGAGAAGGCTTTGGTGCACAGCAAATTTTGAAGTTTGCACCAACTCCCGGGGGTTTCCAAAGGGGGATCGCGATCCCACTTTGGCTGCTGTGGGTGAGGGTACATAGGGAGAGGGGGAGATCGGAACACCCTCTCCCTATGCGCGTCTTTGGTGACTTTCTCCGCGTCGAGAAAGTCACCCCGCGGAGCGGCCAGCAGTGGAACACTGCTCACGGCTCAAGGCCGGTCAAGGCCGTGGAAGAACTCATCGTATGCGCAGCCGTATATTTTCTTCAGTTCAATAATAACGCTTGCACGGATATTTAATTCACCGGATTCGTACTTGGCATAGGTACTGCGCCCAATATCGCAGCCGCGGCGCTGAAGCTCGGCGCACAGCTTTTCCTGTGATATGCCGTATTCATCGCGCAGACGGCGGAGATTATCACCCATATTGCGGTCACGTCGTATTTTCTGTTCCATAAAACTTACCTCAACAGCATAAAATTGACCAGTATTGGTTGCAACTGTTGATAGTTTATGTTAGACTTTAGTTAAATATTGACCGCTATACTGGTCAAAAGAGAAAGCGTGTGAGTCTATATGGCAAATTACAGAAAGATGTACGCGGTGCTCTGCGCTGCGATAGATGAAGTCATCGACCCGTTGGAAAAAATTCCGCTTGCAGCGCCTCAGGCAAGGAAGCTGCGCGCAGCAATGCGGGAAGCCGAGGACATCTATATAAAGACTACAGCGTACTTTGAAGAGACTGAGGATGCGAAGATCGTGCGCATGAAAACAGACCTGCCGCTGTAAAGAAAAAATGCTTGACAGGGCAAGGGAACGGTAGTATAATCCGTTAAGTCAAAAAGCTTGACAGGG
Source organism: uncultured Oscillospiraceae bacterium (assembly GCA_934565615.1). Lineage (GTDB taxonomy): Bacteria > Bacillota > Clostridia > Oscillospirales > Oscillospiraceae > Limivicinus. The sequence continues at coordinate 12,442 of CAKTIH010000044.1, read as the reverse complement.
GGGCTTTGCGTGGAAAACAGCAGATTTACAAGAAGTATGCTGCTGGATTTTTACGGGGAGCTTCTGACGGACAAGCAGAGGGAATGCTTCGACCTGCACTATAACGAGGACCTTTCACTCGCGGAGATCGCCGAACAGCTCGGCGTTTCGCGGCAGGGCGTGTGGGATAACATCAAGCGCGCCGAGACCGCGATGGAGGATATCGAAGCAAAGACCGGACTGCTGCGCCGCTTTGAGGAGAACCGCCGCGAGCTTGAGAGCCTGCTGACAAGGCTCGAAGCACTGACGGGGATGACGCAGGGCGAGGCGCAGGGAGCGGCAAGGGCCGCGGCGGAAGAAGTCAGAGCGATCATTGCGAGAGGGTAAAACATGGCGTTTGAAAGCTTATCCGAAAAACTGAATGCGGCTTTCAAAAAGCTGCGCGGCAAAGGCCGCCTGTCCCCCGCCGATGTGAAGGACGCGATGCGCGAGGTACGCATGGCGCTGCTGGAGGCGGACGTCAGCTACAAGGTCGTCAAGGACTTTGTAAAGAACGTCACGGAGAAGGCCACGGGCGCGGACGTGCTCGAAGCGCTCTCCCCGGCGCAGATGATCGTCAAGATCGTCAACCAGGAGTTGTGCGAGCTTATGGGCGGACAGAACCAGAAGCTCAACATCTCCTCGAAGCTGCCGAGCGTCGTGATGCTCGTCGGCCTGCAGGGCGCGGGCAAGACCACGAACGGCGCAAAGCTTGCGGGCTACATGAAGAAGCAGGGCAAGCGCCCGCTGCTCGCCGCCTGCGATATATACCGCCCCGCCGCAATAAAGCAGCTGGAGACGGTCGGCGCGCAGCTTGACGTTCCGGTGTTCCAGATGGGGCAGACAAACCCCGTGGATATAGCCAAGGCTGCCATAGAGCACGCAAAGAAGCACGGCAACGACATCGTCTTTCTTGACACGGCAGGCCGCCTGCACATCGATGAAGAGCTCATGGACGAGCTCAAGAACATCAAGGCGGCAGTTGAACCGGCGGAAATCCTGCTGGTAGTTGACGCAATGACCGGTCAGGACGCGGTGAACGCCGCGAACGCCTTTGACGAGGCGCTCGGCATCACGGGCGTCATGCTCTCAAAGCTTGACGGCGACGCGAGAGGCGGCGCTGCGCTCTCGATAAGAGCGGCGACGGGCAAGCCCATAAAGTTCATCGGCACGGGCGAAAAGCTCGACATGATAGAGCCCTTCCACCCCGACCGCATGGCCTCGCGTATACTCGGCATGGGCGATATGCTCACGCTCATAGAAAAGGCGGAGCAGAGCTTCGACCAGAAAAAGGCGCTTGAAGCCGCGGAGCGGCTCAAGAGCAACCGCTTCACCCTGAGCGATTACCTCGACCAGATGGCGCAGCTCAAGAACATGGGCGACCTTGAGAGCATCATGGGGATGATCCCCGGGATGGACTCGAAAGCGCTCAAGGGCGCAAAGATCGACGAGAAGGCAATGGCAAGGCAAGAGGCAATAATCCTGTCGATGACGCAGGCCGAGCGCAACAACCCCTCGATCCTCAATTCGAGCCGCAAGAAGCGCATCGCCGCGGGCTCCGGTACCTCGGTGGTCGACGTCAACCGCCTGCTCAAGCAGTTTGAGGCGGTGCAGCAGCTCACAAAGCAGTTCTCCGGCAAGAACATGAAAAAGCTCCAGAAGAAGATGGGGCGCATGGGCGGCCTCGGAGGAATGGGCGGAGGCTTCCCCGGCCTCGGCTTCTGAAAAACGGGGAGCATAAATTTGCTTACAGACGCGAAAGCGCTTGTAATATAGAAACGAAAATACATGGAGGTGAATATACATGGTTAAAATCAGACTTCGCAGAATGGGCGCTAAGAAGGCTCCTTACTACCGCATAGTCGTTGCTGATTCCCGTTGCCCGCGTGACGGCCGCTTCATCGAAGAGCTCGGCACCTACGACCCGATGGCTGAGAGCGATAAGCTCACGGTCAACATGGAGCGTGCAAAGTACTGGATCGCAAACGGCGCACAGCCCACTGATACCGTCCGCGGTCTTCTCAAGAAGATTGAGGCCTGAAAAGGAGTTCCCGGCACATGAAAGAGCTTTTGACCTATATTGTGCAGAGCTTGGTCGATAATCCCGATCAGGTATCTGTGACCGAGCGCAAAGCCGACGGTGAGACGGTCTACGAGGTTCGCGTAGCCGACGGCGATATGGGCAAGGTTATCGGCCGGCAGGGCAGGATCGTAAAACAGATCCGCATCCTTATGCGGGCCGTCGCCCAGAGGAAGGGCAAAAAAGTTTCGGTCGAGATTATGGACTGATACGATAAAACCCCGCTGTGACTGTAATAGCAGCCGCGGCGGGGTTTTGTTATATCCTGATGCGGAACACAAAACGTTGAAATCTTGGGAAGTAAATGGTATTATAAAAGAAACCAAACGCGGAAACGGGGAACACGGCCATGCTGAATGAAATCATAAAGCGCATATATGAGTCCGGCGAATATGCCGGTATATACGCGAATGCCGATGACACTTCGAAATTCATGTACGGCAAAATAGTCGCGTTCGACGGGGAGTTCTTCGCCGCGTCGCTTGTGTCACCGGACGGAACGTTCGACGGCATAACGGTGCAGGACGCGGAGAGCGTCATCCGGATAGAGCTTGACGGCGGCTATTGCGCGAGGATGAAAAAGCTCATGGCCGGGGTATACGCGGAGGAAAAGTTCGATATATCCTGCGAGGACGTGCGCGGCTCGGCACTGGAGGCGGCGAAAAAGGCCGGGTGCATCGTGTCGATAGAGCTCCTCGGCAGCGGCGTTTCAGACGTGATCGGCATTGTGGAGGACACTGACGGCGGCATGTACCGGATAGCGCAGGTGAACGAGGACGGCAGTGACGACGGTATATCGTACATATCGCGCGACGCGATAACGGAGCTGGGCTTCGCGTCGGCGGACGAGAGAAGAATAGAACGGCTGCACAAGTGAGTGCGGGAAAATAGAATCTCAGTAAAGGGGTAATGTAAATAAGTGAAGAATACGAACAAATTCAGCTTCAAAAATATAATTATGCTTACCGTGGCGGGGATCATAAACGCCTTCGGCATCACGATCTTTCTCAGCCCGGTGAAGCTTTATGACAGCGGCATTTCGGGAACATCGATGCTGCTTGACCAGATAACACCGGAGCACCTGTCCCTGTCGGTGTTCCTGCTGATCCTGAATATTCCGCTGTTCCTGTTCGGGCTGAAGAAGCAGGGCAAGCTTTTCACGGGCTACGCGATATACACGGTCGCGATATATTCGCTTTCCGCGTGGCTGATAACCGACGTTCTGCCGATAGACGTCAGCATGGCCTCGCCCCTCGCGGGGACTGATCTGCTGCTGTGCGCGCTGTTCGGCGGCGTGATATCCGGCATAGGCAGCGGCCTTGCGATCCGCTGCGGCGGCGCGATGGACGGCATCGAGGTCATGGCGGTCATCTTCGCGAAGCGCCTCGGCGTCACGGTCGGCACCTTCGTTATGGTCTACAACATACTTCTGTACATTGTCTGCGGCATCGTGCTGCAAAGCTGGATACTGCCGCTCTACTCCATCGTCACCTACGCGGCGGCGCTGAAAACGATAGACTTCATCGTGGAGGGTATCGACAGAGCCAAGTGCGCGGTAATCATAACCGAAAAGCCGAAGGAGATATGCGCGGCGCTGGGCGAAGCCTTTGAAAGCGGCATGACCCGGCTCAACGCAAAGGGCGGCTTCTCGAACCGCGACAAGGCGATGATCTATTTTGTCGTGAACAGATACCAGATCATCCGCATGCGGGACATCGTCCACAGCATCGACCCGGCGGCCTATATCACGATAAGCGAGATCGCCGATGTGTTCTCCGTAAACAACAACGGCTAATGAAACAGCACGCATTGAGACCGTTGACAAAGGTCTCAATGCGTGTTATTCTGTCAATGCTCCCGCCGCCGGGTGGGAGAGAATGAGCGTTTGCTTCGTATCGATAGGCCTTTGAAGATACGAATGCAGGCGCGTTTTTTGTTTTAGGAGGAAGGCAAAATGGAATGGTTATATCTTGGCATCGCGGGGGCGATGGAGGTGCTGTGGTCGACGTTTCTGAAATTCTCGGAGGGCTTCACGAAGCCGCTGCCGACGGCGATAACCGTCGCGGGGCTTGCGGCGAGCATGTTCTTTCTTGCAAAGGCGGCGAAGGTGCTGCCGATCGGCACGGCCTACGGCATATGGACGGGCATAGGCGCGCTCGGCGCGGTGATAGTCGGGATCATAATCTTCAAGGAGCCCGCGACGGCGGGGAGGATATTCTTCGCGTCGCTGCTGCTCATCGGCATCGTCGGGCTGAAGCTCACCTCGGCTTGACAGTAAAAAGGAGCACCGCATTGTGTCTGCGGTGCTCCTTTTCGCTCGCGGAATCTGGCTTACCTTATGAAATTGGTCCTGTTCCCACGCTCAATGGCGGGGAGGGAAACTCCGGAAACCTTTCCGGCCTCGAAGCACTTGAGCATCCATGCCATGTTGCGCGCGAGGTTGCGCATCGTCTGCATGCCCTCGGCGTCCTGCGTGACCTCGCCGGGAGCGGCGCCGTGGGCGATGTTCCAGTAGCTCGACGACACGACCGGCATATTGGATATGCCGAAGTATTTGTTCACCGCATCGAAGGTGGCGGTCGTGCCGCCGCGGCGTGCGATCGCGACTGCCGCGCCGGGCTTGAAGGCGAGGGCGTCCGCACTGCTGTAGAACACGCGGTCAAGGAAGGAAAGTATGCGTCCGCTCGGGTGGGCGTAGTACACGGGCGTGCCGAAGATGAAGCCGTCGGCTTCCTTCGCCTTGGCGATGAACTCGTTCACGCCGTCGTCCGTGAAGATGCAGCCCTTATCCGTACACTTGTTGCAGCCGATGCAGTCGCGAACTGCGGTGGGGCCAATCTGGAAAATCTCGTAATCGATCCCCTCTGCCTTGAGCTGTCTGCCCGCTTCCTCAAGCGCGTGATAAGTGTTGCCGTTTGTCTTGCAGCTTCCATTCAGCATCAGTACCTTCATGTCTCTGTTTCCTCTCTCTATGTTTTCTTTTGTTTTCAGACAGCGCTGTAATTATATCAGCAGCGCTGTCCGGATTTCATTATTACCCAGCCTTATTACTTCTGGCTGGGGCCGGGGTTATAGTCACCGAAAATCAGATCATCTATATCCATAGTGTACCTCCTGTTTAGTCAGCATACAATCAATATATGCACCTCGCGGCAAATATATGACTGCGTATCAGTCCGAAGTCTTTAGGGTCACGCACACAAGCTCCGGACGGTTGAGAAAGCGCGGGACAACGATCGAGTTTCCAAGTCCGCGCGAAACGATCATCACGGTGTTATTCTCTTCATATACGCCCTTTTCGTATTCCGCGCCGAGCTTGCGGTGAACGTCGAGCAGGCCGCCGATAAACGGCAGACGGACTATGCCGCCGTGGGCGTGGCCGCTGAGCACGAGGTCGACCGGCAGGCCGGGGAAGCCTGAAAGCGTATCATTGCGGTGATAGAGCCAGAGGACGAAGTCGTCCGGGTACTCCCCGCGCAGCCTTGCGGCGAGCTCCGGCGGCGTCTCCATATCGGCGCGGCCGTTTTTGTCCTCTGCGCCGCAGACGATGATGCGCGAGGAGCCGCAGTATAAAGGCTCGTAGGAGTTGCTCAGAAAATGCGCGCCGTGGCTGAGCATGATCTCCTTCACCTTATCCACGCACTGCGCCGCCCACTCATGGTTGCCGTTTATACAGTATATGGGCGCGATGCCCTCAATGCCGCTGAGCAGCTCTTCAAGGATGGGCAGATCGGAGGGGTAGGTTATCATGTCCCCAAGGATGGCGATAATGTCGGGCTTCGCGTCCGACACGGCGCTGATGAGCCGGCAGTTGCCTTCTCCGAAGCTCATGCCGTGCAGGTCGGAGAGGACGGCAATGCGGAAGCCGTCAAACTCCGGCGGGAGATCGTCAAACTGCGCGCGGTATTCGGTTGTCTCAAGGGTGAAGCGGCTGTCCAGAATGATGCAGGCGGTCAGCAGGACGACCGCGGCGGCCGCGGTGAGCTTACGGTTCATTGGCACCTCCGTGATGGATCGCGCTTATTTTAACACACATTCGTGTCGAAAACAGCATTATATTATAAATCTTATTTTAATAATTTGAGAATAGTCGCAAATTGGCTTGAATCGCGGGGAGACTTGCGTTATAATACCTTAGTCTGTTCAGATAGCTTATTACAGCTTACGCATTACGCGAAAATTACGCAAAGGATGAGATGACATAAGATGAGTGCATCGACCGAGAAGAAGAACCGTCAGGCCGCCCGCGAGGCCGGTACCGACAAGAAGATGCTGGCCGCACAGGAAGAGGCCCGCAAAAAGGCGCAGAGCAAGAGACGCTGGACGCTGGGTACCATCGGCGTCGTGCTGCTGATCGCGCTTATTATTTTCCTTGACTCCGGGATCCTGTATAAGACCACGGCCTATACCATAGGCGACAGGAGCTATTCCGCCTCCGAGCTCAGCTATCACTACGCCACGCAGTATTACAGTACCGCCAACCAGTACGGCAGCTATGCCTCGCTGCTCGGCCTTGATACCTCCACGGGCATCAGAGGTCTCGGCAAGCAGACCAGCCCCTACGGCGGCACGTGGAAGGAGCAGTTCCTGACCGCAGCTGAGAACGAGCTACTTCAGGTCAAGGCTCTGTGCGACTATGCCAAGGCAAACGGCATCGAGCTTACCGAGGATGAGATAGCCGAGGTAGACGCGAACTTCGAGAACCTTGAGTCCCTCGCAAAGCTCCAGGGCTATGCAAGCGCCGATAAGATGCTCGCCGCAAACTACGGCCAGGGCGTGACGGTCGAGATGGCGCGCAGCGCCGCCATAGACGCGGCTCTTGCCAACAAGGCCAGCACCGAGAAGCAGAACTCTCTGGAATACAGCTCCGCCGAGCTTGAGGCAAAGTACGAAGAGAACAAGGATTCCTGGGATAAGTTCGACTATGTCTACTACTTCGTAGAGGCAGAAAAGACCACGACCAAGGACGCCGACGGCAACGATACCGAGACGGTCACCCCCGAAGCGCTTGACGCCGCGAAGGCCAAGGCCGATGCGATAGTCGCGGCCTACAACAAGGCTGACGATAAGCTTGAGGGCGAGGAGAAGCTCAATGCCGCGCTCACCAAGGCCGGGATCGACGGCACCGCGAACGCTGTTTCCAGCATCTCCGGCAGCAGCATCAGCGTTGCGGCAGACTGGCTCAAGGACGCAAGCCGCAAGGCAGGTGACATCACCTCCGAGGTAAACAGCGGCGAGACCGGTTATAACGTCGTTGTGTTCCTCAACCGTGACGACAACCACTATAACACCGTTTCCGTGCGCCACATCCTCATAAAGGCCGAGGCATCCGAGGACGGCACCTACACCGAGGAAGCCAAGGCAGCGGCCAAGGCGCGCGCCGAGGAGATCCTTGCCGAGTATAACTCCGGCGACAAGACCGAGGACAGCTTCGCTGCGCTCGCGAACGAGTATTCCGAGGACGACGGCTCCAACACCAACGGCGGCCTGTATGAGAACATCTACAAGGGTCAGATGGTCCAGGAGTTCAACGACTTCTGCTTTGCCGAACACAAGGCCGGCGACACCGGCATCGTCTACGGCGAGAGCAGCAGCTACGCCGGGTATCATGTGATGTACTTCGTCGGCGAGGGCGAGCAGTACAGCGATTATCTCGCCAAAAACAGCCTGCTCACTGCCGATATGAACGCATGGCTCGAGGAGCTCACCTCCGCTTATGAGACCTCCGTCGGCAGCGGCATCAGCTTCGTCGGCAAATAAAAGCATTATAAGGCAAACCAAAAGGCCGCCGTTGATCGGCGGCCTTTTTTGGAGGAAAGATTATGAACGAAAGAACTCTGCGCGCGCGGATGCTGCTGGGTGAAGAGGCGATGGAGAAGCTCGCTGGGAGCCATGTGGCTGTGTTCGGGCTCGGCGGCGTCGGCTCATGGTGCGCCGAGGCGCTGGCGAGAGCGGGCGTTGGCCGCCTGACCCTTATCGATCAGGACACCGTCGGCGAGAGCAACATAAACCGCCAGCTCTGCGCCCTCGGTTCCACCGTCGGCATGGGGAAGGCGGCGGTCATGGCGCAGCGCGCGATGGACATAAACCCGGATATAGACGTGAAGTGCATCGAGGGTCACTATGAGGCGGCGGACAGGGAGCGCTTCTTCGGCGACTATGATTATGTAGTCGACGCGATCGACCTCGTCTCCTGCAAGGTCGACTTGATAATGAGCTGCATGGAGCGGGGGATACCTATCATCTCCGCTCTCGGCACGGGGAACAAGAAGGACGCGTCGCTGCTGCGGATCGCCGACATTTCCAAGACCAGCGGCTGCGCGCTTGCGCGCGTCGTGCGGAGGGAGCTGCGGCAGCGCGGCGTGACGCATCACACCGTCGTGTTCAGCCCGGAGGAGCCGATGGAACCGGAGCAGCTTGAAGCTCCGCCACCGGGACGCAGGAGCGTACCCGGCTCGCTCGTATGGGTGCCGGCCTCGGCGGGGCTGCTGCTGTGCCAGCACGTCGTCACGGAGCTGATAAAATAAGTATTTATGTAAAGACTGTCTCAAGATTCTGCTTTGAGACAGCCTTTTTAATTGACCGAGGGAAACGGCAGCGGACACGGGCTATGCGCTACCCGCCGAGGCGATGAGTAAATATACAGGTGCGGATATTTAACATTTTCTTTATGGCAGTGCGGCGCGATTTGTTAGAAAAGCAAAAAAAGACTGTCAGAAATCTGCCAAACGCTAGAAAAAGCTGGTGGTTTTGGCAATGGAATATGACCGGACACTGTGCTATAATATGGTACAATGCGTGAGAATTTGAAGATTCGCAAAACAGTCGGCAAAACCGATAATTATAACATAAGATCGGGGGAGGAGACATGAAGAAAGTAGAGTTTACAGAGACTATACTGAGGGATGCGAACCAGTCGCTTATCGCGACGAGATTGCCGTATGAGAAGTTTGCGCCGATGCTGGCGGAGATGGACAAGGCGGGGTTCTATTCCGTGGAGTGCTGGGGCGGCGCGACCTTTGACGTGTGCCTGCGCTTTCTCAATGAGGATCCGTGGGAGCGCCTGCGCAAGATCCGCGCGGCGATGCCGAACACCAAGCTCCAGATGCTCCTGCGCGGGCAGAACATCCTCGGCTATAAGCATTACAGCGACGATATCGTCCGCCGCTTCGTGCGCGCATCCGTCAGAAACGGCATAGACATCATCCGTATATTCGACGCGCTCAACGATACAGATAACCTCAAGGTCGCCATAGAGGAGACCGTGAAGTCCGGGGCGATGGCCTCCGGCGCTATCTCCTATACCACGAGCCCCGTACACACTCTGGATAAGTATGTCGAGCTTGCAAAGGAAATGGCCGCGATGGGCGTCAGTTCCATCTGCATAAAGGACATGGCCGGCATAATGACGCCGCAGAGCTGCTATGACCTCGTCTCCGCACTGAAGGACGCGGTCGACCTGCCGGTCGTGCTGCACACGCACTGCACGACGGGGCTTGCCTTCATGACCTACCTCAAGGGCATAGAGGCAGGTGCGGACGTTATCGACACTGCCATATCCCCGTTCTCCGGCGGCACATCGCAGCCCGCGACCGAGACGCTTTATTACACCCTCAAGGAAATGGGCTATGATATGAGCCTTGACCCTGCGATCCTGCACAAGATGGCGGACTACTTCAAGCATGTCCGCGCCGAGTACATTGCCGACGGCACCCTCAACCCCATTTCCCTCACGACCGATACCCAGTGCCTGACCTACCAGATCCCCGGCGGCATGCTCTCGAACCTGCTCAGCCAGCTCAAGATGATGAACAAGCTGGACAAGTTCGACGAAGCGCTTGAGGAGACCCCGCGCGTGCGCAAGGACATGGGCTATCCTCCGCTCGTCACCCCGACGAGCCAGCTCGTCGGCACTCAGGCCGTGCAGAACGTCCTTGCCGGTGAACGCTACAAGAACGTCGGCGCGGAGATGCGCGCATACTGCCGCGGCGAATACGGCAAGACCCCCGCGCCCATCGACCCCGAGGTCAGGGCAAAGATCCTCGGCGATGAGAAGCCCATCGAGGGCCGCTATGCCGAGACGCTCCCGGCGAATACCTTCGAGAAGGCGCAGGCCGAGCTTGGGGACACCGCAAGATGCGAGGAGGATGTGCTCAGCTACATCGCGTTCCCGCAGGTGGCGGAGAACTTCTTTGAAAAGCGCAGAGAGGCGGAGGAACACTGCGTCCGCTATTCAATAGAGCAGATCTGAGGAGAGATGAATTATGAATGACCTTATAAACATTTCTGTCGGCGACGCCGCGATGACGGCGCTGCTGGGCTACGCGGTCGTGTTCATCGGGATCATAATGCTGATGATCCTTGTGATGTTCGTCGGCGACCTTATGTTCAAGAGCGCAAAGCGCAAGGCGGCCAATGCGCCGGCTCCTGCGGCAGCACCTGCCGCACCGGCAGCCGCTCCCGGCACCGCCGGGGAGCTGAAGCTCTATGACACCGATCCGAGAGACGCCGCAATGGCGATGGCGATAGTCGCCGACAAGCTCGGCAAGCCCATAAACGAACTGCGCTTCAAATCCATCAGGGAGGTCAAGGACAAATGAAATACAAAGTAACTCTCAATAACCGCGTATACGAGGTAGAGGTAGAGCAGGGCGAGGCCATGCTCGTGAACGAATATGAGCTGGCAGCTCCCGCAGCTGCTGCACCCGCCGCACCGGCCGCAGCCCCCGTCGCAGCCGCGGCTCCCGCAGCGGCACCGGCAGCCGGCGCGCTTGCCGCGGGCGAGGTCGTCACCAGCCCCATGCCCGGCAACATCCTGAAGATAAACGTCGCACAGGGGCAGAAGGTCAACGAAGGCGACGTGCTCATCGTCCTTGAGGCCATGAAGATGGAGAACGAGATCTCCGCCACGAAGTCCGGCACGGTAGCGCAGATCAATGTTACCAAGGGCGCGGTCGTCGAGACCGGCACTCCGCTGGTCGTCATCGCATAAGGAGGAGAGCTATGGACGTTCTTGGAGTGTTCTATAAGCTGTGGTCAGAATCTGGCTTCTCCGCCTTTTTCATGGACGGCGGCTGGAAGAACCTTATCATGATCCTTATCGCATTTGTGCTTCTGTACCTCGGCATCGTCAAGAAGTTCGAGCCGCTGCTGCTCGTCGGCATAGCCTTCGGCTGCCTGCTGTCGAACCTGTCGTACTTCGTCGCTCTCGGCGGCGGCAACGCTCTGTATCACCCAGAGCTGTGGGAGGCCTTCCTCGATGAGGCGAGCCCCTTCTATCACAGCTACGGCCACATTATGAGCAACGCCGGTCTCCTTGACTTCTTCTATATCGGCGTCAAGGCCGGTATCTATCCCTCGCTCATCTTTATGGGCGTGGGCGCGATGACGGACTTCGGTCCGCTGATCGCAAATCCCAAGAGCCTGCTGCTCGGTGCGGCGGCTCAGCTCGGTGTGTTCGTCGCGTTCCTCGGCGCTGTCATGCTCGGATTCACCGGCCCTCAGGCGGCCTCCATCGGCATCATCGGCGGTGCGGACGGCCCGACCGCGATCTACCTCACAACGAAGCTCGCACCGGAGCTGCTTGGACCTATCGCCATCGCGGCGTATTCGTACATGGCGCTGATCCCGCTGATCCAGCCGCCTATAATGAAGCTGATGACGACGGACAAGATGCGCAAGGTCAAGATGGTGCAGGCACGTGAGGTGTCCAAGACCGAGAAGATAATCTTCCCGATAGTCGTCAGCACCTTCGTTATCCTGCTGCTGCCCTCGACGGCTCCGCTGATAGGCTGCCTGATGCTCGGCAACCTCTTCCGCGAGACGGGCGTGACGGACAGACTGTCCGACACGGTGCAGAACGCGCTGATGAACATCATCACGATCTTCCTTGCGACGAGCGTCGGCGCGACGATGGGAGCGGAGACCTTCCTCAACATCCGCACGATATACATCATCTTCCTCGGTCTTGTGTCCTTCTCGATATCCACAGTCGGCGGACTTCTCGGCGGCATCGTGATGTACAAGACCTCCGGCGGCCAGATCAACCCCCTCATCGGTTCGGCGGGCGTGTCCGCGGTTCCTATGGCGGCGCGCGTGTCTCAGGATGTCGGCCGCAAGTACAACAAGAACAACTACCTGCTCATGCACGCTATGGGCCCGAACGTCGCAGGCGTCATCGGCTCCGCTATCGCTGCCGGTTTCCTCCTCTCCGTGTTCGGATAAAAGAGATTCGAAAACATCCTTTGACCGCTGTCGGTCAAAGGATGTTTCAGTCTGTCAAAGAACAGCGTATTACATCAAGCGGGAACAGCACATTTTAAGCAACTGTTGAAAAAACGAGCA
>CAKTIH010000043.1 GCA_934565615.1 uncultured Oscillospiraceae bacterium | reverse complement strand
GCCTGCCATTGCTTCCCCCGCCGCGGTCTTGTGGGCATGCATGGCCCCGTAGCCTATCGCGAAAGCGCTCAGGATAAACAGCGGCACAAGTATCGCCGCAACGAGAAGCATTCTCGGTGCTTTGGCCTTTCTCCGCCGGTCATTCATATAGACCCTCTCTATCGTGTTCTCCGGCGCGCGGACAGCAGAGAATGCCTCCTTATACAATTTCGCGTCAAACATTGCTCTTCACCTCCTCCAGTCCCGCTCTCAGCAGCTCCCGGCCGCGGCGCAGCCGTGTGCGCACGGTAGCCGCTGGGGTTCCTGTGAGCCGGGCTATCTCGTCCGTGGAATAGTCCTCGTAGTAATAGAGATATATTGCCGTCCGGTACTTTTCCGGCAGCTCCATCACCGCGTAAAACAGCTCACTGTGCTCTTGTGTCTCGAAGTGCAGCTCGTTTGCGTACTCCTTAATGTCCACGGCCCTGCGCCACGGCGATCTCAGCGAGCGCTTGCATTCGTTCACCGTCACGCGCACGAGCCAGAACCGCGCGTGCTCCTCGCTCTCAAATGGCTTGGCGTTTTTCAGCAGACGCAGCAGAACATTCTGCGTCACATCGTCCGCGTCGCTTGCGCTCTTCATATAGCTGAACGCAAGACGGAACACCATGTCCATGTACCGCCGCGCAAGGGTCTCAAATTCCCTGTTCTCCATCGCCGTTCATTCCTCCGGCCAGACCTTGATCGTAAAGAGCTTCACATTTTCCGCGCCTATTCCGTCGTCAAGCAGGCCGAGCATATAAGCCTCATCAAGCTTTTCGCCTATGGTGTACAGCTGCCCCGGCGTCGCCTGCACGATGCACATATAGCGCTGCCCGGTCATCTGCGCATAATCGAACTTGTCCCCATTCTCTTCGTCATACCGCATCACCACCGCCTCGCAGCCGAGGGCGGAGAAAGCCTCCGCCGCCTTGATGCAGTTGTTCCGCTGCACCACTTCGATGATGTCCGCAAGCTCCGCGTTCAGGGCGTTTATTTTATTCCGTGTGTCCCAGTACTCCTGCGGGAGCTTGCTGTCGTTCGCCTCATGCCACGCCGCGGCGTCGGAGTCCAAGGTCGCGCTGCCGTTTTCCCCAGCGGCGATCAGCTCCGCCTGAGTCCTGTAGACGAGCTCACTCTGCTTTTTCATAAGGCTCAGTATTTTGCTATATCTCTCCCGGTACTCTTCGCATGTCAGGTAAAACGGATCATATGCGATCTCAAAGCTGCGCGGCTCATCCTGCGGGAGAGCTTTCAGATACTCATCATCGCTCCGGCTTATGCAAAGCTTACCGTCCACAGCGCTGCGCTCATGCATCCACTCTTCATATTCCTCCCGCGTCAGTGTGCGCACCTCCTCTGTCGGTGCCGGTGCAGGTGTCGATACCGCTGCCGTCACCTGCCCTGCCGTCTGCTCCGTGGGCAGCGTCTCATCAGCCGCCTGACAGCCGCACAGCAGTGCCATCACCGCGCATATTGTCAGCGCGTATTTTCCCATATCCGTCATAGTCGAGCCCCTTTCTTTTCTATTTATCGTTTCATCTATAATACCTTTGACGTTGTCAAATTGTTTCATGTTCCGAAAAAATCAAGAAATTCCCGCTATCCATTTACAACATCAAATTTTTGTAGTATTATTTATAAGATCAAAATATCAGGAGCAATTATGGAATATAAATTCTGCGTCCCCTGCCTCCTTGGGCTTGAGGGGCCGATATCCGATGACCTGAAGAGAATGGACAGGGCGGACGTCGTGTCCGAGAATGGCCGCGTGTACTTTACCGGCGGAAATGAGGCGCTTGCCCGCGCCAATATCTGCCTGCGCATCGGTGAGCGCGTGCTTATCGAAATGGGCAGGTTTGACGCTTTCACGTTTGACGAGCTGTTTGAGGGTACAAAGGCTCTGCCTTGGGAGTCCATCATCCCGAAGGACGGCGCTTTTCCCGTCAAGGGCTACAGTCTCAATTCAAAGCTCTTCTCTGTTTCCGACTGCCAGAAGATAATCAAGAAGGCAGTGGTCGAGCGGCTCAAACGCTCCTACGGTCTGGAGTGGTTCCCGGAGACGGGCGCACTGTATCAGATCCAGTTCTCAATAATGAAGGACCGTGTCTCCCTCTGCATTGACACATCTGGCGATGGGCTGCACAAGCGCGGCTACAGGCCTGCGCACAATGCCGCGCCACTCAAGGAGACTATGGCCGCTGCGATGGTGAAGCTCTCGCGCTACCGCGGGCGGGACGATTTCTGCGACCCCTTCTGCGGCAGCGGGACTATCCCCATCGAGGCCGCGCTTATCGCCAAGAACCGCGCGCCGGGGCTTGACCGCGGCTTCACCGCGATGAGCTGGAAGAGCATCGATCGCCGCGTCTGGGAGCAGGAGCGCGAGGCCGCCAAAGCCAAGGAGTACCACGGAGACTATAACATCGTCGGTGCGGACATTGATCCGAAGGCCATAGAGATCGCCCGTGAGAACGCGCAGCGCGCCGGTGTGGATGACGTTGTCCGCTTCGAGGTCGCGGACGCGATGAAGTTTGACCGCAAGACTGAGCGCGGCGTCATCGTCACGAACCCGCCCTACGGCGAGCGCATCATGGAAAAGGAGCAGGCGGAGGAGCTTTACCGCGGCTTCGGCAAGGCGTACCTGCAAAGCGAGAACTGGCAGCTTTATCTGCTGTCCTCCCACACGGAGTTTGAGCGTTGCTTCGGCAAGACAGCCGACAAGAAGCGCAAGCTCTATAACGGCATGATAAAGTGCGACCTGTTCATGTACTTCAAGTAAACGCATCGGAGAGATATAAATGAAGCATCTTTTTATAGTCAACCCCACTGCCGGCGGCAGCGATAAAACCGCTATAGTCACCGAGCGTGTCAACGCCGCCTTTTCGCATTTTGAGACCAGCGGCGATACATATGAAATTTACGTCACAAAAGCGCCTATGGACGCTCCCGGCAAGATAAAGGCCGAGGCCGCCGAGAATGAGAGGCTGCATGTATACGCCTGCGGCGGGGATGGCACCTTCAATGAGTGTGTCTGCGGCGCAGCGGGGTTGGATAACGTCGCCGTCTGCCCCTTCCCCACCGGCACGGGCAACGACTTCTGCCGTATGTTCGGTGAGGAAAAGGACATGTTCCGCGACCTTGATGCGCTCCTGCGCGGCAGTGAGCACCCTATTGACCTTATCGACTGCAACGGCCGCTTCTGCTCAAATATATGCTCCGTCGGCATCGACGCACGCATCGGCACCTCCGTACACAATTACAGCAAGATACCCGTCATCGGCGGCGCGACCGGCTATGTCGTCTCCCTTATCGTAAATGTCATCAAGGGCATCAACCGGCACATGCGCGTGCGGATCAAGGACTTCTATGTCGATGAGGAGCTTGCTCTCGTCTGCGTCTGCAACGGACGCTACTACGGCGGCGGCTTCAACCCCTCGCTGACCGCGCGCCCGGATGACGGCGTACTCGACGTCTTTGTCGTCAAGAAGGTCAGCCTCATCACGCTCGCGCGTATGCTCGGCAAGTACGCCTCAGGCCGCGCGGACGAATGCCCGCAGTATATCACGCGTATCCAGACAGACGAGGTACGCATCAGCTTTGATGAGGACAACGTTATAAACATTGACGGCGAGGCCGTGTTCTCAAAGGACGTCAACATCCATGTGATCCACAACGCGGTCAAGCTCATCGTCCCTGCGGGTATGACCTTCTTCGAGCAGACTGCCGCCGAAACCGCCGCCGTATAAGGCAGTGCGCACTTGTAACAAAAAATTCAAAAAGTTCTGCCCGGTTTTTTATATATAGGGCTTGCAAAATTTGAAAAGTGTGGTATTATAATCACCGTTAGCACTCATAGGTGTTGAGTGCTAACGGTGATTGATTTTGTAAAAAATTTTTTGGAGGTATATAAGTATGAAACTCAAACCTTTGGCAGACAGAGTCGTGTTGAAGCAGAATGCAGCTGAGGAGCGCACCTCCTCCGGTATTTTCCTGACGGCTTCCGCGCAGGAGAAGCCCGAGGTGTACGAGGTCGTCGAAGTTGGCCCCGGCGGCATGGTCGACGGCAATCAGGTCGATATGATCGTCAAGGCCGGTCAGCAGGTTCTCGTCGGCAAGTACAGCGGCAGCAAGGTCAAGCTCGACGATGAGGAATACACCATCGTCCGTCAGAGCGACATCCTCGCAGTCATCGAGTAATTCAGCATATCGGAATTTTAAGGAGGCTTAATTATTATGGCAAAGCAGATAATATACGGTGAAGAAGCAAGAAAGGCTATCGAGCGCGGCGTAAATCAGCTGGCCGATACCGTTAAAATAACCCTCGGCCCCAAGGGCCGCAACGTCGTTCTCGACAAGAAGTTCGGCTCTCCCCTGATCACGAACGACGGCGTTACCATCGCAAAGGAAATCGAGCTTGAGGACGCTTTCGAGAACATGGGCGCACAGCTCATCAAGGAAGTCTCCACCAAGACTAACGACGTTGCCGGTGACGGCACCACCTCCGCGACTGTTCTGGCACAGGCCATGATCGGCGAAGGGCTCAAGAATCTGGCCGCCGGCGCAAACCCGATGGTCATGAAGAAAGGCATCCAGAAGGCCACCAAGGCCGCTGTCGAGGCTGTCAAGACCGCTTCTCAGCCTGTCTCCGGCTCCAAGGATATCGCCCGTGTCGGTACCATCTCCTCCGGCGACGAAGTCATCGGTTCCCTGATTGCCGAGGCTATGGAAAAGGTCAGCCAGAACGGCGTCATCACCATTGAAGAGAGCAAGACCGCCGAGACCTACAGTGATGTTGTCGAAGGCATGCAGTTCGACCGCGGCTACCTCTCCCCCTACATGGCCACCGATATGGACAAGATGGAAACCGTCATTGATGACGCTCTCATTCTCATCACCGATAAGAAGATCACCAACATTCAGGAGATCCTGCCCTTGCTCGAGCAGATAGTCAAGGCCGGCCGTAAGCTCCTCATCATCGCCGAGGACGTCGAGGGCGAAGCTCTTGCTACCATCATCCTCAACAAGCTGCGCGGCACCTTCACCTGCGTGTGCGTCAAGGCTCCCGGCTTCGGCGACAGACGCAAGGAAATGCTCCAGGATATCGCCATCCTCACCGGCGGTCAGGTCATTTCCAGCGAGCTCGGCATGGAGCTTAAGGATGCTCAGCTCAATATGCTCGGTCAGGCACATCAGGTCAAGGTCACCAAGGAGAACACCATCATCGTTGACGGTGCCGGCGACGCCTCCGCTATCAAGGCCCGCACCGCTCAGATCGAGCATCAGATCAGCGTCACTACTTCCGAGTACGACAAGGAGAAGCTGCAGGAGCGTCTGGCAAAGCTGTCCGGCGGCGTAGCAGTCATCAAGGTCGGTGCTGCAACCGAGACTGAGATGAAGGAAAAGAAGCTCCGCATTGAGGACGCTCTCAACGCCACCCGCGCGGCAGTCGCAGAAGGCATTGTCCCCGGCGGCGGCACCGCTTATGTCATCGCCGCAAAGGCTGCCGACAAGCTCGTCTCCACTCTCGAGGGCGATGAGAAGACCGGCGCTGCCCTTATCGCGAAGGCTCTGAAGGCTCCTATCATGCAGATCGCCGCGAACGCCGGTCTGGAAGGCGCCGTTATCCTGAACAATGTCTACAACAGCACCGACACCAACTACGGCTTCGATGCCGCAAACGACAAGTACGGCGACATGATCGAGCTCGGTATCGTCGACCCGACCAAGGTCTGCCGCAGCGCTCTTGAGAACGCCGCTTCCGTCGCTTCCATGGTCCTGACCACTGAGAGCCTCGTCGCCGACATTCCCGAGAAGAATCCTCCTATGCCCGCAGCAGGCGGCGACATGGGCGGCATGTACTAAGATACAGTTCCAAACCAATATAACTTAATTGCCCCGGCATCTGTTCTCACAGATGCCGGGGCAACTTTATTGCTCAGTCCTGAATGCTTCTGATCTTAGTCAAGTCCCCGCTGCACAGGGCTTCCATGTTGCGGAAAATTTTGTCCGGTTCCCAGTCCCACCATCTGAGCTTCAGCAGGTATTCCGTGAGTTCTTCATCAAACCGCTGCCGTATCACCCGGTACGGGTTTCCCCCCACAACGCAGTAGTCGGGAACGTCCTTTGCCACGACGGAATTTGCGGCAATGATCGCGCCGTCGCCGATATGCACCCCCGGCATGACGGTCACATTCTGCCCGATCCACACATCATTTCCGACGACCGTATCGCCCTTGAGCGGCAGCTCATCAAGCGTCGGCGCGAACTTTTCCCAGCCGCCGCCCATTATGTTGAACGGGTAGGTCGTCACGCTGTTCATTCTGTGGTTCGCACCGTTCATGATAAACTCTATTCCCCTCGCGATGGCGCAGAATTTGCCGATAATGAGTCTATCACCTATAAAGTCGTAGTGATGCGTGACATGCTCTTCAAAGTGTTCCGCTCCGTTTACATCGTCGTAGTAGCTGTAATCGCCGACGATGATGTTCGGACGCGTAATGACGTTTTTGATATACACGACCTGTTTGATGTTTTCATTCGGATAAATTTTATTCGGATCAGGCCCTATCATATCGCTTCTTCTCTCAGATGCTTGGCATTACAGGTACCGCCCCGTAATGCTGCCGCTGTTCTCCTGTATCTCCCGCGGTGTTCCGCAGGCTACTATCCTGCCGCCCGCGTCTCCGCCGCCCGGTCCCATGTCGATGATGTAGTCGGCATTGCGGATAACGTCAAGGTCATGCTCGATGACAACAACCGTCGCGCCGTTATCCAAAAGCGCCTGAAATACCTTCAGCAGCACCTGCACATCAAGCGGGTGCAGGCCGATGGACGGCTCGTCAAACACGAACACAGAGTCCGTCTGCGTTCTGCCTATCTCGCTTGCAAGTTTCAGACGCTGCGCCTCGCCGCCGGAAAGGCTCGGCGTCTCCTCGCCAAGCGTGAGATAACCAAGGCCGAGCTGCTTTAAAATGTTCAGCTTCTGGACGACGGTATTCATATCCTTGCAGAACTCTATAGCGGAGTTTACGTCCATATCCATAAGCTCCGGAAGCGAAACGCCTGCGCCCGCCTTGTTCGCGAGCTTCACACCGTAGGCCGCCCGTGCGTAGCGCGATCCGCGGCAGTCTGGGCACGGGATGTCCACGTCCGGGAGGAACTGAACGTCAAGGCTTACAACGCCCGTCCCGTCGCAGCCGGGGCAGCGCAGCAAGCCGGTATTGTACGAAAAGTCGCTGGCCTTATATCCGCGCTCTTTCGCGTCGGGCGACTTTGCATAGAGCTTGCGCAGCTCGTCATGAACCCCCGCGTAGGTGGCAACGGTCGAGCGGACATTGATGCCTATCGGCGTTGCGTCGATCAGTTTTACATGCTGTATCCCCTCGGCGTCGACCGCTCGAATATGCTGCGGCAGCGTCCGCCCCTCGATCATCGCGGCCAGAGCCGGTACAAGGCTTTCCAGCACCATCGTCGTCTTTCCGGAACCGGACAAGCCGGTGACAACGGTGAGCCTCCCTTTCGGGATGTCCACCTCCAAGGGCTTCACCGTATGTATTTGAGAAGTAGAAAGATGGATCGTACCGTTTGTGAACAGCTCCTCTTTCGCGGTGCAGCTTCTCAGCTTCGTCTCGGCTCTCCCGGCAAGGAACGCGCCTATCTGTGACGCGGGGTTATTTTCGATTTCCGGTATCGTCCCCTGCGCAATGACGTGCCCGCCCTTTGCGCCCGCCTCGGGCCCCATCTCAATTATCCAGTCCGCTTCTTTCAGTATCTGCGTGTCGTGATCCACCAGAATGACCGAGTTGCCGTCTGCAACAAGATCGTGCATCACGCCGGTAAGCCCCACGATGTTGGACGGGTGCAGCCCGATCGACGGCTCATCCAGCACATAGAGCACGCCCGTCGTGCGGTTGCGCACAGCGCGGGCAAGCTGCATCCGCTGGCGCTCGCCGGTAGAGAGCGTGGCCGCCGAGCGGTCAAGCGTCAGGTAGCCCAGCCCTAAGTCAATCAAGCGTTTCGCCGTACTTAGGAAGGCTTCGCATATGCTCTCGGCCATCGGGCGCATCTCCTCCGGGAGACTGCCCGGCACGCCCTGCACCCACTCCACGAGCTCCGAGAGCGTCATGGTGCATGCCTCATCCAGAGATATCCCGCGCAGCTTCGGGGCGCGGGCGGCTGCGGACAGCCGCGTGCCGTGGCACTCCGGGCAGATATCTTCCTTCAGAAACTTCTCCACGCGCTTCATGCCCTTTTCATCCTTGACCTTGGCAAGCGCATTCTCCACGGTGTATACGGCGTTAAAGTAGGTGAAGTCCAGCTCCCCCGCCTGGTTGGAGTTCTTTGCTTTGTAAAGAATATGCTTCTTCTCCGCCGGGCCGTGAAAGACTATCTCCCGCTCCTGCTCTGTCAGCTCACGGAAAGGTACATCGGTGCGCACACCCATCTCCCGGCACACGTCAGTCATCAGCGACCACATCAGGCTGTTCCACGGCGCGACCGCGCCTTCGTCGATGCTGAGGGATTCATCAGGCACCAGCGAATCCATATCCACCGTGCGGACGCTGCCCGTGCCGCCGCATTTTTCGCAGGCGCCCTGGGAGTTGAACGCCAGCTCCTCGGCAGACGGTGCGTAAAACCGCGCGCCGCACTCGGGGCACACAAGCTCCTTCCCCGCAGCGACGGCCAAGCTCGGCTCCAGATAGTGCCCATTCGGGCAGCGGTGGCGCGCAAGGCGGGAGTACATGAGCCGCAGACTGTTCAGCAGTTCTGTCCCCGTACCGAAGGTACTACGTATCCCCGGCACGCCGGGGCGCTGATGCAGCGCCAGCGCGGCGGGGACATACAACACCTCGTCAACGCTCGCCTTAGAAGCCTGCGTCATGCGTCGGCGTGTATAAGTCGAGAGCGCTTCAAGGTAACGGCGCGATCCCTCGGCGTACAATACCCCCAGTGCGAGTGAGGATTTGCCCGAGCCTGACACGCCCGCGATGCCGACGATCTTGCCAAGCGGAATGTCTACGTCAATATTTTTCAGATTGTGGACCTTTGCTCCACGGATCAGCATTTTATCTATCATCAGTCATACTCCGGAAATTCATTTCAGTCTGGGCCGCACTTTACCGGCGGTTCCTATTTTATCATAGTGCGCCCCGAATTAACAGGGCGAAATTTCCGCGCGGTGTCCGAGTTGACACCGACTTTTCTTTTGAAACCGACACATCCCGCTCTGCGTGTTGTTCAGTTTGTTCTCTTCCTCCTCTATAATAAAGCCATCAAATGAAGGAGGAACAAGTAATGAACACAGATAAGATCTACGCAGAACAGCTCGCAAACGAATACACACCCAAGGACACATCTAAGGTAGTAGCGCTCCGTAAGCTGGACGCCAAAGCAAAGCTCCCTGCCACCGTTTTCACCTACACCATCGGCGTTATTGCCTCGCTCATCCTTGGCGTGGGTATGTGCCTTTCAATGAAGGTCATCGGCAGCGGCACGACCGCCATGTTCGTCCTCGGCATCATCCTCGGCGTCATCGGGATCGCGGGCATAAGCGTCAATTACCCCATCTATAGGAAGCTGCTGGCAAAGGGCAAGCAGAAATATGCCTTTGAGATCATGGAGCTGGCAAAAGAGATCAGCGAAAGCTAAGCATGGATAAGGCAAGAGCGCTCCTAAAAAGCCTGCTTTACCCGCCGCGGTGGGCGGTGATCGCCGTCCCGCCGCTCTCCTTCGCCGCGCTTATCTTTATTTTTGCGGCAGACGACACAAGAAGTATACCGGCATACCCGATCTACGGTATGCCGGCGTACTCGCTTACGATTTGGCTGGCGGCAATTCCGGGGCTGACAAGCAGAATAAAATCCGCTATAATGAGAAACAGACTCGTTCGGGAAATCGCCGCCAAGGTGCTGAATTTCATCTCTACCATGATGTCGATCCTCGGCTTACAGACAGCAATGATCGCGCAGTTTTCCGGAGACTCTGAGCATTTCCGCAGGATGATGAACACAATAACCGGCATCGCCGTCTACGCGACCGTCATTGCGATCGCAGTTTATATGCTTACTCACAGCAAGAATTCAAGAAAGCAGGTCGAAGCCGTTGAACAAATCGGAAAGTAAATATTTTTCCACCGCCGCAAAAATGGATAAAGCGTTTTTGCAGCTCCTCGAAAAGAAGGACTTTGCCTACATCACCGTGAAAGAGCTGTGCGAAGCCGCGGGTGTCAACCGCTCAACCTTTTATCTGCATTATGAGACAATGGGCGATCTTCTGGCCGAGTGCACCCAATATCTGAACGAACAGTTTCTTGCCCATATGAAGCACGACTCTGCGTCATTTATAGCGAAGCTGCGCGACTGTCCGCTCGATGAGCTTTATCTTGTGACGCCGGAATACCTGACGCCGTACCTGAGCTATATCAAAGAAAACCAGCGACTGTTCCGTACCAGTCTTGAAAATGCCGGTACTCTGCATCTTAACGACAGCTACGCCGGACTGCTGCGCCATGTTATCATGCCCATTCTTGACCGCTACGGTGTCCCCGAGGCTGACCGGCGTTACCTCGTCGCTTTCTGCATCAACGGTCTTATGGCGATCATCACCGAGTGGCTCAAAAATGACTGCACCGATTCCATTAAGCATATCGTCGCCGTAATGCAGCTCTGTGTCAAACGCCGCGGCGAATAATTATCAGCTCTCGTCTCCATGTATTAACAGATCCGCTCTTGACAAACATCTCTCCTTGTGTATAATAGTCAAAGTTATTTACCGTCTTGTTTATGACCAAGGAGAAACACATGGAAAACTCACTGAACATCAAGGTATCGACAGGGTCGCTGCTGAAATACGCTCTGCCGACGATACTGTCTAACCTCTTCATGAATATCTACAGCATCGTCGACCAGCTGTTTGTTTCAAACCTGCTTGGTACGGATGCGCTCTCCGCCGTCAGCATAGCATGGCCGCTGCTGTCCATCACGCTCGCCGTCGGGGTCATGATATCGACAGGCGGCTGCGCGCTCGTCTCAAATCAAATGGGCGCGGGGGACAATGAGAAAGCCCGGGAGAATTTCTCTTTCTTCACATTGTTCAGCGTGGTCGTCAGCGCTGTTTTCTGCGTCACCGGTATCATTTTCTGCGAGCCTATCCTCTACGCAATGGGCGCAGACGATGCTCTCTATCCGCTCTGCGAGGCTTACGCTATCCCCATTTTCATGCTGATACCCTTCGGCATGGTCAGCATGGTGCTGCAAATGTTCTTCGTGGCGGCGGGAAAGCCCGGGCTCGGCTTCTGGCTGTCCATCGCAGGCGGCGTTACAAATATGGTTCTTGACTATGTGCTTATCGCCGTCATACCCCTCGGCATCGCGGGCGCGGCCTACGCAAGCGCGGCGGGGTATATCCTGCAATCCGTGATAGCCGTCGTGTTCTTCTTCACGAACCGCAAGGGCACGCTCTATTTTGTCCGCCCGGGGTTCAACGGGAAGGCGCTCCTCAAAGCCTGCTCCAACGGCATGAGCGAGATGGTCGGCATGCTCGCCGTCACCGTGACTATGATCGCGATGAACGTTATCCTCATGCGTCTGGTCGGCTCGGACGGCGTTGCGGCCGCGGCCGTCATTCTTTCCGCGCAGACCATTCTTTCCGCAAGCTACGGCGGTTATATCTACGGCATCTCCCCCGTCGTCAGCTACCATTACGGCGCGGCAAATTACGATGAACTCCGCAAGCTCTACCGCGTCGCGCTTAAAACTATTGCCATCATGTCCGTTATTACCTTCATCCTTGCCTTCCCGCTGGCAAAGCCCATAGCCCGCCTCTTTGCCGACGGCTCAGCCCCCGTGACGGAAATGGCCGTGCGCGGTATATTCATTTTCGCCGCGGCATTTCTGCTGATGGGCTTTAACCTCTTTGCCTCCGGTTTCTTCACCGCACTGAACGACGGCAAGACCTCCGCCATCCTCTCCCTGTTCAGGACGCTCATCTTCCTTATGATCCCGCTGCTGATCCTGCCGGGGCTGCTGGGGGTCGACGGCGTGTGGCTCTCCATGCCGACAGCCGAGGTGCTGAGCATCCTGCTGTCCGTATACTATTTCCGCCATTTCAAAGGCAAGTACCATTACGCGTGAGGAGGCCGCTATGGATTCTATTCAGGATAAGCTGATCGAGCAGTTTCAGAACATGGATAACGCATACGAGGCCTATGCCAAATCCAAGGGACTGACCTACCTCAGTCTGATGGTGCTGGATGTGATCTATGCATTGGGCGACGGCTGCACACAGAAGCAGATAAGCGAGGACACGCATTACCCTAAGCAGTCCATCAACTTGGTCGTCAAAGCCTTTCTTGAGGACGGCATCGTGGAGCTTCGTGAGCTTCCCGAAAACCGCAAGAATAAGGGCATCACCCTGACCGATAAAGGGCGGCAGCTCTGCAATGATGTTATCGTTCCCCTGCTGCGGCAGGAGGAAGCGGCAATGCACGAGATGGGTGAA
The DNA here is from genome assembly GCA_934565615.1 of uncultured Oscillospiraceae bacterium. GTDB lineage: Bacteria > Bacillota > Clostridia > Oscillospirales > Oscillospiraceae > Limivicinus. The sequence goes on along the minus strand of CAKTIH010000043.1, from coordinate 2,938 downwards.
AAGGAAAGCGCCGAGCTTCTCCGCCTGGTGGAGCTATACGGAAACACCTACTGCAAGCTTATTAAAAAAATACTGTAAACCTCATCAGATATAGTAACAGCCCCCAATACCTGTTCTTGGTATTGGGGGCTGATATTTTACCTTAGCTCATTGACCCATTTCTCAAGCGCGGCCTTTGCACCGTCCACGCTGCTACCGTGGATTGCCAGACCCTTTGTGACCACCGCGCCCGGCGCTGTCCTCTGAACGTCCCTCACCGTACCCGCAAGCCCGCTGCCCTCGTGTGTGCAGAACGGGTGAATGGTCTTGCCGGTGAAGTCGTAGTGCTCAAGGAAGGTATAGACAGCCATCGGCATCGTGCCGCAGTAGTTTGGGTAACCAAGATATATCTCGTCGTAGGCATCCAGAGCATCCGGCAGGTTCCTGACCTCCGGACGTGCCTTCTTTTGCATATCGTTCCTCGCCTCGGCAACGCAAGTCTTATAGTTTTCAGAATAGGGCTGAGCTTGTTCGATTTTAAAAAGCTCGCCGCCGGTGAGTTCCGCGAGCATTTCAGCCGCCTTTTCGGTGTTGCCGACTGGAACGCGGCGGTACGCTCCGCCAAAATAATTCTCTCCCGCGCGGGAGTAAAACGCGATCAAAATAGCCATATCAACTGCTCCTTCCAATTTCATAGGTCTGCTTGGGTGCGTCAGTGACGGTACACGTGTTTGCGCATATCGATCCATCGCTGTCCTTGTATGGTTTATTTTACCATACAGCGTACCCGAAAGCTATAAGCAAACTTTTAATAATCCCCCAGAGTTTCCGTACGGATGCTGCGATCCTTTATTCTCCGCATCGTCTCTGCCATCATTCGGCTTTTTTCCTGTCATGCATTGACTTGCCCCGCTCGGCGTGTTATCATAGTATATATATATATATATTGATGCTTTGTTCAGAACGTATCATTGTCATGCTCCTCTGAGCAATCTTGCAGAATCGCAGAACGGAGAATAAGTATTGATTATGACAGCAAAAACCGGATGGGCAAAAAAAGTGCTGTGGCTGCTTGAAAGTTTCATAATCGTCTTAGCATTATTCGCAAAGACAGAGGTTACCCCCAGCGACGGTTCTGAGGATGCACTGATCGCATTCTTCGCGAAATTCAGGGACAGCTTTGAAAGCTCCGGGATCACCGGGCTTATATTTTTCGTCCTCTTTTATTATTTTCAGCGCGAGACATCGTCGAAAAAGCTCAAGAACGACTGGCGCATTATCCTGCTATCCGGTCTTTTTGCGGTCATGTTTATCGCGGGACGCAGCATGTGTGATTCCGGCACACTGGCCTTTATGAACGCGAACGCCTATCAGCGTTTTCTTTCCGCTCTGTGCATCCTTGGGTATTGGTTCATGATAGATCTGATACTGCGCTGGATCTATTGCAGCTTTGAGAATGCCGAATTGAGGCAGTACAGCGGCAAACCCGAAATTAAAATATGGCTCTGCTATTTCGCCATTATTTTTATATGCTGGCTGCCGTATATTCTTTCAGGCTACCCGGCAACCTTCTGCTTTGATTCAACATGGCAGCTTCAGCAGGGGCTTGGATATACAGAATATACAACTCATCACCCGCCGCTGAGCACGGCGATCATGACGCTCTGTGTAAACATCGGCGCCGCAATAAAATCGCGTACCTTCGGCTGCTTTATATACATAGTCATGCAGACGGTTCTCGGTTCCATGATCTTCGCTTATGCGTTGGTCGTTCTGCGCCGCATGGGCGTAAGCCGCGGCGCGCGGATCGCGGCTGTGCTGTTTTACTGTCTGAATCCCGTATGGGGCATGTACTGCCAGTGGTTTGAAAAGGACATGTTGTATACAGAATTTTACGTCCTTACGGCAGTGCTGCTGATAGAAGTGCTGCGCACAGGGAAGTGCAGCGTCAAAAAGGCAGCCGCCGTATGCGCATCAGCCGCCATAACCTTTCTGCTCAGGAATAACGGCGTATATGAGCTCTTGCCGTTTATGATCCTGCTCATTTTCTGTATCCCGCGTGATATCATGAAACGCATGGCCTGTGCGGTATGCGCGGCAGTTTTGGTATATGGCACAGTGGTGCATGGGCTTTACCCTGCGCTCGGTATCAAGAAAGGCTCCGAGGCTGAGATGCTGAGCATTCCTTTCCAGCAGACTGCGCGGTATGTTGTATATGCTGGAGACGAAGTGACTGAATACGAGCGCGAGGTCATTGACAGCGTCCTTGAGTACGACACGCTTGCAGAAGACTATGACTATACTGTTTCGGATCCGGTAAAAATCAAATATCACGGCAACAGTGAAGCTCTCAAAAATTACTTCTCTGTGTGGTTTCGCATGGGGCTAAAGCATCCAACAATTTACATTGATGCGCTGATAGGCCTGTGCTCCGGATATATAGCGCCATTAGAAAGCGGTTTTATTGAACCGATCATATCCATTTCGGCAAATGGATCAGCTGAAACAGATATTCCCGGAATCACAAGGAGAACTAATTTAGCTTTTGCGGTTCCAACAAATCTTGTCTGGCAGACATCACATAATATACCTGTGCTGAAACTGTTCACCTTGTCGGGAATATATACTTGGCTTACACTTGCCTGCGTGGTCATGCTCTGGATGAAGAAAAAAACAGTCGCCATGGTTCCGCTTATACCGTGCGTAATGAATATTCTAATCTGCATCGCTTCTCCCATGTCGAACAACATACGCTATTGTCTAACAACCATGGCCATGATGCCAGTGATCTTATGGTGGACTGCAATGAATGTGTCATCAGTCAGCAAAGACGGAGGCAACTCCTTCGATGGATAAAATTGCGGTTCTTATCTCCTGTTATAACGGCTGTAAACTAAAAGTTGGGGTACCTGGGTAGCTCCGGGTGCTCCAACTTTTAGCATGTTGAAAAAATAAGAGT
>CAKTIH010000042.1 GCA_934565615.1 uncultured Oscillospiraceae bacterium | reverse complement strand
ACATCGTCGTTCATGAACTTGGGCATTTCATAGCCGTAGTAGTCCTCGAACTTCTTCATGCACTCCGGGCAGCGGCAGGACCAGTCGTCACCCGCGCCGCCGGTGATGGAGGCGTAGGCCTTGGGGTAGGCATAGTGCGGCTCATCCCAGAAGAAGCCGTCGACCTCGGTCTCGCGGGCAAGCTTCAGGCAGCGGGAGGTGAAATAGTCGCGGAAGGAATTGGTGTTGAAGCAGGCGAAGGGCAGCACCTCACCGGTGTACGCGGAGACCTGGCGGTGGTGGATATTGTTCTGCAGGAACAGGGAGACCTGCTCGCCGCCGAAATATTTGCCGATGCCCCATGTGTCCGCGAGCACGCGCAGACCCATTTCATGCGCCTTCTTGACTATCTCGTTGATATTGGGGAACCAGAAGTCCATGTCGAACTCTGTGATGGCGAGGATGACGGTGTCGCAGCCGTGCTCGATCATCTCCTGAAAATCCTTCTCCGCATGCTCAACATAGTTGAAGCCGTAGTAGCTTATGGCTGTATGCTTGATGGCCATGATATTCTCCTTATTTGTTCAGATATACGGGCTTGCCGGTGTAAATGGATTCGTAGCACTTGACCATAGCCTCGACGGTCTGGCGGTGCCACTGGAGGTTTATCTTCGGCTGCTTGTTGTTGAGGATGCAGTCGCAGAACTCGTCCATCATGCCTATCCACTCGTCAAAGTAGGTGTACTGCACGGCATAGCGGTTGTTCGGGCCGCCGCAGTAGCTGTCGTTCGGGCCGAAGCAGTCGGCCTGAATGACGCCCTCGGTGCCGACGATAGAGAAGTTGACCTCCATGCGCTTGGGGTGCAGGTCCCAGTTGATGGGGACCTTCGTCTTTGCCTCATGGCGCGACCATGAGGGGTCGAGCAGGAACTTGCAGCCGTTCTTCATGCGCCCGGTGACGTAGACGACGTCCTCTTCCTTGATGTCGCGGATGTTGTCGGCGACGTCGGCATAGACATAGTCATAATCGCTGTTCGTGACCCAGCGGAGCATATCGAAGATATGCGGATGATCGCTCAGCGCGCCGCCGCGGCAGCGGTTATCGCCCGGCTTGAGGGGGATGGACTTGCCGTAGCTGATGTTCGGGTCACCCTGCCACGGGAAGGCCCAGACAGGGGAGAGCGTGATGTTGGTCGCGTTGAAGGAGATAATGTCGCCGACCGCGCCTTCTCTTGCAAGCTGCAGAGCTCTGGTGCAGGTGGGGTTATAGTGCATCTCCAGCTCGACCTGGCAGAGAACGCCCGCGTCCTCGACCATCTTTATCATCCTGTCGTATTCCTCAAGATCGAAGGTGGGTATCTTCATGGAGAGCATGTGTTTATGGTACTTGCAGCAAAGCTCCATATCGCCGTAGTGCCGGAAGTTCTCGCTGGCGATGATGACGCCGTCAATCTCCGGGTGCTCAATGAGCATCTGCTCAGTGCTGCGGTAGATGGGGACGTCATAGCCGTAGTCGCGGAAGTTCTTCTCGACCTCGTCGGTCGCGCAGGAAACGGCGACCCAGTTTATTTTGTTGTTGTCATGCAGAGTCTGATAATATTTACGGACATGGGCATGAGTAAGAGATGCTATCGCAAGATTGACCTGTCTCATTTTCTCAACCCTCCACTTCTGTGTTGCTCAGCGCTGCGCTGGCCTTCTCCGCGGCTTCCCAGACCTTTTCAAGATGGGCATAGTCGGCCTGAAGCTGCGCGATGCGGGCGCTGTCGGTAAGCGCCCAGAGGATGAAGCGGATGCAGTCGGCCTCGGTGTTGTTCATGCCGTAGAGCTCATAGTCTATCTCGTTATAGGTCTCGGTCTTTTCGCCCTTGAAAACATAGATCGGGTACTGCACGGTCTGGATATCGACGGGCAGGTCGGAGGCGATGCCGCTGCGGGCTACTACCTCATGCAGCAGGACAGGCTCGCTCCCGTCGGGCAGGAAGCCCAGCTCCATGCTGGCCTTGAGGTTATTCTTGGTGGACATGATGCAATTGGTGTAGACCATGCCGCTGAAGTCGGCAAAGACATGGTCGATCGTCGAGCGGGTGATGAACTCGAAGAGGTTCGCCTCGAACACGACGATGTCCTTGAGCGTGCGGGTGAAGGCGTCGTGAGACACCATGTGGTGGATGCGCATCGCGAGCGCCGGCTCGACCATGCCGCGGTCTATAAGCCCGCGCAGCTGGATGTACTTGGGCTGCGCCTGCCAGTGGAACAGGGGAACGGGCGTATAGCCGTCGTCCTTCGGCTCCATGTTGAAGTCATAGAAGAAGCGGAAGCTCCCCTTGTCGCAGCGGACAAGGACCGCACCGTCCTCAAGAGAGACCTTCAGATTCTCGGCGGCTCTGTATTTCTCCGCCAGTTCGAGCAGTTTAGGAATAAAATTTGCGTCCATTTTATACTCCTTACAGCATTTTTACTCTGGGGCTGTACTTCTTAAGATTCTTCTTGTTGAACTCGTCGCCGCCGGGGACGTTCGCGCTGCGCCAGAACGGCGGCTCGATGCCGCGCGCGAGGCACTCCTTTGCGCACTCTATCTCAAGGCGGTGGACGATGTAAAAGTCGGTCATGTTGGAGATGGGGCCGATGGGCGTGTCGAAGCCCTCAAGCTTGACGACGGTATCGCCGAGGGGGTTATAGTCGTCGATGCAGACGTCCGCGAGGTCAAAGAGATTCAGCCCGGAGGGGTGACGAAGCTCATAGTCCTTGGGAATGTTGTCCTGCCAGTCGGAGGAGGAGACGGCGATTATCTTCGCCCCGTGCTCCTTTGCTTCAAGCGCCGCGTCGATGGTGGCGGCGTTGGTGCCGATGTTGTGGTAAATTATCAGAACGTCGTCCTTCTGCAGGTCGTAGTAGTCCATGATGTGCCGGCCGTAGTTCACGCAGCGCTCAAGGGACAGATACTTCTGCGCCTGGTTGAAAACGGAAAGGCCGGTCTCCATGCAGGGGTTGATGTTGCACAGGCCGCCCGCGCGGAAGAACATCTCGCCGACGGGGAGGGTCGTGTGTCCGCCGCCGCCGTAGACGTTTATGAGTCGGTCGTCCTCAATTGCGTCCGCCATGAGTTTCGCGGCGGCCTTAATGTTGTCAAGCTGCTCGGTCTCGATCTTGTTGAGCAGCTCTATGACGAGAGGAAGATATCCGTTGGAGGTATCAGTCATTTTTAATTCTCCTTTTTGTGATCGCAAGAGGTGTAAAGAAACTATCCAGCTCTTCCTTATCTGGAAGAGACGGCATTACGTATTTGCGCTGCACGCTGTAGGCCGAGGCGTTGGCGGCATATTCCATCGCCGCATCAAGCCCGTCGCCGAGTGCGAGGCGCACCGTGAGCGCCGCGCTGAAGCAGTCCCCGGCGCCGGTAGTGTCCGCAGCCTTTACCGGGCGCGGCGGGCAGAGGATAATGTTGCCCCCATCCATCGCGGCGGCGCCGTCCGCGCCGAGCGTTATCACGCATCGCGCGATGCCGAGAGCACGCAGACCGGACAGAAGCGCCTCCGGCGGCGTGTCGGGACTTGCCGCGAGTATTGCGGCGGCCTCGTGGAGGTTCGGCGTGATGAGCCAAAAGCGCCTGAGATAGTCTGCCGGCAGCTCTGCATACGGCGCGGGGTTCAGTATCGCGGGCACACCGTGGCTTTCGGCAAGCTCGAGCGCGCACAGGTTTGCTTCATAAGGCGTCTCGTTGTTCAGCAGCAGCATATCCGATGCGGCGATCTCCGCCTCAAGGCTGCGGATAAAGCCGGCAGACAGATGCTCCGCCGAGCCGCGGTGGACTGTCACGCGGTTCTCGCCCTGACTGTCGGTAAGGATGCAGGCATAGGAGCTTGCGCTTTTATCGGTATGCTCCGTGAAAAGCCGCAGCCCTTCACGCGTGAGAAACGCGGAGCAGGTTTTCTCTATGCTGTCCCTGCCCATGCAGGAGACAAAGTTCACCTCCGCGCCGAGTCTGTGCGCGGCCACGGCCTGATTGCAGCCCTTGCCGCCGGGCTCGGAGTACAGCGAGTCCGCATGCAGCGTCTCGCCGCTGCGGTGGAAATGGTCGACATGCATAAAAACCGAGTCCCCGCATAGGCCGAGGACGGTTACGACCGGTCTTGTCCCCGTCATGGCTCTGCCTCAAAGCGCCGCTATCCGCGGCTTGTAGCGGCGGATAAGCTCCGTGTTCTTCTCGGCGCCGCCGGGGATGTTGCCGCTTGTATAGACGGGCACGTCCACGCCCCTTGAGAGGCACAGCCCGACTGCCTCGGCGAGCACGGAGTTCACGATAAAGCTGCTCGCGACTGTCGATACCGGTGTGATGCTTATTCCCGCGCCGGGAGTGAGACAGGCGTCGCCGTGGGGAGCATAGTTGTTTATGCAGACGGTGCAGACGTCCAGCAGATGCACGCCCAGCGGGTTCTTCGGCGTCTGGGAAAGATACTCAGCCGAGGATATCCCAATCACCGGTATTCCCTTGTCTCTCACAAGCTTTGCAAACTCGACCGGCACGGCGTTCACCCCGGAGGTCGACACGCAGATAAGCGCATCCTTTTCTGTGATCGGCGTTTTCTCAAGCAGCTTCTCCGCAAGACCCGGCTGCTTTTCCAGGCGGCTGCTTTCGGACGCGCTCTCATGCAGCATGAGCGGCTCATAGAACACGGGGGAGACGCAGGCCAGCCCGCCCGCGCGGTAGAAGGTCTCCTCTGCGAGAATGTGGGAATGGCCGCAGCCAAAGACGTAGATAAGGCCATCGGCCGAAATTACATTGCTGATAATTTCGGCCGAAGCAAGAATTTTCTGTCTTTGACCGAGTCTTATATTCTCTATCGTTTTTTCCAGAACAGAGGCATAATCATCAGTCAGCATTTTAGTTTTCCTCAGTGGTCGGGACTTGCCCCCGCAGCGGTGTTCATCGTTTTACCGACAGCGGGGGAGCAAGTTGAGTTTACATCATCGGTGCACTCGGAGACATTACACCGAACCGTACATCAGATTGGGAATAAAGGTTGAGAACCAGGGGACGTATGTAACGAGCATCAGCACGATGAGTGCGACGCCGATGAACGGCCACAGGTCGCGTATCATCTCGCTTGTTTTCATTTTCAGCAGTCCGGAGACAAGGAAGATATACGTGCCGAAGGGCGGGGTGATCGCCGCAAGACCGACGTTGAAGCACATCATCAGGCCGAAGTGGATGATGTTTATATCCAGCGCGCGTACAACGGGGGCGAGCAGCGGGGCGATAACGATCATCGCGGCCATAGCGTCCATGAAGCAGCCGATTATGAGGAAGAGTATGTTGCACAGCAGCAGGAAAACATACTTGTTGCTCGTAAGCGTGAGCAGCATCTTCGTGAGCGTGGAGGGAACATTCTCCCAGGACATATAGTAGCTGAACAGGTTCGCCGCGCACAGGATCATCATAACGGGCGCGGTGCTGTTGACTGCTTCGAGCAGGATCTGCGGCATTCTGCGCAGGTCAAGCTTCTTGTAGACGAACTTGCCGACGAATATCGAATAGAACGCCATCATGACGCCGCCCTCGGTCGCGGTGCAGACGCCGAAGCGCAGCAGCATTATCAGGCCGAAGGGGAGGAACAGCGCCCAGAGGGAGCTGAGGAATATCTTGACGAGCTTCTTGCCTTCCATCATCTTCTTTCTGCCGCCGACGTAGCCGCGCTTCTTGGAGATGAAGTGGTTGAGGATCATGAAGGCAATGCAGAGAAGAATACCGGGGATGTAGCCCGCCGCGAGCAGACGCCCGACGGAGCATTCGCAAAGGCAGGCGAAAAGGACGAGGTTTATCCCGGGAGGGATAATAGGCGTGATGCAGGCCGTGGCCGCGGTGATCGCTGCGGAGTAGGGCTTTGAGTAGCCGTACTTCAGCATCTCGGGGACGAGGATCTTGCACTCCATCGCGCAGTCTGCGGCACCGGAACCGGAGACGCCGCCCATCAGCGTGGAGATAAGAACGTTGACATGCCCCAGACCGCCGGTGAGGTGGCCGACAAGACCGTCGGCGAACTCCATCAGCTTCTCGGAAATGCCGGAATAGTTCATTATCGCACCGGCGGTAATGAAGAACGGGATCGCCATCAGCGACTGTGACTCACAGCTTGCGAGCAGCTTCTGTGCCACGACCGTCGCCTGTATATACTGGTCGGAGAGAAAATAGGGGATGCAGACGATCATCATCGCGAAGGAGCAGGGGATGCCGAGGAAGAACAGAATGAGAACAACTATCATCGGCCATACTGTCATTATTTCTCGCCCCTTTCGTCATCCGCGAATATTGCCGCGCTCGCCTCGACCAGATCCTGGTCGACATTTTCTTCTTCATAATTCTTTTCGTATCTGTCGTGATACGCCTTCTTATCTGTAAAGGACTGGATAAAGAAGTATATTGCGTATACCGTCATGCTCAGAAAGCCCAGCGGCAGAGCAAGGTCCATCACCTTGTATGACCAGCCGGAATAGTTAAAGACCTTCTTCGCGTTGATGAAAAGGTCCCAGCCAAGATAGGTGACATAGCCGAACAGGATTATAAACACGAAGTTTACGATCCTTCTGATGAACATCCTGACGCTCACGGGCATAAGATCAAGAAGCACGTCGATGCCGAAGTGCAGGTTTTTCTTATATGCCGCCGCGCCGCCGACGAAGGTCACATAGGCCAGAGAGATCATTGCCAGTTCATCCGACCACGCGAGGGGGTTCCTGAAAAGGTAACGCATGATAACGTTCAGGAACACCGCGCAGAGCATGACGGCAATGCCGATGACGGCTATTATCTCCTCTATATGAAGAGCGAACCATTTGAGACTATTTAATACTTTTTTCACTGTCTCACCTCTGTGTACAAGTATCGGAGCAAAGCTCTGACGCTTTTGCCGTTAAGAAAATTAGCATAGCCCGCTATTAAGATGGGGAAGGGATGAACCCTTCCCCTTTATGGGTGTGTTAAGTTTTGTGCAGGCTTATTTGCTCGCAGCAGCGATCTCGTCCATAACGCCTTCGCGCAGGTTCAGAGTGACAGCAGCTTCAGCAGCGGCCTTCTGGAAAGCAGCGACATCGTCAGCGCTCGGCTCAACGACGGTAACACCGGCGTCCTCAAATGCCTTGAGGTACTCAGCGTTCTTCTCTGCGCAGAGCTTGGTGAACTCAACGCCGCCGTTGGTGAGCTCTTCAGTAACGATCGCCTGATCGTCAGCGGAGATCAGATTCCAGATAGCGGTGGAAGTGCCGAAGCAGGCAGCGGCATAGGTGTGGTTGGAGAGGAAAGCGTACTTTGCGACTTCCTGGATGGAGTAGTCGGAGAGGGTAGCTGCGGGAGCCTCGGCGGCCTCGATAACGCCGGACTCGATGTTGGTGTAGACTTCAGCGAAGGGGATGCCGGAAACGGGGGATGCACCCAGTGCGGAGAACCATGCAGCATAGGTGTCGGTGGGAACGCGGACGAGCAGACCCTTGAGATCATCAACGGAGTTGATGGCCTTGTTGGAGAGGATTATACGGGGAGCTGCGGCCCAGTTCATGCAGATCATGTGGATGCTGCCGTTCTCTTCGAGCTCAGCGACCATAGCCTTCCACATATCGGATTCGTTGAACTTTGCGATCTCGTCAGTGGAGGAGAAAGCAAACATGGAGTCCATAGCGGTCATGTCAGCGCAGCCGTAGGGAGCCCAGGAGGAAGCGGAGGTGGAGGAAACAATGTTGCCGCCGAGGGAGATCTGCTCGATGCAGTCGGCGATGGAGCCAAGCTCGTTGGACCAGTGCGGCTCGATAATGACGCGGCCCTCGGTGCGGGACTCGATGTTCTCCTTGACGGTTTTCATGATCTGAGCGGTCTGGCTCTCGGGAGCCTCAGAGAAAGCGAAGCGCAGGGTGACGGGCTCTGCTGCGGGTGCCGCATCAGCGGCAGGAGCGGCGTCGGCAGCGGGTGCCTCGGTCGCTGCGGGTGCTGCGGACTGGCCGCATGCGCACAGTGCGAAGACCATGCAGAGCGTGAGAATGAGTGCAATGTACTTCTTCATTTCATGTTCTCCTTTTTTTGTTTTCCCCGGTCAGGTAAGTACAAGTTACCCGATGGGTGGTTCTTTCGGTTTTTCAAAACCTTGTGACCTTACTATAAAGCATCGCTTATCAACAATCAACAAATTTCATATTGTGAAATTTCACAAAACCCTTGATTTTACTGGACTTTTTTGCTTTTATTTTCACAGCGATTATGCAATTCGTCAATTTCAATAAAAATCACTGCTGATTTTTTACTGTATTGACCAGCACAGTGGCTGCCGCATGCATTGACTTTTGCCGGCTAAAGCACTATATTTCATAATAAGAAACGCAAAGCGAGGGTTCCGGAATGATACAATCAGTAAAAAAGGCTATGGACATTCTCACCGTGCTTTCCGAAAACAGCGATGAGCCTATCATGCTCAGCGAGCTTGCGGAAAAGACCGGGCTGAACAAATCCACCTGCGCGCATATCGTCGATACGCTGTGTGAGTCGTTCTATGTCGAGCGGGTATCCCGCAAGGAGGGCTACCGTCTCGGCCCGTGGGCGTATATGCTCTCGCGCTACGGCGGCTACCACAGAACGCTCATAAAAATATCCTCCTCGGTACTCAAGTGGCTGCGCAAGCAGACCGGTGCCACGGTTTTCATCTCCGTTCTCTGCAACGGGCGTAAGTTCATCGTTTACCATATTGACGATGCCGGCATACTCCCCATGAGCGACGGCTCGATCATTCAGGGCTATATCGAAACGACCGCGACGGGCCGCCTGCTGCTCGCGTATCAGGACACCGAGGCCTTTAACTATACCATCAACCGCCGCTGCAACGATCCAAACTATTCGCCCTTTGAGGTGACGCCGGAGTTCCGGGAGGAGCTCAAGACCATACGTCAGAACGGCTACTCATATGTGTCGGTCGATGTGCAGCACACACAGTCCTACGCCTTCCGCGTGCTTGACGGGAACAGGACCGCCGCGGCGCTCGGCATACTCTATTCGAACGAGAAGGACAGTCCCGAGTACCGGAGCATGGTGCTCAAGGCCGGGCGCACCGCCGCAAATGAGATAAGCCGCCGGCTGTCCGCCCTGAGTATGGACAAGGCGCAGGCGGACTCCATCGGCAAGGACAAGCTCGTGCAGGACCTTCAGGCGCTCGGCATCAAAAAAGGGATGAATATAATGGTGCACAGCTCTCTGAGCAAGCTCGGCAATATCGAGGGCGGGGCGGACACGGTCATTGACGCGCTCATGGAGGCTGTCGGCAGCGGCGGCACGATCCTGATGCCGGCCTTCAATCAGGGCAGGGTATATTGGGCAGGCGAGATATTCGATCCGCGCAGCACGCCGACCGTAAACGGTGCGATACCCGAACGCTTCAGAAAGCGCGACGGCGTTCTGCGCAGCCTGAACCCGACGCACTCCTTCGCCGCGTGGGGGAAAAACGCCGCGAGATATACCGCCGATCATCTCGAAAGCGGCTGCATGGGGGTGGACTCTCCGCTGCACCGGCTCATGCAGGACGGCGGCTACTGCCTTATGCTCGGCACGGACTTTGCCCGCAACACCTTTCATCACGTCGTCGAGGTCTGCGAGAACGCGCCCTGTCTGCGGCAGTTCGGCGAGCGCTATGAGATCGTGCTGCCGGACGGCAGCCGCGGCGCGGCGGACACCTGGTCATGGCGTGACGGCGAATGCCCGATAGACGATACCGGCAGATACACTGAGGCCATGCGCTCGGTCGAGAAGCGCGGCTATGTGGGCAAGGCGCTCTCACGGCTCTATCTGCTCAGCGATGCTTATCCCATTATCCGCACCTGCCTGAAGAGCGGGATCGGCAATGTTCCCGGCTGCTCCGGCTGCTCCATCCGCCCCCGAGTGAACGAGTATACGATAAAGTGAAAAAGCCCTGGGCACCGTGATACTGTCGGTGTCCAGGGTTTTATGCTCATTGCTCACTCAAGCGGCAGGATGCACCACACCCGCTTGAACTCGCTGACGGATACGGGCGCGCTTCCTATGGCGTGATCGCGCGGGAACACGCTCACGGTGTGCCCCTTTTCATCGGCGCACAGCAGCCAGTTAGCAACAAAGTTGAACTCCCTGATATGCCCGCCATCGCCGCAGCTTATATACCCTGCGCAGCTGAGACGAGCGCCGTCAACATCAAAGACGCAGACGCCGCCGCGCCCGCGGTTCGAGACATAGAGCCGCCTGCCGTCCCCGGAGATGCGGATCGCCGAAGCGGTGCAGCCCTCGCTGCCTTCGGGGAGTACGGACTGCCTGCCGAGATACCGCAGCTCATTGCCTCGGCGTTCAAGCACCGCGGCCTCGCCCGTCAGCTCCAGCGAGCAGTAGGCGTATTTCCCATCCGGGGAAAAGACGATGTGCCTCGGCCCACTGCCTGCCGGCATCACAGCAGTGCTGACGGTATCGAGCTCCTCTGTGCAGACGTAGATGCGATCCGTCCCGAGATCGGCCACCGCGAGCAGCTCGCTGCCCGGGATGCGCGCGACGCAGTGCGGGTGGGAGCAGTCCTGCCTGCCCGGCACGGGGCCAAAGCCGCTATATGCTGCGACCCTGTCCGGCAGCAGAACGACAGACCCGCTCAGATAATTCGCGCAGTAAAGCCGGCCTTTGTCCGCGAGCAGAAACGCGGCTATCGAGCCGTGGGTCGGCTGCGGGCGGCTCATATTCGTAAGTTTCCCGTCCGGTAGGATATCAAAGCTCACCACTCCGCTCTGCTGCTGGAACGGCTCGCGCAGAACGGCGTACAGCTTTCCGCATTCCGTTGCGAGCCACGCGCAGCCGGGGAGCGGACAGAGGTCCTCGGTGCTTATATTCCCTGCGCCGTCAACGGAACAGAGGTATATTCCCCCCATGCTGTCCTGAGACGCGAGATAAAACCTTTGCGGCATATTTATCACCCCTTGCTTATCATAAACAGTATTATCTATTGCCGTGGTGTTGTCAACCGATTTTTGCACTGTTTCACATGGTGAAATTCCAAAGAAAATCTGTTGACAAAAAGCCGAACAAATGTGAAACTATAATAAGCTGAGACATACGGAAGGAGAAGTGCCGTGGAAAAGTTTACCGCTGCGATGGTTCACGACAAGGACACTATCACAAAGCTGTCGGTGACCCAATACAACTGCTTTGAATTTAAGAGCAAGCTTGTAAGGATAGTCATCGCCATCGCGCTTATCGTCTACGGGCTTTATGCGAACCAGAGCATGTACACGCCCATGATCTGCCTGATACTGGGCTGCATACTGATCGCCAATGTCAATCTCCGTCCGAGAGTCCGGGCTAACAAGATCATCGAGCAGATCGGCGGGCGCTTCCCGCGCTCGAGCTATTCCTTCACAGACACAGGTTTTTCCGACGGCGGCGAGGGAAAGGCGCTTCCTTACTCGCAGCTCATAAAGCTCGTTGAGGATCGCCGGTATATTTATCTGTATGTCAGCAGCCAGTCCGCGTACATGGTGGATAAGGCCAGCATCAAGGGCGGGACCGTTGACGAGTTCAAGGCGTATCTCGCCGGCAAAACGAAGCTCAAGTGGACGCGGCCGGTGTCGCTGCTCACCTTCGGCATAAAGGATATCATAAAACGGGATGACAGCTTTCAGGGGCCGCGGCTCGGCTGAGCTTCCGTCCCCAAGGCCGGGAACGTCGGACGCAAAGGAGAACTTGAAATGAATGATGCATATTATGAAGGCATGGCAGCCATCGGCTCAGTGCCATGCGCGGGTATATGACCATGCTGCTTACCGATTATTTCCGTTCGACCCCTGACGTCACATGGGAGTTTGCGCGCCAATGCGGTGTGGAGCACGGCACGGTACGTCTGCCGGAGGATGCGGAGTTTGACCCCGCCTGCCTGGAGCATTGGAGAAGCGTTTACAAACGCTTTACCGATCACGGCATACGCCCCGTCGTGATAGAGCCGATGCCGAACAGCCTGCATGACCATATAAAGGCCGGTGACGCGATGCGCGACGAGTGCATCGACAAGGTCATAAAAATGTTCGCCGTCATGGACGAGCTGGATGTGCGCACCATATGCTTTAACTTCATGGCGTATGTCGGCTGGACACGCACCACAAGCGAGTTTCCCGAGCGCGGCGGCGCAAAGGTCACGGGCTTCCGCCTTGCCGACTATGTCCCGGGAAATGCGCACATCACCGAGGCGGAGCTGTGGGATAACTATACCTACTTCATCAAGGCCGTCCTGCCCGAAGCCGAGAAACACGGGATAAAGCTCGCCCTGCACCCGGACGATCCGCCCATCGCGAAGCTGGGCGGGGTATCGCGCATCATGATCTCGGCGGAGAACATGGAAAAGGCCGTGCGCACCGTCGCTGACAGCCCGAGTCTCGGCCTCACCTTCTGTCAGGCTACATATCACATGATGGGCGAGGACCTGTACAAGGTCATTCCTCGCCTTGCCGATAAGATAATGTTCGTGCATTTCAGGAACGCTGCCGGGACGAAGGAGGATTTCCACGAGACCTTCCACGATAACGGCGAGCTGGACATGCCGCGGCTGCTCCGCCTTTACCGCGACTGCGGAGTCGACGTGCCCATCCGTGTCGACCATGTGCCGACAATGGCAGGGGAGACTGTGCGCAATGCCGGCTATGACGCTCTTGGCCGTCTCTACGCGTTGGGCTACCTGCGCGGCATAATGGAGACCGTGGATAAGGAAATTTAAGCTGCACTTAAATAAACAGTATATACGGAGGAAAACTTATATGCGCTTCAACAACCGTGAAGACATAATCGCCCTGACCCCGCAGTGGAAAGGGGAGCGCTTCCCAGACGGGCGGCCCAAGGTGCCGGATAAGTACCTTGACGAGCTGCGCAAGATGACGCTTGAGGAGCTGTGGAAGCCCATCTTTGTGCAGGGCTACGAGAACCAATTCCTCGCGATGAAGAGCCTGCACCCGGAGTTCAAGGAAAACGGCGAGCTCAACTGCAAGCTCATCGGCCGCGCCGTGACGGCGGCCTACGGCCCCACCCGCCCCGATTATTACGAGGCGACAATGGCCCAGGCGGCTGCCGAGGGCCGCACCGGAACCCCGAACCAGTGGGTGATCGAGTGCCTGACCGACCGCGACGTCTGCGTTGTCGACATGTATGATAAGATCTACAAAGGCACCTTCGTCGGCGGCAACCTCACCACCGCCATCAAGAACAAGACCCATACCGGCGGAGCCGTCATATGGGGCGGCATCCGCGATATCGAGCAGATGCAGAAGGTCGACGGCGTCCAGGTCTACTACCGCGGCATAGACCCGACCCCGATACGCGACTTTGCCATGATAAGCTTCAACGGCCCCGTCCGCCTCGGCGACGGCGAGCACGCGGCGATCTGTCTGCCCGGCGATATTGTCTATGGCTGCTCCGGCGGCGTGCTGTTCATCCCGCCTCACCTTGTCATGGAGGTTGTGGAGAACGGCGCAAAGACCCAGGTCAAGGACATTTTTGGCTTCGAGATGATAACGCTCAACAGGTTCACTCCCGCCCAGATAGACAGGAACACATGGACGGTCGAGATGCTTGATATGCTCACGGACTTCATCAAAAACGACCCCCGCGGCGCGGAGTACCGCGACCTCGATTGGAGCCATGAGTACGACCTTGCCATCAACGGCGACCCGAACGACACTCAGTCGGCACTGTAAGTAATAAAAAACGACTCCCCGTCCCGCATAAAAGCAGGGGACGGGGAGTCGTTTTTCACCTTGTCATGCCTGTTCCAGATAGCTTCCGGTGTCCTTTTCAAGCTCCAGCCATACCGGGTATTCAGTCCCGGTTTTGTCGAAGAACTTTTTCAGATCGCGGTTCAGCGCGCTCATTTCGCCGACCGCGTTCATGGCATGATCGGCGGCGCAGAGCTTGCCGAGGCTCGTCGCGCACATGAGCTTGAAGAAGCGCAGGCAGGTCTTGCGGTAGGCCGCGCCTTCAAATTCCTTGTCGTCATCCGGGAGTATCTCGTGCCCAGCGTTCCTTATGGCGCGGTAGCCCTCAATGTTGGCATCTATCAGCCGGTTCAGGTATGCCGTGTCGTGCCTGATCTTCTTCAGATCGCCGCCGGTCTTGTAGCACACGAAGGCAACGGGGACGACGAACGCCGCGTGGCACAGGAGATAATCGCCCATGTTCGGCTGATAGACGACTTTGAACTTCATCCCGTCAAATATCTGTCCGATGAGCTGCTCGTTCGACGGCGCGCTTGAAAGCTGGCCGATGGTAATTTTCCTGAGGTCGATGGACGCGACGTGGTCACGCTCGCGGTGTCCCGCGGAGAGCGCAAAGGCGAAGAGCACGTTCTTCTCCGGCAGCATAGCGGCGATCTCTTCCACGCGCACGTCGTTGCCGACAAAGACGATGTTCTTCGTCCCGTTTGCCCGCAGCGTATCCATGATCGTGCCGACCTGCGTATAGCGCATGACGACAAAGATAACGTCGTACTGATCCTCCGGTTTGAGCTCCGTCACCACCGGGATGCGGCTGACCGACATACGCGGCGAAAACTTGTCCTTTATCCGCAGACCGTTCTTCTGTATCTCCTCCGCCCAAGCGCCGCGTGCGAGCAGGGTAACGTCCTTTCCCGCGCGGTACAGGTTACGCGCAAGATTGCAGCCGATAACGCCCGCGCCGAATACTAAAATTTTCATAGTAAAATCTCCTTATCTCACTTGTTCATGAACTGCGTAAGCTCTTTTGCCAGCAGCTCCGGATGGTTGATGATGTCGCCGTGGCCGAAGCCCTCGAAGCAGCGGACGGTCAGCTTCGGGTACGCCTGACGCAGCCGCTCGATGGCCTTTTTCATGTGCCCCTCTTTCTCGCCGTACCAGCAGGCGACGTCCGCTTCCGGCTGCACCGGGAAAGCCGAGCGGTAGAGGTAGAGCCCCGCCTCCCATGTCGCGCGGACGGATTCAAGGCTTATCTTATACGGGATGCGGCTCATCATGGTCTGCATGCCCTGCTCCGTCTGCCCCATGAAGCGCAGCGCCCATGCGGGCATGGTCTTGTCCCGCGCTGTCTTGTACTGCTTCTGCGGCATTATCTTTAGTATCAGCCCGTTCAGCACGCCGAAGTCCAGATACTCCGGCCCGCTGAGTATCATGTGCCCGATACTCACCTTTTGGGAGGATTTTAGAAGCACAGCCGGCCCGCAGCCAAGGGACTCGGCAAAGAGCATATCCAAGTGTCCGCCGAGATCGGCGCATATATAGTCCTCCAGCTTGTCCGCTTGCTCTTGAGCCGTAGTGTAGGTCGTATCTCCCGCCCCGTCGAAGCCGTCAAAGCTTACGGCATAGACGGAATAGTCCTTTTCCAGCAGCGGTATAAGATCCTCAAACTGCCGCCAGCACATGAGGTTGCCGTGCAGCAGCATGACGCTCTTTCCCTGCGCGTTTCCGAAATGCTTTATCTCCATTGTTATACGCCTCCGTGTATTAGTCTCTGAGCTTCAAGCAGAAGTTACAGCAGTTAATCATCTCTAAC
>CAKTIH010000041.1 GCA_934565615.1 uncultured Oscillospiraceae bacterium | reverse complement strand
ACGGCGGGTCGCACAAAGGCAATCCACCGTAGGCTTGAACTCTCCTTCAATCTTTATTTGCTGCTCCTTTTGTGGGTCAAAACAGAGCTTCCAAAAACCGCCTACATATAACCCCAGGATTTCCCGCTTCTTGCAGTCTTTTCAACAAATAAAACTTTTGAAGGACAACTCAAGCCGTCAAAACCCTTTAGTTATCGTAGTTTTTCTTGGTTGACCCTATTATATCTCTAGCCCCACCGTGGGTAATCACAATACAGGCATCTGCCATGTTTTTTACCATCTGCTGATACGGAATCAACTTGCTCCACTGACAATATTTCGGCTCGTATGTACTGAAGCCCGTCTGGATAATCACATCGTCCTGAACTGTGCCGTCTCTTTTTAATTCATCTATCTTTTGAATCAGCCGGGTAAAAGGCTGCTCGTGTGTTCCCACTGTCACAAAAATCATTACTTCTTACCCCTACTTAGAAAATGCTGCCGAGATTGACTGCTTTTGGATAAACCTTTTTCTGTTCTTCCCACTGCACGACAAACTTGTCCACAATGGGATAAACCATCTTACCCGTCATTGTCGGCTTATCAATTCGATCAAAGACTTCAATATAAACCAGTTTTGCTCCCATCATCTTTCCAATGTAGAAGAAAGGAACCGCAACTGCTGCACCGCTGGAAATAATCAAGTCTGGCTTCTCCTTGTGAAGCACATCCCACGCAATTTTGGTATTTTTAATAAGTGCCTTCAGACTTCTGTTTGTCGGATAATAGCATGGATACATTTTTTCGCCTTCAAGCAGACTTCGTGCATCTTCCTTATCAAATGTGACCCAAAAATGCTTTTTATCCTTCCAAAATGGCTTTAACATATAAAGGTGGGTTAAATGGCCGCCAGATGAGCCAACAAGGCAAATCTTCATATTCTTCTCCGTCACGTTTTTTGTTTTCATTCAAATTCTCCCCAGTATTCTGCTCTATCAGCTTTCGCTATGGCGGGTTAAGTATAGAGCGCAAACAGAAGATATTGGCATCTAAAAATGCGTTAGACGCGCCCCACCAAGACTGGCAAAACAGGTTGAGGTGAAAATGTCAATCCGCATAAGCCCACATGAAATCAAGTTTTTCTGGTTGTCCATACTATCTCGTTCTTTATAAACTATGAGCACGGTTCTTTTACAAATATCTCCATGTCGCCATCTCTTGCCCGCTTTTTGTATTCTACTGGGAATCCGGGTTACACTTCGTTTTTCCGCTGTATTCTTCTGTCCTTACATTCTTAAAATTTAAAAGTATCCTTCAATCCGAGCCACGTCTGATCCCTATCACTTAAATTCAGCGCCGTGCCATCTTCCAGCGTATATCCTTCAGCGTTTGCGCTGCCCTTGTACTCGCCTTTCAGTTCAGGCCACTCAATGCCGATTTCCGGATCGTTCCAGGCCATACCACCTTCATCATTCGGATGCCAGAAGTCATTGGCCTTGTAACAGATTTCAGCCACATCGCTCAGAACCAGGAAGCCATGCGCAAATCCTCCAGGAATCAGGAACTGCCTCTTGTTCTCAGCAGACAATATAGAGCCATACCATTTGCCATAAGTTAAAGAATTGCTTCTCAGATCAACTGCCACATCAAACACAGAGCCGCGCACAGCACGAACCAACTTGCACTGAGGATACTGTTTCTGAAAATGCAGACCTCGCAGCACGCCCTTTGCAGACATGGACTGATTGTCCTGCACAAAATGGATGTC
Organism: uncultured Oscillospiraceae bacterium; assembly: GCA_934565615.1. Lineage (GTDB taxonomy): Bacteria > Bacillota > Clostridia > Oscillospirales > Oscillospiraceae > Limivicinus. Next base: position 13,883 of record CAKTIH010000041.1, on the reverse strand, counting down.
GATGCCAGCATCCTTCATATCCTTCTCGTTGTAGGTTTCCATGAAATAGCCCCGGGCGTCGCCATGAACAGTTGGCTCAATCACGCAGAGCCCCTCAATGCCGCCAACATTTTTCTCAACCTTAATCTGTCCCATTTTCTCCATTTTTCCTTACTATTCGATTTCTTTCAGGTAACGGCTAAGTGCATCCTGCCAAATCGGAAGCAGCGTAAATCCAGCCTCCACCAGCTTGCTTTTATCCAGACGGCTGTTAAACGGACGCGCCGCTTTGCTAAGCCCATACTCTGCCGTAGTTACGGGCAGGACCTCCGTCTTATAACCAGCCTGACGGTATATCTCCTTTGTGAAATCGTACCAACTGATGTAGCCACCCTCGTTGGTAGCATGGTAATAGCCGTACTTCTCGGTTTCATTCATATCAATGAGCAGTCGAGCCAAATCATATGTATAAGTAGGCGTGCCGATCTGATCGTTAACCACGCGGACCGTATCATGAGTTTTCCCCACGTTCAGCATAGTTTTAACAAAGTTCTTACCGTTTAGGCCAAATACCCATGCAATGCGGACGATGAAATACTTCTCAAGCGTCTGGCTGACAGCCAGCTCGCCTTCCAGCTTCGTCTGTCCATACACATTCAAGGGCTTGTAGTCTTTACAGTCTGGCTGCCAAGGCTCCGTCCCCTGGCCATCGAACACATAATCTGTGCTGATATAAGTCATCTTGCAATTGAGCTTCTTGCAGACATCCGCAATGTTCTGTGTGCCGCCTGCATTGATGGCACGTACTGTCGCCGCTTTATCGTCATCCTCCGCCATATCCACCGCCGTCCATGCTGCGCAGTGGATCACAGCATCCGGATTTACTTCTGTAATTACTCTTTCGACGGCATCTTTGTCAGTGATGTCCAGAGCCACATATGGTGCCTTTGTTACTGCGGAACCATCTGTCACGCCGCTATAGGCTTCCTTAGTGCCAGAACCTACTCCATCATGACCGCGCTTCAGCAGTTCGTTCATCACATCATGTCCCAACTGGCCTCCAACGCCTGTTACAAAAAACTTCATGATTTCTATCCCCTAAATTTCCATCAGTTAATACAAATGCTCCTGATACTTGCCGTCCATAACATCCTTCAGATATTGACCATACTGATTTTTCTTCATAACCTCATAGACTTCCATCAGTTCTCTTCTGTTGATCCAGCCGTTCAAGTACGCAATCTCCTCCAGCCAGGCGATCTTACGGTGCTGATGCTGCTCTATAGTCTTCACAAAGTTAGTAGCATCAGCTAAACTCTCGTGAGTGCCAGTGTCCAGCCATGTGAGCCCCTGACCGAGCAGTTCCACATTCAGAGAGCCGTCCTCCAGATAAATACGGTTCAAATCAGTGATTTCAAGTTCGCCACGAGCAGACGGCCTCAGATTCTTTGCAAACTCAACCATGCGGTTATCATAAAAGTACAGACCGGTTACGCAGTAATTGCTCTTCGGATGCACTGGCTTTTCTTCAATAGAAACCGCCTTTCCGTTTTTATCGAATTCGACGATACCGAATCTTTCCGGGTCGTCAACATAGTAGCCAAATACCTTGCAACCTTTCCGTTTTCTGCATTCTGAACAGCCGCCCGCAGGCGCTTCTTCAATCCATGACCAGCAAAGATATTGTCCCCCAGCACCATAGCCACAGAATCGTTGTCGATAAATTCTGCGCCAATGATAAAGGCCTGTGCCAATCCATCTGGAGATGGCTGGACAGCATAGGTCAGCTCAATACCAAACTGATGTCCATCGCCGAGCAGATCTTTAAAGCAGGGCGTATCCCGTGGTGTTGAAATAATCAAAATATTCCGGATGCCTGCGTTCATCAAAACAGACATCAGATAGTAAATCATTGGTTTATCATAAACAGGCAGGAGCTGCTTGCTCGTAGCTTTCGTGATCGGATACAACCGAGTGCCTGATCCGCCTGCTAAAACAATACCTTTCATAGCAGCCGTTCCTTCCGCCATTTAATTTCCAAGACGACCATGTACGCACCCATATTCTGAATAATAAAGACCCCCATCTTGAAAAGGCGTAGATTACCTATATAATGTGGGTATTAACCGCCACAAAACATGGATCATCGCATACAAAATGGAGGTCATTAAACGAATTACAACGCAGTTTACGTTAGAATGAACCTTCACAATGGAACTTTCTCTCTGTTGCATAAACAAAAAAGCAGCTCTGAGGCATACTGCCCTGGTTCTGCGTTGTACTACGAGTTGGTGACGTGCAACGTGAAGTACATGCTCACGCCAAAACATGCCTGTATCGGATGGGAAAAGCACCTACGCAGACTATGCCTACACAACTATATCTATGAAACGTGGCCCATTTAAGTTTATAAAAACATCCCGCCTGTCAATCACCATTACCGTGCAAACATACTTGAATAGTTTTAAATATTATTTTCCAGTCCACAAGGAAACTGCGCTCGCGGATATATTTCAGATCCAACTCCACCCATTCACTGAATGGCATCTCATGCCTGTGCGGAGCTATCTGCCAATAACAGCTCAGTCCCGGAGTTATGCTAAGCCGCTGCTTGTCATATTCCGTGTAATGTTCCACTTCTCTCGGCAACGCGGGACGCGGCCCAATAATACTCATGTCGCCTCTAAGGACATTCCACAGTTGCGGCAGCTCGTCCAAGCTTGTCCTTCGGATGAACTTGCCTACCCTTGTTATTCTAGGATCGTCCTTAATCTTAAAAACGGGACCGTCAGCTTCATTTTTGTCGAGCACTTCCGCAAGCTTTTCTTCCGCATTCGGGCACATAGAGCGAAACTTATAAAACTTAAACGGTTTGCCTTTAAGTCCTACTCGTGTCTGCACAAAAATAGGTCCGGCAGACGGATCGTCTATTATGATGGCGATTGCAATTGCAAGCATAAGCGGAAAAAGAACGATCAGCGCGGTCACCGAAAGAAAAACGTCCTGAATACGACGCCCCATCCAGTATCGTCTGTGATCTTCCAAATTCTTCTCGACATCAATTAGCTCTTGTTTTTCAAGTACTGCGGTCGAAGTTTCCATGTTTATACATCAACTCTTATCAAATCAAAGTTTATAGCGTCACCTGACACCCTCGTATATGGACTTGTATAGCTTCTCGTTGACAGTGTCAAAGTCCGGAAGAATGAAATAGTTGCCGTCGCTTGAGGTGGTGTAGTCCTCATCATGCGGGATGCGGTCGCTCACACGGGTGTAGCCCATGAGTGCCTCGGAGTTCATTGCAAGAGTCATCATCTCGTTGGCTGTCATGTCTGTCTCTATGTTCGGCAGGAACTCATTGGCAAACGTCAGGAGCTCGCTTCCGCTCATGCCTTTGACCTTGTCAAGCACCTGCGTCACAACGTTCCTCGCGCGCTCAGTCCTGCCGCGGTCATAACCGCCGGTTATGGGCCGTATGCGCAGATACGCCGCAGTCTGCACGCCGTTGAGGTGCAGCAGTCCTGCCTCGCTCACACTTATGGCGTTAGTGCCGCGCTCTTCGCCAACAAGATTTTCTATATTCGCTATTTTCCCGGACATTGTTTGTATCTCGTCCTCCGTCAGTTCCACGTCCACTCCGCCGAGTGCGTCTATAATGTCCACAACATTGAGGTAGTTGACAAGGATGTAGTTATCCACCGGGATGTTGAAGTTCAGTTCGATCACTTCGCGCAGTTCCGGTACTCCGCCCTCGTGGTACGTTGACGTGATCTTCATGTAGCTATAATCCGACACCTTGACCCGTGTGTCACGCATCACCGAGGTCATGATCAGCTCCTGCGTGTTCTTGTTGATCGTCAGCAGCATGAGCCCGTCAGCATTGCCGAGCTTCTCCATCCCCGGAAGATTGTCGTTATCCACACCGATAAGCAGTATGTTCGTCACATCGTTCAGGTTATAGTCGCTGCCGACATTCTCGCGCAGCTCCTGCCGCACCTCGCGGTCAACTGCGGAGGTCGGCTCCACGCTCGCTGCCTGTCCGGCATTCTCTACCGGCTCTGCCTGCTCCTGCCGCTGCGCCGCCACTATTCCCATAATGACCGCCGCCGCGATCAGCACCGCCAGAATAATAAGAATCACTTTTTTGTTTTTCATTGCTCTCTCACATTCCAAGGAAATAATATATCCTCTTGTTGAAATCCGAAAACGGCTTGAGTACTCCTGCCCTCTGTATCACCGCCGCTGCCGAGCCAAGGTTCGGCGCGCGGTTGGTCATATTGTGGCAGTCTGAACCCATGAAGTGTATCCGCCCCTCGGAGAGATACTTAAGTGCCATCGGGCGCGAGTCCTCGTAGATAAAGAAGCTCGCGTTCACCTGTATCAGCATGCGCCGCCCTTTCACACGCTCAAAAAGCGTGTCATCATCAAGCATGCGCATATACCGGTCGATATGTGCTATGACCGGTATGCAGGAAAGGTTCGATCCCGTCTGTTCTATTTCGTCGAGCATCGTGTCCGACCAGCGCATCATCGGCGGCTCCACAAGCAGGCAATTTGTATTGCCAAGTGTCAGTCTCTTAAGCTCATCCGCCACACTCATCCCCGGGAAGAACAGTATTTCTGCCCCGAGATATAAGGCCGGGTGCTCCTGTCCTGTTCTCTCCAGTGCCGCGCACAGCTCCTCATACGCTGCTGCACGCCGCGCAAGGAACCGCATCGGATCCTCCTGATCCGCATAAAAATGTGAAGTCGCAAAGAGAACGTCCACGCCCTGCCTCACGCTCTCGCGAAGCATACACAGACTCGTCTCAACATTCTCCGCGCCATCGTCCATGCCCGGTAATACGTGCGAGTGAAAATCTACCATGCTATATTATGTATAGTTGCCGTACTGGTACTTCTTCCCGGCACCCTCAAGCGCGCCGTTGATGACGAAACCCAAAATATTCACATGCGCAAACCTCAGCTGGTCGATACAGTCGCTGAGCACACTGCGCGGGCAGTTATTCTCGCGCATAACGACGATCATACCGTCGGTCTTTTTCGAGATAGACACCGCATCCGTGACTGCGCCGACAGGCGGCAGGTCGATTATGAGATAGTCATAGGCCGAACCCAGTGCCGAAAGCAACTGCTCCATGCGCTTGGAATTCAAAAGCTCCGACGGATTCTGGGGTATATCTCCGCCCGGGATGACATTAAATGCCGCCTTGCTGGTGCTGCTGGAATACTTCTGCAGTGCCGCCGAGATCGAGTTCGTGCTGCCGAGGAGATTGCTCAGTCCCGGAGCGAGCGTCATGCCAAGCTTGATGTTTATTGACGGACGGCGCATATCCGCGTCCACCAACAATACACGCTTGCCAAGCTCCGCCAGAGAATAGGCAAGGTTAACCGAAACAGTGCTCTTGCCCTCGCTGGGCTGAGCGCTCGTCACGCCGATGATGCGGCAGCCTGCGTCCTCCTCACCAAAGGACATTATTACATTTGTCCTCAGGCGCTTGAACGCTTCCTTTGCCGCGAAGTTCAGGTTCTCACATATCTGCTCGCGGCTGCCCTGCGGCTTCTTGGGCTGAGCCGCTGTTTTCTTTTCATCCATAAATCAGTCGCCCGCCTTTCCGCCGTAATATGAGGAGTAATAGTACCCCTTCTTCTCGCTCAAGCGCATATCCGGGATAAGCGCCAGCACGGGGATATCCGGGTAGAGCGCCTTGAGATCATCCGCAGACGTAATGACGTCATTGGTCTGCTCATTAACGAGATACTTCACGATTACGATAGCGGCGCTGACAAAGAGGCCAAGCAGCACGCCGATCGCAGTGTTCTTCACAAAGCTGGGCGAGGAGCGGTGCGCCGGTACGATAGCGTAGTCAACGATACGCACGGAGCTGCCGTCCACAATCTCCGCTATTCTGTCTGGTAGAAGCTTTGCGATAGTGTTTGCAATAAGCTCCGCCTCGACCGGGCTCTCGCTCTCGACCGTGACATTGAACGCTGCCGTCCCTGTCACAGCTTCGGCAGTGATCATATCCGAAAGCTCCTCATAGTCATAAGACAGATTCGCCGCCGCGATGACATCCTCCATCGTGGTTCTGGACTGGAGGATATATATGTATGTGGAGACAAGTGAATTGGATGCGGACAGCTCAGACGAGGATATTGAGAAGCTCGTCGCACCGAAGGAGAAGGAGCTGTTGTTAACATACAACGACGCTGTCGCCTCGTACTTCGGCTTTATAAGAAAGAACGTCACGCTGAACACGGCCGCGCCAGTTATGAGCGCCGTAAGTATCAGCACCAGAGCCTTATTCCACAGCACTCTGAACAGTTCCAGAAGGTCTATTTCTAATTCTTCGTTATCTTTTTTTGCTGCCATTTGCCGTTCCTCACTTCAGACTGTTTGCTATCACACGGTTGAGATAATCAGGGTCATCCTTGAGAAGAAGTCTTGTTGTCTCTTTTATGTACAGTTCATCGACGACCTCGCTGAAATAGCCGAGACTCTCCATGCGGTCATAGACAAGCTTGCCGATGAGCTGGTACGCCTTGCCGTTGAGTTCGGCATTGCCGGAGCTGCTGCGGAAGCTCTCCGGAACGATGCCATACTTGATGTTCTCCGAGTCTTGAGCTGACATGGAGAGCTTTGCATCGGTCAGGCCGTCCTCGCACAGATACTTGCGCACGTTTATGTAATGATTACCGAAGGCCTGCATCATCGCGGTGTCTATCGCATCTAAGCTGAGCGCCGAATTGTAGTCCCAGAATCCGTTCACGGAGCACAGGCCAAGTACGATATAGCGGTCGCTGTTCTGCGTCTGGCGCGCAAGCAGCGCCTTAGTCTGCTCTACAAGGTCGGTCGCGCTGTCGTACCCGCCGTAGGTGCCGATGCAGACGACATGGACATAATCCCGGTACATATCAGTAGCGGCGGTAGTGATTTCCGTCCCTGCCGGGACATAGGTCTCGCTGCCTTCCTCGGTACGTGCAAAATAATATGCGCCTGTGGTGTAGTAGCCAAAGCTCTCCTCGGAGCTGAGCGACAGAACACCCTCTATGCCGTTTATGGTGACGTTGTTCACGCCGGCGCTTCCGCCTGTGAGCGGAGCGACGGTCTTACCGTTCTGGCTCATAAGAGAGATCTGCACTGCCTCAGTCCCCGCGGGAATGGTGAAATCCATCGCTGTGACATACGGCACAGCGCCGCTACGTCCAAGGACCGTACTCGTGTCCTCCTGCCCCGCGCCCATGTTGACCACAGGGATGCTGACCTTATAATCGTCCCATTTCAGGCGTGAATAATCCGACGCATTTTCTATGGAGCTGCGGAAATCGTAGATATCACAGATATACGCGTCTATATATTTTTGCAGCACGTAGGGGTACGACACGTTGCCGGACGAGCCGGTAGTAATACTATCGCCCCAGCAGACTATTCCGGGCAGATAGTCTGCCACGGTCTGCATGTCCTTCTGGTACTCTGCGTTTATTGCTTCCACAGCCTCCTGCCGTGCAGCCGTCTGCTGCTCCTGCTGCTGTGAATAAGCCTCTATCAGCTGTGCGTCCTGCTCCTCGGTCCTTTTGTGCACCGAGAGCATCGCGACCGCGAGACCCGCGAGGATCACAACGATGAGCACTGCGAAAATAATATTGCGCGTCCTGTTCTTCTTGTAATCGTCTTCCCACATAGTTTACTGTTCTCCGTTTTTTTGCTGTGTTACCTTAGATTTTATTCTTTCTTCATTACTTTTTTAGGCCTTTCCGTAGCTTTTTGAACAAAATACTTGATTTCGTCATTGGGTTAAAATTGCCGGGTTTGCCCGGCGATGACGAAATACTTGATTTCGTCTGTAATATTGAATCAAATCGCAAATACAGACAAAAAGCGCTAAAAAAGCTCTAATATAAATTCTGATTAAGAATAGCATAAAAAGAGAAATATCGCAATAGTTTCAACAAAATTTTTTAAAATATAAATTTGAATAAACGCAAAAAGGCTCGCTCAGTAATTTTTTTGAGCGAGCCAAGGTGCTATGTAAAACAGAGTGTATCTGCCGGGAAGTCCCCTGCACGGGCTTCCTTTTTTAGTGTCTTTTCTTAGACGAAATCAAGTATTTTGTCCTACTATGACACGAGTCCGAGCAGTTCCATCTGCTCGGCATTTTCATTGCTCGTGGTAACAAGGTAAATGCGTGTTGTCTCTATGCTGCTGTGTCCAAGGATGTTGGCAAGTTTTACAATGTCATGGCTGATCTTATAGAACCGGCACGCGAACAGGTGCCGCAGATTGTGCGGGAACACCTTGCTGCTCTCCACCCGCGCCGCGCCGCACAGCGCCTTCATCGCCGCCCATATCTGGCGCCTGTTCATCCCCTTTCCGCTTCTGGTGAGGAATATCTCGCCGGAGGCGATCTTCCTTTTTTCGGCATATTTCAGCAGCTTTTTGCGCAGTTTGCCGGGGATGATGATCGTGCGTATCTTGCCCTTGAGTGATATTTCCGCCACGCCCTGCCGCGCCGCTTCCACCGTTATATACCGCAGCTCGCTCACACGCACGCCTGTGCCGCATATCGTCTCCAGCAGCAGGGCGACACGCGTATCGCCCTGCGCCTCGGCCGCGCTTACAAGGCGCATATATTCCTCGCGCGTCAGCGATTTCGATTCCGCGCGGAACATACGCCGCTGGATCTTGAGGAACTTCACGCGGCAATCCGTGCGGGCGATGAATGTGAAGAAGCCGTTGAGTGCGGAGAGCATCGAGTTGATGGTGACCGGCGCGTAGCCCGACGTGCTCAGATGCTCCTTCCATTCAACGGCGTTTTCCTTCGTCAGTTCTCTCTCGCCCAGCCACCGCACGAAAGAACGCACATCGCGAAGGTACTTTTCTATCGTCCCCCGGCTGTGCTCGTCCTCCCGCAGCTGTGTGCCGTACGCCGCTATCTGCGTGTCTGTAATGGTCTTTTCGCTCATTTTCTCAGTCTCCTTAAATATTAGATTTTGCTATAGTTTGTAGTATGCGCATTTTTAGTTTTAATGTTGCAGGAGACGTTTGTCAAATAGGAACGGACCTTGAAAAAAATGGTTCTATGCAAAAATGGGTGTAACCGTGTGATTCGGTTACACCCATTTTTAGTTATGTCCGTGTCTTTAATTACTCTTTCTTTTTTAGTGATGTCTTTTTATAGCCCGGCATATGAGCCAAGCGATGAGGATCCCCGTCAAGGCTCCTGAGAAATCAAGCAGCACATCAAGGACCTGCGAACCCCGCCCGCTTGCAAGCTGTATCGTCTCATCCGCGAGCGCAACGAGCAGCGCCGCAAAGGCACAGTTTACTGCCGCTTGAAGGCCGAGCCTTCCTCTCACCGCGGCAAGAAACAGCAGCTCCGCGCCCAAGGCTCCGAACTCTGTGAAGTGTGCAAGCTTTCTGAGCCACTGGTCATCCTCGCTCACAATGCCGAAAGACCTGATTATCGGCTCCAGCACTGTCAGCACCAAATTGCTCATATTGCTTGACGTCTCTCTGTCGAGCATCGAGTTGCCCCATATGAACGCGACCGTGACGATGCACAGGCAGATAAGCACTGCGCTTAAAATTTTGCGCTTTTTCTCGCTCATCAATCCTGGTACTCGAACATCAGGTCGTACATGCTGACAGTATCTCCGTCCTTGACGCCCATTTCCTCCATGCGCTTGAACACTCCCGCCTCGCGCAGGACGCGGTCAAAGTACATGCGGCTCTCATAGTCGCCGAAGTTGACCGTCGCCACAAGGCGCTGGAGCCACGGGCCCTCGACGAGCCACATATCATCAAACTTCTCTATCGTCAGCTCGCCCGAGGTATCGACCTTCGGTTCGGGCTTAACATAGTCCGCCTCATAGCTCGATATCGGCGGGAGCTCAGAGAGCCTGTGCGCGCATTCCTTGACGAGTTCGCGTGTGCCCTGATGTGACACAGCGCTCATCTCAAAGAACTGGTACCCCAGCTCCTCGACGTGCGCCTTGAGCCGGTCGATATTCTCGCGCTCATCGCCGAGCAGGTCGCACTTGTTGCCAACGACGATCTGCGGGCGCTCGGCAAGCTCGGGGCTGTACTCGCGCAGCTCCGCGTTTATCGCATCAAAGTCCTCGACCGGGTCGCGTCCCTCGCTGCCGGAGACATCCACCACATGAACGAGCAGACGGCAGCGGTCGATATGCCGCAGGAAATCGTGGCCGAGCCCCGCGCCCTCGGACGCGCCCTCAATGATACCAGGGATATCCGCCATGACGAAGGATACGCCTTCATCCACATATACGACGCCAAGGTTGGGGAACAGCGTAGTGAAATGGTAGTTTGCGATCTTGGGATGCGCCTTGCTGACAACGGACAGGAGCGTGGACTTGCCGACGTTCGGGAATCCGACAAGGCCGACGTCCGCCAGCAGCTTCAGTTCAAGCGTGATATCGTGGCTCTCACCGGGCAGACCCGGCTTTGCAAAGCGCGGCACCTGACGCGTCGGCGTAGCAAAGTGCATGTTGCCCCAGCCGCCGCGCCCGCCCTTGGCGGCGACCCAGTTTTCGCCGGTAGACATATCGTGCATGATCGCGCCGGTCTCAGTATCGCGCACTATCGTGCCGCGGGGGACCTTGATATAAAGCGTCTCCCCGTCCTTGCCGTAGCAGCGTTTGCCCTGACCGTTCATACCGTTGCCGGCAGTGTACTTGCGCTTATATCTGAAGTCCATCAGCGTGGACATATTATCGTCAACAACAAAAACAACGTTGCCGCCGCGCCCGCCGTCGCCCCCGTCGGGGCCGCCTGCCGCGACGTACTTCTCCCGGTGGAACGCGACCGCGCCGTCCCCGCCTTTACCGGCATGGACGCTGATGCGCGCCTTATCAACAAAAGATGAAGCCATAAACTGCCTCCTTCATCATGGTTATAGAAAAGGCCGGACAAACGTCCGGCCTTGATAAAATCACTTACTGAGCGATTTCTTCGTAAACAGAGACCTTTTTGCGGTCCTTGCCCATGCGCTCGAACTTCACGGTGCCGTCCACGAGGGCGAACAGAGTGTCGTCCTTACCCTTACCGACATTGGTACCGGGATGGATCTTGGTTCCGCGCTGTCTGACAAGGATGTTGCCGGCCAGAACAAACTGACCGTCGGCTCTCTTGGCGCCAAGACGCTTCGACTCACTGTCGCGGCCGTTCTTGGTAGAACCCATACCTTTTTTATGTGCCATTAGGTTACACCTCCATAAGTCAAAATCAGTTGCGGAAAAAATCAGGCGTTGATAGCTTCGATCTGGAGCTTGGTGTAGGGCTGTCTGTGGCCCTGGGTTCTGCGATAGCCCTTTTTCGGCTTCATCTTGTAGACGCGAACCTTTGCGCCCTTGCCGCTCTTGACGACATTTGCGGTAACGGAAGCGCCTTCAACGACGGGTGCGCCGAAAGTAGCATTCTCGCCGTCGATAACGGCCAGAACCTGATCGAACTTGACGGACTCACCTGCTGCGGCATCGAGCTTCTCAACGAAGATAACGTCGCCCTCGGCTACGCGATACTGCTTGCCGCCGGTCACGATTATAGCATGCTTCATGAACATTTCCTCCCTCTCTTCAGGACTCGCTCTTGGGGTGGAGGGCATACCTCTTCTTCATTACCCCTTCAATGCGGCTTAGATAGAATAGCATGTCCGCGCCGTGTTGTCAACCATTTTCTGCTGTTTTGCGCGGAATTTACGCTCTTTTCAGCCCACTGCCTCTATGGTCTCATCCGCGAGGATGGGCTTGCCGTTCTCGCCGCTCTCGCTGATATAGAAGCGATGCTCGCCGCTGCCGTCGGTGTAGCTGAGCCTGAGGTTCGGCATCCCCTCGGGTATGAGCGTCTGAAGCTGGACAGCGCTGCCGTTCATAACGCTGCAGTACCACAGCTCTCCCGTCTCATAGAAGGTGTCGCTGTAGTCGACGGAGCAAATACTGACGTTTCTGACAATTCCGTTCGAGACAAGATACAACTCCTCGCCGTCCTTATTGACGGTGAGCTTATCAAGAATTTCAGTGCTGCCGTCCTTCATGTCGGCAGCGCTGACGATCTCAAAGCCGCCCTCGCCCGTGATTTCTGCCGGTATCCACTTCTCATCGATGTGACCGGCAAGCTCGGAATAGGGTATCTCAAACTGAATGATGCCCGCGGCGTAGCTGCTGATCTCGTAAAGACTGGAGAAGATCACCATGCCGCTGCCGCTGAAGTACCACGATCCCTCGCGCAGCAGCGCTGAGAGTGCAGCGTTATAATCGTTATCAGGTATGAAGCCGTCTGTGCGTTCCTGAAGCGAGTCATCGTTCTCAACGGCCGTGACCATGTAGTTCGTCAGGAAGCTGCGCAGTCCCTCGGGATCGGAGCTGATCTTATCGAGCGTGAGGAGCTCACCCGTCTGCGTATCGAAGCTGTATCCAGTATAGCCGTAGCTGCCGTGCGCGCCGCCGAGGTCGCTGTAGTCGTTATACAGAAGCGTCAGTACCTGAGTATCGCCGCGTTCTACGGTTACGCTGCGGTCGGAAGTAAGCTCAAGAGTGTAGACCTCGTCGCCTCCAGTGCTCGTCCAATAGTTATAGTTGTCCTCAGCCATGGTGAGCATGTTGTTATAACCCGTGCCCTGACCGTCGCCGTAATCCTCGCCGGTGACATAGGTCTCATCGAGCATGGCGACATATTCGTTGATGGTCTTCTCCGCGTCGGTCCTGCCGATGATCTCGATCTTCGGCGTCTCATAGGAGAAGGTCAGGATAAGCTGGGTACCGTCCTGCGGGTCATAGGCCTGCTTAAGCGTGTTCTCGACAGCTATGATTATCTGCCCGTCCTGCACATTGGGCGTCGGCTCCGGGGTGGGCTCAGGAGTCGGCGTAGGCTCCGGGGTCACGGTCGGCAGCGGCGGCAGATCAATATTGCTCAAATTGCCGCAGGCGCAAAGGCCGAAAGCCAGCGCGAGCGCAAGTATTATCGAAACTGTTTTTTTCATGGTCGTACCATCCTTTCTACGGTTATGACGAGTCGGCAGGGAAAAATGTTCCTCTGGCTCATTCAGCCGGAACTTCCCTTGCAATGGCGGCGTTGGTGTATCTGCCGTCCCCCGTCACTTCTTTTATTACTTCAATGAACGGCGGGAGCATGACCTCACGCTCCTCGCTGTCGAGCTCTATCTCCATTATCGCGCGGTCTGCCCAGAACGGATAAACGTCTATCTCAAAAAGCTGACCTATATAGTCAAGGCAGTACCGCGTCTTGTGAACAGGCCTACGTCCGGTATCGGCGCGCTTCAAAAGCTCCGCATACTCCGCGGCGCTTATCTCATGCTCGTCCTCCTCACGGCTCATCGCACTGAGCTTGCGCTTGACGGTATGCGTATAGACCGCCCTGCCTCCTGATGTGCGCGAACGGACGCGCTCTGTCACGCCCTTCTCGGGGTTCACAAGATAGGTCTGCACGATTTCCGACGCATCTGCGCTCTGAAGCACGGCTTTAACCGGCATGGCTATAAGGTACTTGCGTTCTATTTCCATTCCGTTAATGTTCATGGTTATTGTCCTTTGAAACAGTTGTGCTTACTATAATACACATTGGTGTAAAAATCAAGCGCAGTCTGTCTGCCGCCGTGTATCTTGTGGTATAGCCACAATTCGTACATTGAAGCCAAATATGTCGTATTGCCAAAATTCAGACAAGAGTGTATATTTATATAGTGAGAATGGCAAGTAATTTCAGCCGGTATGAGATGAGCCGGCTTTATAAAAATAAGAAAAATTAAGAGGTGGAATGATGGCAAAAAGACCGAACATTCTCAAGCTGGCCACAAAGATCAGTCTTGAGTCCCTGACCTACACCGGCATTACCTACACTGACCCCGAGTACAGGATCCTCGACCCCA
>CAKTIH010000040.1 GCA_934565615.1 uncultured Oscillospiraceae bacterium | reverse complement strand
ACCTTCTCGGCCTTTTCGAGAGAGTGCTCCGAGGTGTAGTTCACGGCGACGTCCGCCCCGGCTTCCGCCAGACAGCGCGCCATTGCCGCACCGAGCCCCTGAGAGGAGCCGGTGACCAGAGCGACTTTACCTGTTAAATCAAACATAGTTCTGCCTCCATTTAGATTTTATATGTTACCAATCGGCTATGCTGCCGTCCTCAAATTCGAGATGGGGAGTGTCCCATGTGCCGTCGAAGCGCAGCGCGTCAAGCTTGTCCTCGTCGACCTCAATGCCGAGACCGGGGCCTTCGGGGATGCGGATATAGCCGTCCTCGATCCTGAACGGGGTCTTGAGAATGCCGACGCCGAGATCGGCGTGGTCGGGCATGCCGGGGTGCTCCTGCGCGAGCAGGTTCGGCACGCAGGCATCGAGCTGCATGCAGGCGGCAAGAGAGATGGGGCCGAGGGGATTGTGCGGCGCGATCTGCATATAGTAGGTCTCGGCCATAGCCGCGATCTTGCGCGCCTCGAATATACCGCCGCAGTGGCAGAGGTCGGGCTGGACGACGGAGACGGCCTGCTTCTCAATAAGCTCGCGGAAGCCGAACTTCGTAAAGAGACGCTCACCGGCGGCGATGGGTATCGTCGTGCTGCGAGACACGCGTACCATTTCATCGACGTTTTCGGGCAGCACCGGCTCCTCGACGAAGAGCGGGTAATACGGCTCAAGCGCCTTGAGCAGACGGATGGACATCGCGGGACTCACGCGGCCATGGAAGTCGATAGCGATATCGACCTTCTTGCCGACGCGCTCACGCACAGCGGCGAAGCGCTCAACGACCTTGTCGACCATTTCCATGTTGTCGATGGGCCTGATCGGCGGGATGATGGAATATTTCATAACGGTGAAGCCGTCTGCAAGGCGGGTGTCCGTTATCTTCAGCATGTCGGGTATCGGGAAGTCACCGGGGTGTCCGGTCGGCTTGAGGTGGCCGTACATGCGCACCTTATCGCGGTAAGCGCCGCCGAGCATTTCATAGACCGGCATGTTGTAGTACTTGCCCTTGATATCCCAGAGCGCCATTTCGATGCCGGAGATGGCGGAGCAGAGGATGGGGCCGCCGCGGTAGAAGGTGCGGCGGTACATGCCCTGACAGAGATGCTCTATCTTCAAGGGGTCCGCGCCGATGAGCATGGGCTTGAACTCATTGACGGCGGTCTCGACGGTTCTTGCGCGGCCTTCAACGACCGGTTCGCCCCAGCCGCATATCCCCTCGTCGGTTTCTATCTTGAGGAACATCCAGCGCGGACGGATATGTATCATCTTCAGGTCAGTTATTTTCATTGTAAATTACCTCTCAGAGTCCTTCAAAGTAGGTGCTCGTATGGTCAGCGGGGCGGATATTTGTAAGCGTGCCCTTATAGTGACGCAGATCGATGGGCTGGAAGGGATATTTCAGGCAGTTTTCCTCGTTTATCTCAAGGCCGAGGCCAACGCCCGTCGGGATGAGGATATTGCCCTTATCGAACACAACGCGCTCATTCGTGAGCTCTTTGCGCCATGAGACGTCGGTAAGGCAAATCTCCAGAATGCGGAAGCCCTGAGTGCTCGCGGCGATATGCAGCGTCGCGGCGTTCGCAACGGGGCCGCTGGGGTTGTGCGGCGCGAGGGCCACATAGTGTGCTTCGCACAGGGCGGCCATCTTCTTGACGGCAGAGATGCCGCCGCAGTGGCTGATGTCGGGCTGGACGAAGTCCGCGCAGCCGCGCTCCAAGAAGTCGCGCATCTGTGTGAGGGAATAGAGCCGCTCGCCCGCCGCGATGGGAACAGGGGCGTTCTTGTGCACCTGCGCGAGAGCGTCAAGGCAGTCGGGGGGAGTAGGCTCCTCAAAGAAGAACGGGTCAAAGGGCTTGATTGCGTTCGCGATCTTTATGCCGGTGGCGATATCGAAGCGGCCATGACCTTCGATGAGCAGATCGACGTCATTGCCGACCGCGCCGCGCACGGCTTCAACGATCTCTATAGAGCGGCGGAAGTCCGCGTTTTCCATATACATATAGGCCTTGCCGAAGGGGTCCCACTTGAGGGCGGTGACGCCCATGTTCTTGGCCTTGACGGCGGCAGCGGCGAATTCATCCGCGGTCCTTGCACCGGCAAACCAGGCATTTGCGTACATGCGCACACCGTCGCGCACCTTGCCGCCGAGCATCTCATACACCGGCACGCCTGCGGCTTTGGCCTTGATGTCCCACATGGCCATGTTCACCGCGGAGACGGCGCTCTGGAGCACGGGGCCGACGCGCCAGTAGGAGTCGCGGTAGAGCTCATGGGAGATGCGCTCGACCTCGCGCGGGTCCCGCCCGATAAGCACGCGCTTGATATCCTCAATCGCGCCGAGCAGGGCGTTTTCCTTATATTCCAGCGTGCCCTCGCCGATACCTGATATGCCCTCGTCGGTCTCAAGCTTGACAAAGACAAAATTCGTCCGGTAGGTAAAAACGTTGAATGTCTTGATATCTGTGATCTTCACGGATGTATCCTCCAGTTATACTTCAAATTCGGCATAGTGTTCGGGGACAAGGATGCGCTGGCTGCTGCCCCTAAACTCCGATATAAACTCATTCACGTCACAGCCGTAGGCCTTGAACATATCCCAGTGCATCGGCAGCACGGCCTTCGGCGCGAGGATCGATGTAAGGCGCGCGGCATCGACGGCGTTCATGTTGTAGCCGCTGCCGTTTATCGGGAGCATCAGCAGGTCCGCGCCCTGCGGGTATTCCGCCGGGAGGCGCTTGTGGAACATGGTGTCCCCGGTGTGGCAGACGACCTTGCCGTCGCCCTCAATGATAACGCCGATGGGGTGCTCATCGCTGTGCGCGGCATAGGTCGAGCTGAAGCGGATGCCGCTCAGCGTGATCTCAATGCCGGGATCAAAGAGCATGTAGTTCTCCGGCCGGGCATAGCGCGCGCGGAGCGCAGCGAGCACATTCACGGGAGCGAGCAGCGCGACGGGGCCGTTTGCTGCGCGCAGCCTGTCGAGCGTACCAAAGTCGGTATGGTCGTCATGGATATGGGTGAGGATCACAACATCGACATGGGAGTCTAAAAGCTCATCCTTTATCGGGACCTCGCGGCGGTAGCTCTCGCCTTTTTTATATCTGAGCGTGTCGGAAAGATAGGGGTCGATCATAATGACCGTGCCGTTATCCGCGGCCAGACGGAAGCCCGCCTGACCGAGCCAGCTTATCTTCATATACAGTTCCTCGCTTTATCTTATATCCTGAGCAATATGCTTTGCATTAAATACAAAACACATTGCTTAGGATATAACGGGCATCCGTTGGGATGCCCGTTATAAAGTTCAGTCGGATCAGCCGTTGACGATGGCAAGAACCTGATCGAGCAGATCGGTGTAGCCGCCGGCCTCGGCGCTCTCGCTCCAGAACGGAGTGAAGAGGTCGATGAGAGCCTGCTGGTCGTCAAACTGGGTGATGGTGCAGCCGGCTTCTTCGAGCTTGGTCTGGTAGCCGGACTCGTTTGCGATAACGGTCTCGTTCAGCTCCTCCTGGCACTGCTTCCAGGTGGAGGTGAAGAGCTCCTGAGTGGCCTCGTCGAGGGAGTTCCACTTATCGGCGTTCATGACAGGGCCGATGACGGAGATCATGTGGCGGGACAGGCAGACGTACTTGCCGAGCTCATAGAAGCCCTGAGTGTAGAAGGCTTCGAGACCGGACTCAACGCCGTCAACAAGGCCGGACTGCATTGCGGTGTAGGCCTCGTTCCAGGGAACGACGGTGGGGCTCATGCCGAGGGTGTTGAAGGTGTTCAGGTAGAGGTCGGTGCCGGGGGAGCGGAGCTTGTAGCCCTTGCAGTCGTCAAGGCTGGTGATGGGGGTCTTGGTGATCATGTTGCGGAAATTGTTCCAGGTCCAGCCGAAGGCGTGCATGTTCAGGGTGTCCTCGAGCTGCTGGTCGAGCTGTGCGCCGACTTCGCCGAAGATGACCTTGCCGGCGGTCTCGTAGCTGTCATACAGGAAGGGCATTGCGGTCAGAGCAAATGCGGGGACTGCGGAGGAGAGCTGGGAGCAGTCGGCAAGGCACATATCGAGGGTGCCCATCTGGACGGCGTCCTGAGCGTCGGTCTGGTTGTAGAGGGAGGCGGCGGGGTAGATGTCGATGGTGATCTTGCCGCCGGACTGCTCGTTGATCATGGTCGCCCACTTGGTCAGTGCCTCGTGGATGGGCTGGTCAACAGCGTTGTGGTGGGAGAGCTTCAGGGTCATTTCGGGGTATTCAACTGCTGCGGTGTCAGCTGCAGCGTCGGCTGCGGGTTCTGCTGCGGGAGCTTCGGTTGCTGCGGGTGCAGCGCTCTCGCCGCAGGCGCACAGTGCAAAGCACATGACAAGTGCCAGCACCAGAGCGATGAGTTTCTTCATTTTGGGGTTCCTCCTAATTTTTTTATGATCACAGAGCGGTTGCTCCGGGATTCCGAATTCGTTTCCCTATCACATCAGAGAGGGAAGCCAGGTGACGAGCGCGGGGATGAAGATGACGAGCAGGGTCACGCTGTAGTTGACGGCGATGAACTTGAAGATGTTCTTGACGACTTTCTCGAGCGGGGTGTCGGTAATGCTCGCGGAGATATACATGAGCAGGCCGACCGGGGGAGACATGCCGCCCATGTCGAGCGTCAGGATGCAGACCATCGCAAAGTAGATCGGGTCAAAGCCGTAGGCGGCGATGAGCGGGGTGAAGATAGGTACGAGCATGAGCATCGCGGCGTTGGAGTCGATGAACATACCGGCTATGTAGAGGATGATGCTGATGAATATCAGGATCAGGTAGGGGTTGCCGTGGAACACCTGAGACGCGGCGAGCACGACCTTGGAGAGGTTGTAATTCGTGGCGAGGGTGCCGAAGATACCAGCAAAGACGACGACGATCATGCAGTTGGTCGTGCCGTGGACAGCGTCCTTGAAGCACTCCCAGACGTGCTGGGCGTTCATGGTTTTGCGGATGAAGCCGTAGATGATGCTGTATACGCAGGCGACAACGCCGGCTTCGGTCGCGGTGGTGGCGCCGGAGAGAATGCCGCCGATGATGATGACGGGCATGATGAGCGCGGGCAGCGCCTTGAGGGTGTCCTGGCCGAGGGATTTCCAGCCGACGAACTTCGACTTGGGGATGCCTGCCTTGCGGGCGTAGATGCCGTTAACGATCATGTAGCCGATGGCGATGACAAGACCGGGGATGATACCGGCCATGAACAGCTTGCCGATGGCGATGGAGGTAACGCCGGAGTAGAGCACCATCATGATGCTCGGCGGGATGACCGGGCCGAGAGCGCCGCAGGAGGAGACGAGGGCGCAGGAATAGCCGTCGTCATAGCCGTCCTTACGCATGATGGGGACAAGGATGGAGGCGAGAGCGGAGGTGTCGGCATTCGCGGAACCGGAGACGCCAGCCATCACGACGCCGGTGACGATGGTCGCGTGGCCGAGGCCGCCCTTGAAGTGGCCGACAAGGCTCTTTGCCCAGTTGACAAGGATATCGGTGATACCGGACTTCTCCATCAGGGTACCGGCCAGCATGAAGAAGGGGACTGCCATAAGGGAGAAGGAGTCCATACCGGTGAAGAGCTTCTGGGGGATGATTATACCGGTGAGCGAGGGGTCAAAGAAAAGAGTAACGACGGCGGAAATGACCATGCCGTAGGCGACGGGCATGCCGATGAACAGCAGCAGGAAGAACAGCCCGAAAAGAATACCAAGCATCATATCTCTTCACCATCCTTATTCTCATGAACTATCTTGATAAACAGATTGATAACGACCTCGAGCGAGAAGAGCACGAGCAGCGCCGCGCCGACTGCCTGAGAGGAGTACATAAAGGAGGCGGGCAGGTGAATGCCGTCAAGGTACTTGTGCGCCGCGGAGAACTTCTGGCACAGTTGGACGGTGTAGGCAAAGTAGAAGCCGCCGAAAGCGCAGATGAGCATGTTGCAGATGAGCCAGGAGATGTCCTGGAACTTCTTCGGCAGGCGCTTCACAAGAACGTCAAAGCCGAGGTTCTGCTCATGACGGACGATAATGGGGAAATAGAGCATCAGCATCCAGATGAACAGGTAGCGGCAGAGCTGCTCGCTCCACCAGATGGGAGAGTTGAGCACGTATCGGGCGATAACGGCGACGAGGGTGATGCCGGTAAAGCCTACGACAAGCGCGCCGCAGATGTTCTTGAGGATCTTCTCAAGGACATCAAAGATTTTACCAATTGCTTTCAAGATCATTACCTCCACTTGCGTTTATTTGTGTATGTGCAAAGCAATTTTGATATTTGATATTTTAGGCGCAATAAAAACGCGGCAAATATGATATTTGATATTCTTTAAACAAGAACCGCAGCCGAGCGAAATGCTCTATCCCGGCATATAACCGGAGCCGGGGCGTCAGATCTGCCCGGCGTATACCTTCAGGAAATTCTCCATCGCGTGGCCGACGTGCTTGTCGACAGCGGCCTTGATGGCAAGGGCGTCCTTGTTTTCAAGCGCGGCGATAAGCTCCGCATGCTCGCTGTACACCGCCTGCACGCGTGCGGTGCTGGGCATGTAGCTTTTGCGCAGGGCGCGGATGAGCATATGGTAATAGCGGTAGAGCTCGATAGCCTTCGAGTTGCCGCCGCGGGACATTATCAGCCCGTGGAATTTCGTGTTCAGGTCTATGTAGCCGGTGCTCAGCGTCTGACCGGCGGCGATGAGGCCGATCTCCTCATTGACAGTTTTCAGCTCGTCAATAAGCTCATCGTCTATATAAGGCAGGGCGGATTCGTAGATAAGGCACTCCAGCGCGCGGAGCAGGCCGTATATCTCCCTGACAAAGGTCTCGTCAATGCAAAGAACGGTCGCGCCCTTGTAGGCGTTGATCTCCAGCAGCTTCTCGCCCTCGAGCGTTCTGAAGGCTTCACGCACGGGCATATTGCTCGTGCCATAGCGCTCGGAGATCTCTTTTATCGTGATGCGGCTGCCGGCTTCGATCTTCTTGCTGATTATATCCTCGCGCAGACGCTCGGTGACCTTGGAGGCAACCGTGCCTTCAAAGACTATTTTCTCTGCCATAATGACCGCTCCGTGTTCCGTATTTTGCCGCGTGATTCATTCTTCGTTCACAATATTATCAAGCGCGCGGCGGATTGTCAATAGACTTTTTTACGGAAATGATATTTGATATTTGACATTTTGAATAATCTCTGCTACCATAAAGCCAGATAACACAAGGGGTCTTGTGCGGTATGCATAAAAAATCTGCCGGAACTTTGGCAAAAATGCCCGGCGCTCGGGAGTGATAAGTACAATGGAAAAATCGGTTATTATTGACAACGGAAGTATAAGGGCAAATATCCTGCTGCCCGGCTGGGGCTATGACCGTTCGCGCTATGACTGGGGCGGTATGGTCGAGCAGGTGTGGCACAAGGGACACACCTTCCTCTCCAAGGAGCTCAACAGCAGCGGCGGTGTCGGCCTCGGCGGCGTGGGGCTCGTGAACGTGTTCGAGTGGCGCGATACGGCGCTTTATGACAGCGCTTCGGTGGCGGACTATTTCCCGCTGCCAGGCGTGGGCCTGCTCAAAAAGACGGACACCTCGCCATTTCTGTTTACAAAGGATTACCCGACCGTGCCGTTTGAGCACGCGGTAGAAACAGGGGAGGACTTCGTGAAGATCAGGACGCTGCCGCATCTCTGCTGCGGCGTTGCGATGGACATGGAGAAGCTCTACACCCTCGAGGGGAACACCCTGCATATGGGTATCACGGTCAAAAACGTCGGCCCCAAGGCCATACACGCGACCGAGTTTTCCCACAACTTCTTTAATTTTGACGGCGGCGTGATAGACTCCGGTTACCGCCTGTCCTTCCCCTATACCATCGAGCCGAAGCTGCGCCGCGGCGAGCTCATCATCGAGCGCGACGCTTACCGCCTCGGCGAGTTCGACGGGCCGACCGAGTCCAGCGCGTTCTGGATCCGCGGCTGGGAAGGGCTAAAGAGCCATTGGATGAAGCTTGAGAACGCGGAAAAGGGCATGAGCGTTCTCATCGAGGACGGAGCTCCCGTCTGCAATTTCTATAGCTGGAACAACTTCAACGCCTTCTGCCCTGAGGTGTTCGCGCCCATCGACCTTGAAAGCGGGGAGAGCGTGAGCTACCGCCGCAGCTATCTCTTTGAGGTAAACGCTGAATACACGGCTGTTGGCGTCTGGGCGGCAAATTTATCCGCCTGATTTCACGAGCTTTTTTTGAAATACACAAAGTATTCCTGCAAAAAGCTCATTTCACCAGACGAAAAATTTCCTCGCCCAGCCATCCAACGCATTTAATCAGCGCTTACCTAAACAATACTTAATAAGACTTATAACGATACTGTAATAGAAAGGAAAATTACATTATGGCAAAGATCGCATTGGTCACAGGCGCCGGTCACGGCATCGGCAAGGGCGAGGCCATTGAGCTTGCAAAGGCGGGGTACGACGTCTGCATCAGCTATTGCGGAAGCGAGGAGCAGGCGAAGGACACGGTGGAAAAAGTACGCGCGCTCGGCAGAAGGTCGATGGCCATAAAGGCAGACCTCACAAAGCTCGATGATATCGACCCGATGTTTGATACGTTAGAGCGCGAGTTCGGGAACATTGACGTGCTGGTAAACAACGCGGGCATCACGAAGTTCATGCCCTTCCTTGAGGTTTCGCATGAGATGTTTGACACCATCACGAACGTCGACCTGCGCGGCACGTTCTTCTGCGCCCAGCGCGCGGCGAAGGACATGATCCGCCACGGTACGCGCGGCTGCATCATAAACACCAGCAGCGTCCACCGCAGCACGAACTACCCCAAGGCCAGCGTATACGGCCCGGCAAAGGCCGCGGTCTATAAGCTCACGCAGCACATGGCGCTTGAGCTCGCGCCCTACGGGATCAGGGTCAACAGCGTGTCCCCGGGATACATCAAGGTGACTGACCCGAACGTCGTCACCGACAGGGAGAAGATGCTCGTCTCCCGCATCCCGGCGCAGCGCACCGGACAGCCCGAGGAGATCGCCGCGGCGGTCCTGTACCTCATCTCGGATGCGGCGAAGTATGTCACCGGCAGCGATATAACAGTTGACGGCGGACAGCTTCTGCCATCCGCCGTGGATAATACGTATTTTAAATAAGCTTCAGCCGCCGAGGACGCCGGTGATCGCGCCGGCGCTGCTGATGACCTGCGCGGCGATGCTCTTTATCCGCTCCGGCTCCATTCTGGACGCCGGGGCGGATACGCTTATCGCGGCGACGGGATGGGCGCTGTAATCGAAGATGGGCGCGGCGATGCAGAACACGCCGGGTTCGTGCTCCTCGTTATCGAGCGCGTAGCCCTGAACTTTTATCTGTTTCAGCTCTGCGGTGAGACGGTCAAAGTCCGTGATGGTGTTCGGCGTGAACGCGGTTATGACGGACCTGTCCCATATCCCGCGCACGGCCTCCGGCGGGAGATTTGCCAGAATGCACTTGCCGACGCCCGTGCAGTACATCGGGTTCTTGAGCCCGACGAACGACGCCATGCGCGCGATGCTGCTGCTCGTGTCCTCCTTATAGAGATACACGACCTCATCCCCCAAGCGCGCGACAAGGTGGACGGCCTCGCCGCTGAACTCCGCGAGCCGCTCAAGGTACGGCCGCGCGATCGACACAAGGTTCACCCCGCAGGCCGCGCGGCTGCCGACCTCGAACATCTTCAGCGTCAGGCGGTATTTCCCCGTCTCTATGTCCTTCTGCACATAGCCGCGTGAGGAGAGAGAGGCGAGCAGACGGTGAACGGTGCTGACGTGCAGACCGACCGCAGCGGCAAGATCGGTCAGGCTCATCCCGTGCGGGCTGGAGGAGAGCGCCTCGACTATATCAAAAACACGGTCTATCGACTGTACAGGTGTTGAGTTTGCCATAGCATATCTCCGTTTTCACATTATGAAAAGCTTTTTCATACTCTAACACGCGGCGGCGCTCCGCGTCAATTGTAGTATTCTTACAAAAAGAGCCGCATATTTTTGGCAGTATACGCGGCGCAAAGCGGGGCAAATCCGGTTGACAAGAGGGACGTAATTTTGTAATATAAAGGCGAATATCAGAATGTGATAATCATTTTCACATTATGAAAATCAAAGGAGAAATTCGTATGCGTGAACAGGTAATAGAAAGAATTGAAAAGGAAAAGCTGATCGCCATCGTGCGCGGCGTCAGCGCCGATCAGTGCAGCAAGGTCGCAAACGCACTGTATGCCGGCGGCGTGCGCCTTATGGAGATCACCTATAACCAGAAGGACCCCGCATCCTGGCAGCAGACCGCCGAGGCGATCGGTGCGCTGACTGAGGAGTTCGGCGATAAGATGCTCTTCGGCGCGGGCACCGTAACAAGCGTCGAGCTGGTCGAGCTGACCCATGCCCACGGCGGCAAGTATATCATCTCCCCGGATACGAACGTTGACGTCATCAAGCGCACTGTTGAGCTCGGCATGGTGTCTCTCCCCGGCGCAATGACCCCAACCGAGGTCCTGACCGCGCACGACGCGGGTGCGGACTTCGTCAAGCTCTTCCCGGCGGGAGACCTCGGCGTCGGCTATCTCAAGGCTATCCGCGCGCCCATCAGCCATGTGAAGCTCATGGCAGTCGGCGGCGTGAACGAGTCTAACGCGGCGGACTTCCTCAAGGCAGGCGCGGTCGGTCTCGGTATCGGCGGCAACCTCGCAAAGAAAGCATGGATCGACGCCGGTGAGTTCGATAAGCTGACCGAAGCGGCAAAGACTATGGTAGAAATAATAAAGAGCGTAGAGTAAAGGAGAAAACTATAATGGCAAGAGTAATTACTTTCGGTGAGATCATGATGCGCCTGAACCCGGAGGGCTATCTCCGCTTCGTGCAGGCAGATAAATTCGAGGCCACCTACGCCGGCGGCGAAGCGAACGTCGCGGTGTCGCTCGCAAACTACGGCATGGACGCAGCCTACGTCACCAAGGTCCCTACGCATGAGATAGGCCAGTGCGCCGTCAACGAGCTGCGCCGCTACGGCGTTGACACCTCGCTGATGCTCCGCGGCGGCCCGCGTCTCGGCGTGTACTACTGCGAGAAGGGCGCCTCCCAGCGCGCTTCCAAGGTCATCTATGACCGCGCAGGCTCCTCCATCGCGCTGGCCAAGGCCGATGAGTTCGATTGGGACAAGATATTCGACGGCGCTGACTGGTTCCACTGGACGGGCATTACCCCGGCTCTCGGCGGCGACATGCCCGAGGCCTGCCTTGAGGCCTGCAAGGCCGCAAAGGCGAAGGGAATCACCGTCTCCTGCGACCTCAACTACCGCAAGAAGCTCTGGACGCGTGAGCAGGCAGGCGAGTGCATGGCAAAGCTGCTGCCCTACGTAGATGTCTGCATCGCAAACGAAGAGGACGCAAAGGACGTGTTCGGCATCGAAGCCGAGAACACCGACATCAACAGCGGCAAGCTCGACCATGAGGGCTACATCAGCGTCGCGCGCCAGATCGCGCAGCGCTTCGGCTGCAAGAAGGTCGCAATCACTCTGCGCGGCTCCATCTCTGCGACCGATAACGATTGGGCGGGCATGCTCTACGATGCGGCAAGCGACAAGGCCGTGTTCTCCACCACCTATCATGTACACATCATCGACCGTGTCGGCGGCGGCGACAGCTTCGGCGGCGGCTTGATCTATGCGCTGCTCAGCGGCAAGAACGATCAGCAGGCCATTGACTTCGCGGTCGCGGCATCCTGCCTCAAGCACAGCGTCGAGCATGACTTCAACCAGATGAGCGTTGCCGAGGTCGAGGCTCTCGCAGCGGGCAATGCCTCCGGCAGAGTCCAGAGATAAAAATTGGCCGGGCGGCCACCGTTTCAAAGATAAAAGTAGCCGGGTGACCACCGGCCCAGAGAGGTATAAAATGGTACACATTCCTTACGGAAAGGCCCATATAGATTTTGACGAGAAGGGCGCGGATGTGCTCACCAGCCGCATCGGCGAGCTGAAGGCCGAGGGCAGCGGCAGCGATATCGTCCGTGCCGCGATGGAAAGCCCCATCGACAGCCCGCGGCTCTGCGAGCTTGCCAAGGGCAAAAAGAACTGCGTCATTATCATTTCCGACCATACGCGCCCGGTGCCGAGCAGGGACATCATCCCCAATATGCTGCGCGAGCTGAGAGCGGGCAGTCCGGATATAGATGTCACGCTGCTTGTCGCTACAGGCTTTCACCGCCTGACATCGACAGAGGAACTGGAGGCGAAGCTCGGCCGGGAGATAATGGACGAGTGCAGAATAGTCGTGCACGACTGCCGCGATAAGGACGCAAATGTCCGGATCGGCCTCCTTCCCTCCGGTGCGCCGTTGGTCATTGACCGGCTTGCAGTCGAGACGGAGCTGCTGATAGCCGAGGGCTTTATCGAGCCGCACTTCTTTGCGGGCTTCTCCGGCGGACGCAAAAGCGTACTGCCCGGCGTGTCCGATCAGGTGACGGTGCTCGGCAACCACTGCTCCAAGTTCATCGACAGCCCGTATTCCCGCACCGGCATCCTTGACGGCAACCCCATTCACAGGGACATGATTGCGGCGGCGGAGATGGCGAAGCTTGCGTACATCGTCAATGTCGTGATCGACGAGGACAAGAAAACGGTCGCGGCCTTTGCGGGCAATTACCTGACCGCGCACCGCCGCGGCTGCGATTTCCTGCTGGGCTACTGTCAAGCTAAACCCAAGTGGGCGGACATAGTCATTTCCTCGAACGGCGGCGCGCCGCTGGATCAGAACCTTTACCAGTGCGTAAAGGGCATGACGGCGGCAGAGGCCACCTGCAACGAGGGCGGCGTCATAATAATGTGCGCCGAGTGCGCCGACGGCCACGGCGGCGAGGGCTTCTATGAATCGCTGAAAAACTGCGAAAGCGCCGAGGCGCTCTATGACGAGTTCATGGCGACGCCGCAGGACAAGACTGTGCCCGACCAGTGGGAGAGCCAGATACTTGCGCGCATACTCATGCACCATCCGGTCATATTCGTCTCCCGTCCGGAGATGAAGGGCATGATCGAGGAGATGAAAATGACATATGCGCCGTCGATCGAGGCTGCGCTGGAGCTTGCGCACGGCATGGGCAAGCACAGCCTGACGGTCATCCCGAACGGCATCTCCGTCATCGTCCGCGACTGAACGGAATAGAAACAAAACAAAGAAAAAAGGTGCAGCCGTCCGAAAGGATGGCTGCACCAAAATGTTGTTCTGAGAATTATACTATCTCATGCCCGCGCTCGAGGAGCATCTTGTCCTTCAGCGCCATGAGCTTCGGAGAGAGGTCGACATAGTACTGATGCGGATAGTCAAAGCGCTTGACCTCCGGCCAGAGAGTGTCTATCTGCTCGGCGCAGCGCTTCTTGATATCGCCGAGGGTGGGCAGGTCATAGACCAATTCGCCGTTTTTGAATACCTGCACCTGAAGCTCCACAGCGCGGAAATTGCGCATGGTCTTTTTCTTCCAGCGGTCGTGCGGGTCGCATATCTCGAGGGGCTGAGAGTCGTCAACAGTCTCATCGTGCATGCAGATATAGTCTGCCTCGGCCATACCGCTCTCGCGGTCGAAGAAGCGGTACACCTTCTTGAAGCCGGGGTTCGTGATCTTGCCGACGTTCTCGCTGAGCTTGATCTTCGGGATGATCTCGCCGTCCGGCTTTTCAACCGCGCAGAGCTTATAAACTCCGCCGAACACAGGGGAGCTCTTGGAGGTGATGAGCCGCTCGCCGACGCCGAAGGAGTCGATCTTCGCGCCCTGACGGATAAGCTCGGTAATGAGCCGCTCGTCAAGGGAGTTCGAGACGGTGATGGTGCAGCCCGGCCAACCGGCGTCATCGAGCATTTTGCGCGCGCGCTGGGTGAGATAGGCCATGTCACCGGAGTCAAGACGGATACCGCACTTGGTGATGCCCATTGGGCGGAGCACTTCGTTAAAGGCGCGGATGGCGTTGGGAATGCCGGACTTGAGGGTGTTGAAGGTGTCAACGAGCAGGACAGCGTTGTTGGGATAGGTCTTGCAGTAGCTGACGAAGGCGTCATACTCGGAGTCGAACATCTGGACCCATGAGTGCGCCATCGTGCCCGCGGCGGGAACGCCGTAGACCTGGTCGGACACAGTGCAGGCAGTGCCCGCGCAGCCGCCGATGAACGCGGCTCTCGCGCCGGTGACGGCGCCCGCGATGCCCTGTGCGCGGCGTGAGCCGAACTCAAGCACGGCGCGGCCCTGGGCTGCGCGGCAGACGCGGCTCGCCTTCGTGGCGATCAGGCTCTGATGGTTGATCTCAAGCAGCATATAGGTCTCCAGCAGCTGCGCCTGAATAGCCGGAGCGCGGACGGTGATGATAGGCTCCATCGGGAAGATGGGCGTGCCCTCGGGGATCGCCCAGATATCTCCGGTGAATTTGAAATCACGCAGATAGTCAAGGAAACCCTCGCTGAAGATACCGCGCGAGCGCAGATAGGCGATATCGTCCTCATCGAAGTGCAGCTTCTCAACATAGTCGACGATCTGCTCCAGCCCCGCGGCGACAGCGTATCCGCCGCTGTCCGGGACGTCACGGTAGAAAATGTCAAAGTAGCAGATGCGGTCCTGCATACCGTCGGCAAAGTAGCCGTTGCCCATAGTCAGCTCGTAAAAATCGCAGAGCATGGTCAAATTGATGCCGTTAGCACTTTTCATATCTTACCTCCACGGTGCAAAAAAGTCGTAAAATTTTCTCTTGAGACCTATTATATATTCTGCACGTAAATAAGGCAAGGTATTTGTGCAGAGTGTTAAACAATTGTCTTACTTTGGGCGGTATAGCGCGGTTTTTATTGACTTAAAGTGAAATTTGGTATATTCTGATACACAGGAAAGAATGAGCAAATGTGCGGAACCGAGGGTGTTTACATATGAAAAAAGAGTTTTTTGTCCCCGGTAGGACTGAGCTTGCCGGCAATCATACCGATCACCAGAACGGGCGGGTGCTCGCTTCGGCGATCGACCTTGGTTTATACGCCGTCTGTGAGACGAACGGCAGCAAAATGATCCATGTGCAGTCGGAGGGCTTCAAGAGCTTTGATGTCCGCTGCGACCATCAGCTTGTCAGGACGACTGAGTTCGGTACGCCGAAAGCCCTTGTGAGGGGCGTTGTGAGCGCATTTGCCGAGCTGGGGCTGAAGGTCGGCGGGTTCAACGCCGTCATCAAATCCACGCTGCCGGTCGGCGCGGGGCTGAGTTCATCCGCGGCGTTCTCGGTGCTGATAGGCAGCGCTCTGAGCGCCCTGTTCAATGACGGCAAGGTCGACCCCGTCGTTATCGCCAGAGCCGGGCAGGAGGCGGAGAACCGCTATTTCGGCAAGCCCTGCGGCCTTATGAGCCAGCTTGCCTGCGGCGACGAGAATGCCCTTTCCCACCGCGTCGTCAAAGGCGCGGCGGAAAGCCTTGTCGGTCTTTAGCTTTCTGCCGACTGCCGCTCCCGCGCCCGCAGCTGCGGCGAGGACTGCAAAGGGGATGAGACTGCGCTTTTTCATGTCTTTAGTGCCTCCGGATGCGGCGTTGACCATATACGGCACAGCGCCGGGTATATATTACACTATTATATTACCATTTTGACAAGATTTGTCAACCGTGATAATTCCGAAGAGAGAAGCATATATATTGATTATCCATGATATAAGCGCGAAGGGGCGAAGAAACGTGTTCGTATTTTCAGTCAAATCCTCAAAGCTTAAAATTGCCTTGACGGCGTTCGCGGCGGTGCTCGCGGCGGCGGCGATAGTGCTGCTGATAAACC
>CAKTIH010000039.1 GCA_934565615.1 uncultured Oscillospiraceae bacterium | reverse complement strand
CCTCCATCTACGCGAAGCAGAGCGGCGTCGGCAAGATCGTCGTAAAGGTGAACCGCGAGTATTATTCCGATATACTTGAGAGCTCGGGGATCGACTGCGTTGTGACGCCCAAGACCCTGATAAGCCAGCAGCTTGCCCGGTACGTGCGCGCGATGAGCAACTCCGTCGGCAGCAGCATGGAGACGCTCTACCGCCTTGCCGACGGCAAGGTCGAGGCGCTGGAGTTCAAGGTGGCGGAGGGCTCGGCCTGCGTCGGCATCCCGCTGAAAACGCTGCGTCTCAAGCCGAATATAATCATAAGCGCACTCGTGCGCGGCAGCAGCACCATCATCCCCGACGGCGAAACTGTTATACAACCCGGCGACCATGCTGTCATCGTGACGCGTGCCGGCCGGCTCAAGGAGCTTGACTCTATCGTCGAGGGCCGCTGATGAACACAAGGATGATAGCCCGTTCACTTGGGCTTATTCTGCTGTGCCTTGCCGTGCTGCTGCTCCTGCCGCTGATTGCGGGGCTGTACTATGGCGAGAGCGTCCTCGGCTTCATCGTCACGATAGCGATTTCCGCCGCGGCGGCCTTCGTGCTCACGCGCTTTAAGCCGCAGAGCACGGACATTTCTGCGCGCGAGGGCTTTGTCATTGTCGGCATGGGCTGGATATTGCTGAGCGTTATCGGCGCGCTGCCGTTCGTGGTAAGCGGGGATATCCCAAATTTTATAGACGCGCTGTTTGAGACGGCCTCCGGCCTTACGACGACCGGCGCGACGATAATGACCGACGTCGAGGCCATGTCGCGCGGCGGCATGTTCTGGCGCATGTTCACGCACTGGATAGGCGGCATGGGCGTGCTGGTGTTCATCATGGCGGTCATGCCGATGAACGGCGCGCACTCTATGCACCTGATGCGCGCGGAGGTCCCGGGGCCGACGGTCGGCAAGCTCGTCCCGCGTGTGCGGCAGACGGCGAGGATACTCTATCTAATATACTTCGCGCTGACTATCATCGAGGCGGTGCTGCTCCGCTTCGGCGGCATGAGCAATTATGACGCGCTCCTACACGCCTTCGCGACCGCCGGTACCGGCGGCTTCTCAACGCGCGCGGCGAGCATCGCGGCCTTTGACAGTTTATATATCGAGATGGTCATCGCGGTGTTCATGCTGATATTCAGCGTGAACTTCAACCTCTATTATCTTATCCTGCTGGGCAGGATACGCGATGTGCTGCACGATGAGGAGCTGCGCTGCTATCTCGGCATCGTCGCCTTCGCGACGGTGACGATGGGGCTGAACATCGCCGATCAGTACGGCGGCTTTATAAAGGCGCTGCGCTATTCGTTCTTCAATGTCCTGACAATATCCAGCTCCTCCGGCTTCGGCACGGCGGACTTCACGCGCTGGCCGCAGTATTCGCAGAGCCTTATCGTTATCCTCATGCTGATAGGCGCGATGGCCGGCAGCACGGGCGGCGGTATAAAGCTCTCGCGCGTGATGATATTTATAAAGACAACGGCCTGCGACTTCATGAAGATCGTGAGCCCCCGCACGGTGAAGCGCGTGTCCATAAACGGGCAGCGCATAGACCGGGACACGGTCAGGGCGGTCTACGTTTTCTGTGCGCTCTACGCGCTCATGCTCGTGACGGGGACGCTGCTCATTTCTTTTGACGGCTATGACATGACGACGAACTTCACGGCAGTCATATCGTGCCTGTCGAACATCGGCCCCGGCCTGGGGCTTGTGGGTCCTGCGGGCAGCTTTGCAATATTCTCGCCGGTGTCAAAGCTCATTTTCACATTTATCATGCTTGCGGGCAGACTTGAGTTTTACCCGCTGCTGGCGCTTTTTGTCCCGTCGTTCTGGAAGAAATAGAGATATATAGGGTGAAGTAATGAACTATAAGATGGTTGGCCGTGTGCTGGGTATGGTGCTGCTGTGCCTGGCCGGGCTGATGCTGGTGCCGCTGCTGGCAGGCATAATATACGGGGAGAACGTGCGCCCGTTCGTGCTGTGCATCGCGCTGAGCCTTGCGCTCGGGCTGACGCTTGCCTCGATAAAGCCCGACTCGACGGAGCTGTTCGCGCGCGACGGCTTTCTTGCCGTAGGCCTTGCGTGGATGCTCATGTCGCTCCTCGGCGCGCTGCCGTACATTCTGAGCGGGGACATACCGGATTTCGTCGACGCACTTTTTGAGTCCGTGTCCGGCTTCTCGACGACCGGCGCTACGGTGCTGACCGACGTTGAGGCGCTCAGCCGGAGCTGCATGCTGTGGAGGCTGCTGTCCCAGTGGATAGGCGGCATGGGTGTGCTGGTGTTCATGCTGGCGGTAATGCCGATGAGCGGGGAGCATTCGATGCACATTGTGCGTGCGGAGTTCCCGGGACCGACAGTCGGCAAGCTCGTGCCGCGCGTGCGCGAGACGGCGAAGATACTCTACCTCATCTACATCGGCATGACGCTTCTGGCGTTCGTGCTGCTTGCCTGCGGCGGGATGAGCATATATGAAGCGCTCGGCCACGCCTTTGCCTCTGCCGGTACCGGCGGCTTCTCGACGCGCAACGCGAGCCTCGGCGAGTTCAACAGCCTGTATATCGAGGTCGTCGCCACAATATTTGAGCTGCTCTTCAGCGTGAACTTCTATATATATTACTGCATCCTCACCGGCAGAGCCCGTGCCGCGCTCAAGAATGAGGAGCTGCACTGCTTTGTCGGTATCGTTGTTTTCGCGGTCGTGACCATCGCGATAAACCTTTATTCGCGCGGCTACTACGGCAGCATCGCGACGGCGCTGCATCAGGCCTTCTTCAACGTCTCCATGAGCATAAGCACATCGAGCTTCGCGACCGTCGACTACACGCTCTGGCCGCAGTACTCCAAGTGGATGCTGCTCATGCTGATGCTTGTAGGCGGCTGCGCGGGCAGCACCTGCGGCGGACTAAAGCTCTCAAGGGCGATGATCCTTGTGAAAACGGCGCTCTCCGACCTGCGCCGCATGGCGCATCCGCGCAGCGTGAACCCCGTGCAGATAGACGGCAAGCGCGTCGCGCCGGAGACGGTCAAGGCCGTGCACACCTATTTTGTGCTGTACATATTCATCATCCTCGGCTGCACGCTGCTTATCTCGCTCGACGGCTTTGACACCGCGACGAACTTCTCCGCGGCGCTGGCCTGCCTTTCAAACATCGGACCCGGGATCGGCGTCAACGGACCGTATGGGAACTACAGTATGTTTTCCGACTTTTCAAAGCTGCTGCTGTCCTTCGTGATGCTGCTGGGCCGGCTGGAGATATACCCGATACTTGTCATGCTGATGCCATCCACATGGAGAAGATAAAGCGCACACGAACAAAAAATCCTCGCTGTTCAATTTCGAACAGCGAGGATTTTTATAGGTTTAGGTCAGCTTCGATTACTGGAGCTTTTCCAGATACTCAACGATGCGGCGCACGGTGTCGAGCTGGGCAGCGTCGTCGTCAGAAATGGATATGCCGAACATATCCTCAAGGGACATGATGAGCTCCACGACGTCGAGGGAGTCAGCTCCCAGATCGTCGACGATGCTGGTGTCCATAGTGATGGTTTCGGGGTCAATCTCAAACTGCTTTGCGAGGGCATCTCTTACATTTTCAAATATCATTTACAATTACCTCCGATGTGCCGGGCACATAAAGTTATTAAATGAAATAAATCAGGCCCACTCTCTGCTCTGGGGTTTGTTGTCAGATTTGTCGGGCTTAACGTAGGACACGACCACGCGGCGGTTAGGCTCAACTCCGGTGGAGCTTGTGGTGACGCCCTCGTAATTCTGCAGTGCGGTGTGGATGACATGGCGCTCGTAGGAGTTCATCGGCTCAAGAGCCATGCTGCGCTTGTACTTGATCGCCTTTTCGGCCATCTTCTCGGCGAGACGCGTGAGAGATTCCTCGCGCTTGCTGCGGTAGCACTCGGCGTCGACGCTGATGTGCATGCGCTTTTCGCTCCCGCGGTTGACGACGTAATTAGTCAGGTGCTGGATCGCATCGAGCGTTTCGCCGCGGCGGCCGATTATCGCGCCCATGCCGCTGCCGCTGAGATTCACGTTCACGCCGCCGTTCTCACGGGGGCTGATCTCGATATCAGCATTGACGCCCATGCGCTCGAGCAGGCCGGTGAGGAACTTGCGGATCTCGGCGTAGTCCTCGTTCTCGTCGACGACGGCTGCTGCGGGCTTTGCCGGGGCAGCGGGAGCCTCCGCCTTGGGAGCGGCAGCGGGAGCTGCGGGCTCATCCTCGGCCTCGTAGCTGACGCGGATGACGGCGGGGGAAGCGCCTATGCCCAGAAAACCGGACTTGGCTCTCTCCACGATCTCCACGGAAACATCGTCTCTGTCCATGCCCAGCTCCGCAAGGGCGGCGGCAATGGCCTCGTCCTCAGTGCGGGCGGACTTTTCCAAAGTTTTGATCATATTATTAAATTCTCCTGTCAGTCATTCCTCGGTCTTGGCGGACTCGTCCTCCGCTGCAGCCTCGGATACCTCTTCGTCAGCGGCGTCTTTGGGCGCTTCCTCGACTTCGGCAGTCTCTTCGGCTGCGGTCTCTTCAGCGACAGTCTCTTCAACAGCAGTCTCTTCGACCGCTGCGGGGAAATCGTCGGGGATAGTCTCGTCTATTGCCGGGGCGAATTCGGACTCGGCAGCGGCGGCGAGCGTCTGCTCCTCGGCTGCCTCGGGATTGGAATAACGATCGGGCACGTATGCACGGCCGCGCGCGTAGCGGCGGTTGCCGACCTGCGATGCGGGGATCTCGGCCTCCTGGATGCCGAGACGCTCACGCCTTGCGGCGCGTTCGGCTCTCTCAAGAGCGGCCTTGCGCTCCTCGTTCTTCTGCTTTTCGCTTGCGCGAAGGTTCTTTTTGCTGGTGTTGGCGTTGACAGCGGTCTTGCCTTCGGCTCTGAGGCGCTCGGTCTCAAGGCGCTTTGCCTCAAGCTCCTTCTCGCGCTCGGCGCGGATGGCGGCCTTCTCGGCATCCTCAATGTCAAGCTGCTTCTTGTACTTCATGGTGAGCACATAGTCGCGGATCATACCGAAGATGGAGTTCGCGATCCAGTAAATGCCCATTGCGGCGGGCATGACGAAGCAGATCCAGATGGACATGAGGGGCATCATTATATTCATGCTCTTCATGGAAGCTGCGGCCTGCGCATTGTCAACGGGGTTTGCCATGTTGCTGATCTTCATCGACAGCCAAGACAGACCCGCGGAAATGAACGGGATCAGGAACAGGCCGAGCGCGGGACCCCAGACGGAGGGATCGCTCCAGTCGGTGTGGGAGAAGAAGTTCCACTCCGGCTGCTGGCCGAGATTGATGCCGAGGAAGGTGAAGTCGATATTCATCAGGCCGTCGATCTTCCCTGCGAGTGCGGACTGCACCTCGTCCCAATGGGTGTGGGCGATCTCGGCGAGCTTTATCTCAACATAGCCGTCGGCCTTCTCAGGGATGATATACCAGCCCTGAGTAACAAAGAAGTCCTGCAGGGTGTCAACAACTTCCTGCGTGACGAACATCATCCTCGTCAGCGGACGGCGGATGACGCTGTAGAGCGCGATAAGAATGGGGAACGGGATCAGGGACCAGAGGCAGCCGGACATGGGGTTGACGCCCTCTTCGCTGTATAGCTTCTGCATTTCGGCATTGAGCTTCTGGGGGTTGCCCTCGTGCCGCTTCTGAAGCTCCTGGATCCTGGGCTGCAGGCGCGTGGAACGCATCATGCTCTTCTTGCTCTTCGCCATGAAAGGCGTCATGAGGAGGTTTACAAGAAGCGCGAAGAACACGACGGCGAGGCCGTAGCTGCCGGTGAGCTCATAGAATTTGACCAGCGGCCAGG
Organism: uncultured Oscillospiraceae bacterium; assembly: GCA_934565615.1. Lineage (GTDB taxonomy): Bacteria > Bacillota > Clostridia > Oscillospirales > Oscillospiraceae > Limivicinus. The sequence goes on along the minus strand of CAKTIH010000039.1, from coordinate 10,006 downwards.
CAAAGATCTTGCAAATAAATTCGCCCATAGGATTCTCCTTGTTGTTTCTTTGTTAGGGTACGGGATCGTAGATGCCGCGCCGCCCGTGGTAAAACGGATGGCAGCAGCAGATACGCCGGAGCGCGAGCACGCCGCCCTTGAGGGCGCCGTACTTCTCAATGGCCTCCATGGCGTATTGGGAGCAGGTCGGAATAAAGCGGCAGCAGGGGGGACGGCTCGGGGATATCCTTTGCCTGTAGAAGCGGATGGCGGCAAGCAGAAGCTTTTTCATTCCGCCGTCTCCTTCATCAGACCGAGCTTTTCGCACGCTGAGAGAAAGGCCCTGTCCATCTTGGCATACTCTGCGCCGACGCACCTTGTGCGCGCGACGATGATGATGTCGTAGCCCGTTTTCAGTGCAGGGGCATTGAGCCGGTATATCTCCCGGAGCCTGCGGCGCACCCTGTTGCGGACGACGGCGTGCCCAAGCTTTGTGGACACGGTGTAGCCCACGCGGTTATGCGCCTCGCGGCTGTGGCGGCAGTACACCACCATATACGGCGTGACCGCGCTCTTGCCCTTGGAGTAGAGCCGACGGAAATCACTGTTCTTTTTTAGCGTGCATCTGGCGTCCAAAAGTCGCTCTCCTGCCTGTCTGCCCGGTTATCCGGACAAACACCTAAAGGGCGGATCACTCCGCCCTAAAAATTATTCTCGATAAACCTGCTTCACCGGGGGTGTCTCAGTAGCTGAGCTTTGCTCTGCCCTTTGCTCTGCGGCGGGCAAGAACCTTACGGCCGTTAGCGGTTTTCATTCTCTTGCGGAAGCCGTGCTCCTTCTTGCGCTGAATCTTCTTGGGCTGGTAGGTACGAAGCATGATGTGCACTCCTTTCAGGTTGATACTCAACATCGGGCAAGGCCCGAAGTAGTTGACAATACTACTCGGCGAGCAGTGCCGCCAAATGGTTGCGGTGCCGCCGAGTAGTTATTATATACTAAATTGTTGCAGCCTGTCAACAGAAAGTTTTCATTGCGGAATCGCTTCCCGGCATGCGGCACAGCAGCACCGCCATTATGCCGCTTTCAAGGCTTATCCTCGCCTCGCCGTGCCACTCATTGCTCGTGCCGATAGGGAAGCGGTTTGTTATCGTCGCGTGCTCGACGGGGTACTTGACGCCTGTGATGCTCACGCCCGTGCACCTGTCCGAGAGTGACAGCACCGACAGCGAGCAGCCGGAGCGCGCCGGGATGCGGACGCTCCCGCCGGAGAAAATATACGCCTCGCAGCCGCGGCTGAAAAGCTGCACCGGCACTCCGCGCTCCGCCGCGTAGGACGCGGCCTGAAGGTTTGCCAGCAGGTGGTCGAGCCGTCCGCCGAGCGCGCAGTAAAGGCTGATGCGCGTAAAGCCCATCTCGAGTGCGCGGCGCACCGCGTGCATCGTGTCCGTGTCGTCCTTCTCACGCGGCAGACGTTCGACTGCCGCACCTTCGGGGAGTGCTCCCGTGTAGGAGTCAAAGTCGCCGAGCAGCAGATCGGGGACGATGCCGCTGCGCTTTGCGTAGCTGTACCCGCGGTCACAGGCGATGATGTACTCCGCCGCCTTTATATCGTCCATCGGCGAATATTCTCCGCCGGAAATTATCGCGCACAGGCCCTTCATGCTGTTTCCTCCCTCCGCTGGGGTATAAAAATTTACCGGCCATATAATACCTATTGAGGGTATTATAGCACATCACGGCCGGTAAATATAGATAGCTGTATTTTATTTGTTCAGTGCTTCGATGTCCTCGCCTCGGATGTATTTGCCGATCACCGCGTAGGCGAGCCAGCCGAGGAGCAGGCAGAAGATCATGTCGATGAGCATGTAGCTGCCGTTATAGAGCGCGGAGTAGAACCACGGCGTCGTCATCGTCATGCCGAAGAAGCTGTCCGGCATGTATTCTCCCCACACCGTCGCGCCGACGACATAGTGTACGAGGAAGCGCGCCGCGCAGCCGACCGCGGTGCCGATGAGCAGGCCGTATTTGTTCTTGTGGAAAAGCCCCGCGATGCCGAGTACAGAGTAGGCGATGATATAGTCGCCGAGTACGGACTGCCAGCCGATGGCAAAGCCGCCGTCGAACATCAGCTGCAGGAAGCTGTATACGACGCTTGCGAGCATGCCGGGTCCAAAGCCCCAGCGCGCGCAGTAGATGAATATCGGCAGCATGCCTATGCCGACCGAGCCGCCCTGCGGCAGCTCAAAGAGCTTGATGTAGCTGAGCACCTGCGCCAGCGCTACCATGACTGCACCCTCGCACAGGGCGCGGAGCTTGAGATGACTTTTGCTTTTCATTTTTATTTCCTCCAATTCTTCCATCGGAAGCAGGGACGTAAAAAAGCCGCGGGATATCGATCCTGCGGCTTTGGAGAGCATCTCTGTTTCCTACGCCGGCATTACCCGGATCAGGTTCATGGGTTTTGAGATTCACGTTTATCTCATCTCAGCCGGGCCTACCCAGCTCCCCGTGTTCAATTGCATGCTTAGAATACTACTCCGTGCGTTACGTGTCAATAGGAAGTTTCGATGCGGACCGCATCTTTAATATATTATATAGTTATGGTATACTAAAAACAAAAACGGCGCTGAAAGGAAGAATCAATATGGCAGATGAAATCAAAATAACGAAAAAAGCCCATAAGCGGGGCGACGACGGGTACAAGATCGTATCCGTACGGATGAAGGAAGAGCTGTTGGGCAAGCTGGATGAACTGTCAGCAAAGACCAATCGCTCAAGGAACGAGTTGATAAATATTCTTCTCAACTCGGCAATTGACAATGTCAAGGTCGAGGACTGAATAACGGACGAGGCATTTTTAATATGAGTTTTTGGAGTGTCCAACTGCGGGTCGCTCCGCGGGGTGACTTTCTGTGCGAACAGGAAGTCACCAAAGAGTCGCACAGGGAGAGGGTGTTCCGATCTCCCCCTCTCCCTGTGAACCCTCACCCGCAGCAGCCAAAGGGGGATCGCGATCCCCCTTTGGAAACCCCAGAGGTTGGTGCAGTGTTCAACATTGCCGGCAGCCTTTTTTGCAAAAATAAACTTGGCATAAAAACTACGCGGGTTAGCCGAAGCTTTGCCATCCCTTGGAGGGAATCAAAGGGGAACCGCGCACGGTTCCTCTTTGGCGGTTCAAGGGTGGGGATTCAAAAGGGGCGGGGAAAACGCAATCCCCGCCCCTTTTGTGATTCTTTGCATACTTTCTGTTCATACAGAAAGTATGCCCGCGGAGCGACCGGCAGTCGTTCACTGCTAAAGGACTATCAAGAATGCCATCCCCCGCGGAGCGGCCTATCTCCGCTGTTCACCCCAGCGTCCCCGCCATGCACTGCTTGTATACCTTCCGGAAGTAGAGCGTCTCGGCAGCGCCGGTGATCGCCCATGAGAAGAAGTACAGCAGATAGAGCGCCGGTATCGTTTTATAGAACGCAAACACCGTGTATATCCACACCACGCGGAAAACGCAGGAGCCGAGCACGACGATTATCATCGGCACTATGCTCTTCCCAAGCCCGCGCGCCGCGGCTATCGAGCAGTCCATGAACGCGCCGACGCCATAGGAGAAGCACATGATCTTTATGCGCTGCATTCCCGCCTCTATGACCGCCTGCTCGTTTGCAAAAATCGACAGGAACTCTCTTCCAAAGCCGAGCAGCAGCAAACCTCCTATCGCGCCTGCCGCAAAGGAGTATGCAAGGCTTATGATATAGCTCTTGTGTATGCGCTCCTTGTGCCCGGCACCCCAGTTGCGGCTTATGAAGCTCGAACAGGCCGTGTAGAACGCCGCCTGCGTGTTGAATATCAGTTCGTCGGCATTGACCGACGCGGAGTTTCCGGAGACTGTGACCGCATCGAAGGTGTTCAGGCCCGCCTGTACGAACATGTTTGCCACCGCGAATATCGCATGCTGCAAGCCTGTTGGTATCCCAAGCATCAGCACGCGCGAAGCGCTCTGGCTGTTGAAGCGGAGCTTCGAGAGCGACAGGCGGCAGTCGTCGTTCCTGCGGCAGAGATGCACCGTTATCATCACCGCTGACAGCACCTGTGCTATAACGCTCGCGATAGCCACGCCGTCCGCCGCCATATGGCACTTTATGACGAAGAACAGGTTCAGTATCACGTTCAGTATGCCCGATACCGTCAGGTACAGCAGCGGCCTTTTCGTGTCCCCGGCGGCGCTCAGCACACCGTTGCCGAAGTTATACACCGCCATCGCCGGCAGACCAAGCGCGTAGATGCTGAAGTACAGCACCGCGCCTTCAAGCAGCTCATCCTTTGTGTGCAGCAGCACCAGTAGGTCCCTTGCAAAGACACGGCAGATAAGGCACAGCAGCACGCCGACCGCCGCGCAGATGATGAAGGAGGTATGGATGTTCTTCTCTGTTCTTTCTTTGTCCTCAGCACCGAGCGAGCGCGCGACCTCGACGTTTACGCCGCTGCCCAGCCCTATCAGAAAGCCGGTGAAGAGCGTGACGAGCTGCGTTGTCGAGCCCACCGCGCCGAGCGCCCGGTAGTCCGCGAACTTTCCTGCCACGGCGACGTCGCTGAGATTGAACAGGATCTCCAATAGCTGCGTCAGTACAAGCGGTATGCTGAAGAGAAGTATATTTTTCCAGAGCGACCCTGAGGTCATCTCTATTGTCCGGCTGTGATGGTAATGAGCTCTGTGTGTGCGCTGCATATTTTCCTCGTGCATCCTGTTATGGCTGTTCCAGCCTCGATGCAGGAGCAGAGTATAGCACTGCCGAATGCCGATTTCAAGCCCCGAAATGTAGATTTTTTGCACGTTTAGTGTTATTATAGTCACAAGAATAAACACGGAGAAAAACGAAATGGATTATTATAATATAGAAGCGTTTGACGCAACAGGTCTTGTGAAAACCGTTTTTACCTCAAAGGGGCACGGCTGCTGGCTCAGTAACTCCGAGGAGGGGCATAAAGGCTACCGCGAGGTGCTTGAGCATCTCGGCCTGACGGAGCGGGACATCGTCTCCACCTTTCAGCGGCATACGGATATTGTCCGCGTCGTCACTCGTGCCGACGCCGGGATGAACACCTTTTGGCGCAGCGACCCTGTTGAACCTGCCGACGGAATAGTCACGAATGAGCGCGGACTGCTGCTGACCTCTATGGAGTCAGACTGCACCCCGGTCTATCTGCTTGACCCGGTGAACAAAGCCGTCGGCATGGTTCACAGCGGCTGGAAGGGGACGGCGTCTCTCATCGCTGTCAAGGCTGTGGAGAAAATGCGGCAGGAGTACGGCACGGAGCCGGAAAATGTCATGGCCGCATTCGGCCCATGTATCTGCCGCCGCTGCTATGAGGTCGGCGGGGAGCTGATGGAGCCGTTTCTGGTCAATTATAGTCAAAGTGAGGTCGACCGGCTATTTCTGCCGAAGCCTGACGGGAAGTATACCTTGGATGTCAATCTGGCCATACGCCTTTCGCTCGAGAGCTGCGGAGTGCACCCGGACAGGATATATGACTGCGGCCTGTGTACCTACCATGACGGTCGGTTTTATTCGCACCGGCGTCAGCTAAGAGACGGCGAACCCGGCGCGGACCACATGCTCACCGCAATAATGCTTGTATGATCAAGGAGTTGAAGCTATGTCAATAAAGCTTGTTGAGAACACCGGATATAAATATGACCCCGTTTACCGCTTCTGCGGCTGGGAGCACGCGGAGGATATCAGCCCCGTCAAGCCCTGCGGAGCTGAGACGATAGGCGAGTTTTATCTCGCCTGCCTCAAGGCGTGGAACACAGAGACCTGCTCTGAACGCTTCCGCCCCGAGTGGTCGGCGGCTAACCCGAGTATCGGGCAGTGTACGATCACCGCGGCGCTTGTGCATGAGTTCTTCGGCGGCGAGGTATATTCCGTGCCGCTCGGCGAAGGGCTGCGTCACAGCTTCAATCGCATCGGCGGCGTATTCGTCGATCTGGCAAGCGAGCAGTTCGGCAGGGACGCCCTGCCTGACTTTTCTCTTGTGGAGCCTGCCGATGCGGCGTCTCTCCTCTCAGGCGGGGACAAGGCCGAGCGCTGCGCCCTGCTGCGTGAGCGTCTGCTGGCTGTGCTCGCAAAGCAGGGACTTAATTGATCTTTTGCCTGCGAGGCTTTTGTAGTACCCATGCGCTTTTTAGCGCATGGGTAATTTTATACCAAAAATTCTTGTCAAAATGATAACATTCAATTATAATATAAAAAGTGGAGAAGAAACAAAAAATGGAATAGGAGAGGTAATTATGGCACAGCTCAGACCCAAAATAGTCAAGCTCGCAAAGATCATAGGCGGCGCTTCCGGTATGCTCGTCAAGATAGATGAGAAAGCCCCGGAATACTACTGCATGGCCGATATCGTGACCGACGAGGAGGCCGACATCGCTATTGCCGCCGGGCTTCGCAAGGAGCGCACGGCGCAGTGGCTGGCGGACAAGGTCGGCAGGACGGTGGAGGAGATACAGCCCTCGCTCGACAGGCTCGTGTACTACGGCATTTTCCGCCGCTGCAGGATCGAAGGCACGGATGAGGACAGCTATTTTATGCAGATCTTCGCCCCCGGCATACTCGAAATGATGGTCAACAATCAGGAACTTCTGCATGAGCACCCGGAGGTCGGCCGCGCGTTCGAGGAATATACCCGCCTGCGTATGCAGAGCATGGGGCCTATCCTGCCGGACGGCTACGGGCTGATGCGCGTCATCCCGGTGGAGAGCGCGATAGAGGGCATCCCCGGCGTGACCGACGACGAGCGGCTGAGCCATTATCTTGATAAATACGATGTTTTCTCCGTCTCGCCCTGCTCCTGCCGTGCCTCGCGCACGAGCCTCGGCGACGGCTGCGGCCATCTCGCGGAGGACATGTGCGTGCAGATGGGCAAGGGCGCGGAGCACTACATACGCACCGGCCGGGCAAGGCAGATAACGCGCGAGGAAGCGCTTGAAATAGTCAAGCGCGCCGAGGAAAACGGCCTCATGCACGATATCCCGAACATAGAGGGAGCGGGCGAGAGCGCCGCTATCTGCAACTGCTGCGCCTGTGCCTGCTTCGGTCTGCGCGCGGGGCTGATGTTCGGCGCGCGCGACGCGATCCGCTCAAACTTCGTGGCCGAGGTGGACGAAGCAAAGTGCGTCGCCTGTGCGCAGTGCGTCGAGGTCTGCCCCGGAAACGCGCTGAAGCTCGGCCAGAAGCTCTGCGCCGACTGTGCGCTGCCGGAACCGGAATACACCAAGGTCACAGAGACCTTCAATTTCGCCAAGGCAGTCAATGAAAATTACCGCGAGAACCGCGAGGACGTTCTGCCCACCGGCACTGCGCCCTGCAAAGCCGCCTGCCCTGCGCATGTCCCCGTGCAGGGCTATCTGAAGCTTGCCGCGCAGGGCAGATACACCGATGCGCTGGAGCTTATAAAGAAAGAAAACCCGTTCCCGGCAGTCTGCGGGCGCATATGCAACAAACGCTGCGAGGCCGAATGCACCCGCGGCAGCGTTGACGAAGCTGTCGCGATAGACGAGGTCAAGCGCTTCATCGCCGACCACGACATGAACGAAGCGACGCGGTTTATCCCCAAGATGGTGAACCAGATCGGCAGGCCCTATACCGAGAAAATAGCAATCATCGGCGCGGGGCCCGCGGGTATGAGCTGCGCATATTACCTTGCGAACAAGGGCTACCCCGTCACGGTGTTCGACCGCAATCCTGTCCCCGGCGGTATGCTCACGCTCGGCATTCCCGCTTTCCGTCTTGAAAAGGATGTGCTCAATGCCGAAATAGACATCCTCCGCGAGATGGGCGTGGAGTTCCGCTGCGGCGTCGAGGTCGGAAAGGACGTCACGATACAGCAGCTGCGGGATGAGGGCTTTAAGGGCTTCTATCTCGCCATCGGCGCGCAGAAGTCTGCAAAGCTCAATATCCCCGGCGAGGAGCTTGAAGGCGTGTTCGGCGGCGTGGAGTTCCTGCGCGAGGTAAACCTCGGCAATAAGCCCGCAGTCGGCAAGCGCTGTGCGGTCATCGGCGGCGGCAACGTTGCGATGGATGTGTGCCGCAGCGCGGTGCGTCTCGGCGCGGAGGAGACCTATATCATCTACCGCCGCTCTCAGGACGAAATGCCTGCCGACCCCGAGGAGGTCAAGGAGGCTATGGAAGAGGGCGTGAAGTTCCGCTTCCTCAGTGCTCCGATAGAGATCACCGGCTGTGACGGTAAGGTCAGCGCGCTCAAGGTCGAAGCAATGGAGCTTGGCGAGCCTGACGAGAAGGGACGCCGCATAAGCGTCGGCACCGGAAAGTTTGAGACGATAGAGCTTGACAGCGTGATCGGCGCGATAGGCCAGACCGTCGATTGGGGCGGACTCGATGTGGGGAGGCTCGTGACGACGAAGAAGGGCACCGCCGAGGCCGATGCCCTGACCTATCAGACTGCGCAGCCGGATATCTTCGTCGGCGGCGACTGCTACACCGGCCCGAGCTTCGCCATCAACGCGATAGCCGCGGGCAAGGAAGCGGCGATATCGCTGCACCGCTATGTCCATCCCGGCCAGACGCTGACCGCGGGGCGCGACAGACGCGAGTACCGGGTGCTCGACAAGGAGCATGTCATGCTCGATGTGGCATCGTTTGACAATGACCGCCGCCAGGAGCCGGGCTACAACGCGGCCAAGGCCAAGACCTTTGCGGATGCGCGTGTGACCTTCACTGAGGAGCAGGTGCGTAAGGAGTGCGCCCGCTGCCTCGGCTGCGGCGCGACGAAGGTCGACAGCTATCTCTGCATCGGCTGCGGCCTGTGCACCACCAAGTGCAAATTCGACGCCATCCATCTCAAGAAGGTGCGCGACTGGCACGCAAAGCCCTTTGAGGCCATGCCCATCAAGGTCGCGGAGAATCTTGTCAAGCGCACCGGCGGCATCGTCAAAAAGGCGGTCGCAAAGTAATGCACGAGCTGGGTATATGCGACGCGCTGCTCAAAATGGTCGACAGCGTCGCGAAGGACGAAGGGCTCGAGTACGTGAAGAAGGTCACTGTCGAGGTGGGCACGCTCTCGGGCGTCATCCCGGCGTATCTTTCTGACTGCTGGACAGCCGTGACGGACGGGACGGCGTATCAGGACACGTGCTTCGTCGTCGAGACGCTGCCGGGTACGGCGCGCTGCCTTGACTGCGGCGCGGAGTTCACCGCCGAGCTTGAGCATCTGCGCTGCCCGGACTGCGGGGGAGAGAAGCTCACGCCGCTCACCGGGCGCGACCTGACGCTGAAGGAAATAGAAGCGTGTTAGCGCTATGAACAGAACCCCCGGGTACATCTGCCGAAAAGGCAGGGTGTACCCGGGGGCTCTATAATCTATATAGGGAGGAAAAATATAGAAAATCTTAGGAACGCATGTAGCAGCCGCCGTTAACGTCGATGCAGGCGCCGGTGACATACCCGGCCTCCTCGGAGGCAAGGTACACGACGGCATAGGCGACGTCCTCGCAGGTGCCGATCTTGCCCATTGGCGTGCGCTCTATCGCGGCGTCAAGACGGTGCGGGTCGGAATTGACGAGGATCTCATGCAGTGTCTCGGTCATGTGTGTGCCGGGGGCGACGCAGTTGACAGTGATGCCGTCGAGCGCGACGGTGCGGGCAAGCGTCTTTGCAAAGGACTGCTGCGCGCCCTTGGTGGAGGCGTAATGCACCTGGCCGAACAGCGCGCCCTGCTGGGCGGTGACGGAGGAGGTCATGATTATGCGCCCATAGTGGTTGCGCTTCATGACGGGGATGGCGTATTTGCTGCACAGGAACGCGCCGGTGATGTTGGTGTTCTGCACACGCTGCCAGTCCTCAAGGGTCATGTCATAGATGTTGCGGTTGCTGTTGACACCGGCGTTGTTGCAGAGAATATCGAGACGGCCGAATTCCTTATCGACGGTCTCGATCATGCGGATGACGTCCTCTTCCTTGCTGACGTCGGCGCGGATGATGATGGCGCGGCGGCCCTTGCCGCGGATATATTC
>CAKTIH010000038.1 GCA_934565615.1 uncultured Oscillospiraceae bacterium | reverse complement strand
GGCCCGTCCAAGAACGTCGGCACCGGTGAGTGCGTCATCGGCATCGGCTTCCTGCATGACGGCATCACCCAGATCGTTGACAACGGCTATCAGAACATCCAGCTCATCATCCCCAGCACCGGCACCTCCTTCGAGATAGGCGCTACCGCTATCTTCAAGGGCTGCGCTCACCCCAACGCTGCAAAGCTCTGGATCGAGTATGCTCTGTCTCCCGACTGCGTGAACCTCGCCAAGGACAACGGTTCCTACCAGTTCCTCGTCATCGACAACGCCGAGCAGCCCACTCAGGCAGCAGAGTTCGGCCTTGATCCCGACAACGTCATGGACTATGACTTCGAGGATGCAAAGCAGAACATCGGCACTTACATTGAGGAAGTCATGAACGCTATCGCCGCTGCCGGCGCTGACACCGGTGCGGATCGTTTCAAGACCGAGTAATCAATAATATCCGCAAGGAAGGCGGCGCTGCCGCCTTCCTTTTTTAGAATCTGATCAAGAATCCGATATCCTTTCAAAGAGAGGAGAATACATATGGCAAGAAGCCAGGGCGCGGCGCTGGATCGGAAGAAGCTCATGGCCGACCCGATCATGGTCACGACCATCGTCGTGCTGATAACATTTCTGACTTTGTTTATTCTCTACCCGCTGGCGATACTGCTGGTGGATAGCTTCGTGAGCGACAACGGGCTCACCTTTGATATCTTCAAGCGCATCTTCAATATGCCGACCTTCACCAAGGCGATAACGAACACGCTGAAGGTGGGCTTCCTCGTCGGCATACTCTCCGCGCTCATAGGTCTGCTGTTCGCATACGTCGAGGTCTATGTGCGCATGAACAAATTCGTCGGCGGCCTGTTCAAGGTCGTGTCGATGCTGCCGGTCGTGTCGCCGCCGTTCGTGCTGTCGCTGTCGATGATAATGCTCTTCGGCAAGGCGGGCATCATCACCCGCTTCCTGCTCGGCATCTACGACAACAGCGTCTACGGCTACTGGGGCATCGTCATTGTCCAGACGCTGACCTTCTTCCCGGTCTGCTACATGATGCTCAAGGGACTGCTCAAGAACATCGACCCCTCGCTTGAGGAGGCCGCGCGCGACATGGGCGCGGGGCGCATGAAGGTGTTTACGAGCGTGACGCTGCCGCTGATGCTCCCCGGCCTCGGCAACGCTTTCCTTGTGACCTTCATCGAGTCCATCGCGGACTTTGCTAACCCCATGATAATCGGCGGCTCGTATGACACGCTGGCAACGACAATCTATCTTCAGATCACCGGCGCCTACGACAAGGCCGGCGCCGCGGCGATGGCGGTCGTGCTGCTGTGCATAACACTGCTGATGTTCGCCGTGCAGAAGTATTACCTTGAAGCCAAGACCGCCGCGACGCTGACCGGCAAGGCCTCGCGCGGCAGGATGCTCATCGAGGACAAGAGCGTGCGCGTTCCGCTGACGGTGCTCTGCGGGCTTGCTGCGGGTTTCGTTATCCTGATGTATATCTGCGTGCCGATAGGCTCCTTCTTCCCGACCTGGGGATATAAGTTCTTCCCGCTCACGGGCAAGTGGTTCAAGCTCGTCTTCACGCGCTACCACGGCTTCCAGGCATTCCGTGACTCCTTCGTGCTCTCGCTGATCGCCGCCCCGATAACGGCGCTGCTGAGCATGATAATCTCCTACCTCGTCGTAAAGCGCAAGTTCAAGGCCAAGGGCTTTATCGAGGCGGTGTCCATGCTCGCAATGGCAGTCCCCGGCACGGTCCTCGGCGTCGGCTACATCCGCGGCTTTGCAAGCGGCGTGTTCCACACGGGCTTTTTGCAGGGCATCTACGGCACGGGGCTTATCCTCATCATCGTCTTTGTCGTCCGCTCCCTGCCGACCGGTACGCGCAGCGGTATCTCCGCGCTGCGGCAGATAGACAAGTCCATCGAGGAATCGGCCTACGACATGGGCGCGGACAGCTTCAAGGTGTTCATGACCGTGACGCTACCGCTCATTAAGGACTCCTTCCTCTCCGGCCTTGTCACGGCCTTCGTGCGCAGCATAACCGCTATCTCCGCGATCATACTGCTCGTGACGCCGCAGTTTCTGCTCATCACGGTGCAGATCAACGAGTTTGCGGAGAAGGGCTCCTACAGCCTCGCATGCGCATTTGCAACCATTCTTATTATAATCACTTACGGCGCGGTACTGCTGATGAACCTGTTCATCAAGCACTTCGGCACCAGCAAGAAACTCAAGGAGGTCGACTGAGCCATGGAAAAAACAAAGAAAGGCGTCCGTCTGGAGCATATCTCCAAAATATATCAGGATCCCAAAACCGGCAAGGACTTCTATGCCGTGCATGATACCTCGCTCAACATTGAACCCGGCAGCTTCGTGACGCTCCTCGGCCCCTCCGGCTGCGGCAAGACCACGACCCTGCGCATGATCGCGGGCTTTGAAAGCCCGGACGAGGGCGAGATTTACCTCGGCGAGGAGCCGATAAATGAGCTTACCCCGAATAAGCGCGACACGGCGATGGTGTTCCAGAGCTACGCGCTGCTGCCGCACTACAACGTGTTCGACAACGTCGCCTACGGGCTCAAGCTGCGCAAGGTGCCGAAGAATGAGATAAAGGAGCGCGTCATGAAGATCCTCGACCTCGTCGAGCTGACGGGGATGGAGGGGCGCATGACAAACCAGCTCTCCGGCGGCCAGCAGCAGCGCGTCGCGCTCGCCCGCGCGCTGGTCATCGAGCCATCGGTCCTGCTGTTCGATGAGCCGCTCTCGAACCTCGACGCGAAGCTGCGCGTCTCAATGCGCACGGAGATCCGCCGCATCCAGCAGGAAGTCGGCATCACGGCTATCTATGTCACGCACGACCAGAGCGAGGCAATGGCGCTGTCGGATCAGATCATCATTATGAACAAGGGCGTTGTCGCTCAGGTCGGCACCCCGCAGGAGATCTACTACCATCCGAACAGCGAGTTCGTCGCCGACTTCATCGGCGAGGCAAACTTCCTGCGCGGCACGCTCAAGAGCATTGACGGCGCACAGGCGGTCATGAACATCGAGGGCACAGAGCTTCGCGTCGCGGCGGCAGATGGGCTCGAAGCGGGGAAGGACTACACGCTTGTCCTGCGTCCCGAGGCGGCAACGCTTGCCGACGAGGGCGGTCTGCCCTGCAAGGTCGTGCTCAGCTGCTTCATGGGCTCGTACCAGAACTACCATGTCATGGTCGGGAACACCCTTGTGAAGCTCACCGAGAATAACCCCAAGAACAAGCGCATATATGCCGTCGGCGAGGAGTGCTGCCTGCGCTTCGATCCGGACGCGGTACATATACTGTAAGCGGCAAAACGAGGGCTTTATCCCCTCAGGCGCTGCGCGCCAGCTCCCCTTGAAAAACAAGGGGAGCCTTTTTATGCTTGGAGCAGGGCTTATTTTTGTTGTAAATCCTGCCGCAAATATGATAAAATCAAAATATAAAATTTTCTTAATGGAGGGCGGGAGCGTGAAAAAAAGAATAGCTGCGGCGGTACTCGCCCTTGCGCTGCTGCTTTCCGGCTGCGCAGGCGATGCTGCGCAGGATCAGGGCGGCTTTGCCCCGCCGGAGGATAAGCGCCTTGTGATATACACCTCGCACCGCGAGGAGGTATATGAGCCGATAGTCAAGGAGTTCGAGCAGCGGACAGGGATATGGGTCGAGGTCAGGACCGGGGACACTGCGGTGATGCTCGACGAGATAGCCGCAGGCGGCACGGACTGTGACCTTATGCTCGGCGGCGGGGCCGACAGCATCAGCGCCTACGCTGAATGCTTCAGCCCGTATATCAGCGTTTATAACGACAGGATACTCCCCGAATACCGCAGTGCTGACGGCAGCTATACGCCGTTTTCGGTGCTGCCGGTCGTGCTCATATATAACACCAAGCTTGTGCGCCGCAACATGCCCTCGGGCTGGGACAGCCTGCTCGACGATGCATGGCGCGGCAGGATCGCCTTTGCCGATCCCAACGTTTCGGGTTCGAGCTACACAGCTCTCTGTACGATGCTTCAGGCACTCGGCGGCAGGGAGGAGCTGCTGCCGGAGTTCAGGCAGAATCTCGAAGGAAAAATTCTACCAAGCTCCGGGGATGTTGTGAGTACTGTGGCCGAGGGCAAATGCTACATCGGCGTGACGGTAGAGGACATAGCTCTCAGCGGCATTGCCGAGGGCTACAACATTGCGATAGTCTACCCCAAGGAGGGAACAAGCGCGATACCCGACGGCGCGGCGATCGTCAATAACTGCGCCCACCGCGAGAACGCCGAGGCGTTTATCGACTTCCTGCTCTCCCCGGACATGCAGCGCCTGCTGCCGGAGCTTATGCACCGCCGCAGCGTCTGTACCGACGCAGATATCACGAAAGCCGACGGAAGCGCGATAACACTTATCGACTATGACCTTGCCGCGGCGAGCGCCGGGCGGGGTGATATACTGCGCCTTTGGAACGGAGGTGCGGCGGGATGAAAGGCTGGATAAAAAGCTCCTTCCGGAACCGGATATTCGTGACCGTCCTGCTCGTTACTCTGCTGCCGATGCTGCTGTGCGATATCTTCATCATGCAGATCGCCATGAGCCAGAGCCGCCGCCAGCTGCGCGAGCAGGCACTTGAGGAGCTCGGCGGGATAGAGCGGCAGTTCGACGGATTATATGACGAGGTCGATTCCGTGACCGCGGAGCTTGCCGACAGCATCGTTGTGCGCAGCGCGCTGCGGCGCGGCGGCAGCGACTCAAAGCTGCTGTATCAGGTGTTGTACCTTGCAACGAGCGGGCTGCGCGGCTCCGTGGACTTTGACGTGTACGACAGCGACGGCAGCCGCCGCTATACGAGCGCGGTCAGCCTGACGGATGAAAAGCTCCCTCTGCACTGGGGCGCGCTGCGCCTCGCGGAGGAGAGCGAAGGGCTGAGCTGTCAGGCGGACGAGGGCGGCGGTCTTGTTATGGCGCGCGCCGTGCGTACACACAGCGGGACGGTGCTGGGCTATATACTTGCGCATGTGTCTCAGGAGAGCTTCAATGCCATTCTCGGCAATGAATTTGTCCGCGAGAACGATGTGCTCCTGCTCGACGGGACATGGCGGCAGGTGTATTCCTCGGACAGCATCGGCTCCGCGGAAAAGATAGATGCGCTGCGCGGGCAGCTGCTTGAGACAGGCTCGCTGAACGGAGCAGGGGAGTATAACTTCTACCTGCGCACTTTACCCGACACTGGCTTCACCCTCGTGCTCCAGCAGCCGAAGGTCTACACCTCGCAGGTGACGGACACGATATATCAGACCTGCTTTATGATGGGGTTACTATGCCTTGTGCTGAGCCTGCTGTGCGCATGGCTCATAAGCCGCTATCTCTCAAAGCCGGTGAACGAGCTTGACAGCGCTATGGGCAGGGTCGAAAAGGGCGAATATGACACCGAGCTTGTCAGCGACCGCAGCGACGAGATGGGCAGGCTCACCGCAAGCTTCAACCGCATGACGCGCGAATACCGCCAGAACCTTGAGCACTCGGTGCAGCGCGAGCGCGAGATAAACGAATTGCAGCTATCCATGATGCAGGCGCAGCTCAACCCGCATTTTCTGTATAACACGCTCGACAGCGTGAAGTGGCTCGGCGTGACGAACCATGTCCCGCAGGTCGCCTCGATGGCGACAAACCTTGCCGCGCTCCTGCGCGCGGGGATATCCGGGGATAGGTTCATCACGCTTGAGGAGGAGCTTGAGCTGTTGGAGAAGTACCTCGATATCCAGTCGCTGCGCTTCGAGGACCGCTTCGCGTGGGAGACGGATGTGGACGAACGCTTCCAGCACTGTATTGTGCCGAAGCTGATAACCCAGCCGCTTGTGGAAAACGCGATAATCCACGGTGTCGCGGACATGGACGACGGCTATGTGAAGCTCACCGCGCGCGAGGAGAGCGGCACGCTCGTGCTGAGCGTGCAGGATAACGGCGAGGGCATCCCGCAGGAGATACTCAACCGGCTCAACAGCCCCGACCGCGAAATGCCCGCCGGGCATCTGGGTCTGAGAAATGTCGACAGAATAGTGCGCCTGTATTACGGCGAGGAATACGGCATATCGGCAAGCGCCGCGCCCGGAGAGGGCAGCTGCGTTGAGCTGAGACTGCCGATGAAGATGAAGGAGAAAACGGACAATGCTGAAGGTTCTGATCGTTGACGATGAGGCGGTCGTGCGCCGCGGGATAGTCCTCGGCGTGGACTGGGCTTCGATGGGCTGCGTCGTTGTGGGCGAGGCGTCAAACGGCGAGGAGGGCATAGCCGCCGCCGAACAGTATAGCCCAAATCTTATAATCACCGACGTGCGCATGCCGAAGATGGACGGCATTGCCATGATGCAGGAGCTGCGCCGCCGCGGCAGCCGCGCGCACGTCATCATGCTCACGGCGTACAGCGATTTTGATTACGCGCGCTCGGCGCTCCAATTCGGCGCGGCGGACTATCTGCTCAAGCCCTTTCAGGATAAGGAGCTTGTCGCTGCCATTGAGCGCATCCACCGCAAGGAGCAGGAGAAAAGCGGCCTGAGCGTCTCGGACGAGCTGCCGCTTGCCAAGGGCGACAAGAGCCGCTACGTGCTCGAAGCGATGGAGTATATCTCTGAGCACTATGCCGAAAGCTCCATAAACATAACCGAGATCGCCCAGCACCTCGGTGTGAGTGAAGGACACCTGAGCCATGTGTTCAAGAAGGAGACGAAGTACACCGTCGTCGGCTATCTCACGCAGTACCGCATACACATGGCGATGAAGCTTCTGCGCGACAGCCGCTGCAAGGTGTATGAGGTCGCAGGCATGGTCGGGTATAAGGACGTTGCATACTTCGGCAGCACCTTCAAGAAACTCACCGGGCTTGCCCCGTCCGAGTATCAGGATAGATGCCGATAATCTCGTCGAAATCCAAGGATTTCGACGAATAGGTTTCGCTCCGAACCGCGCGTTTGTGCCCGCTATTGGCGGGCGCAAACACACTCTCTCCGCGCAAAGTATTTTTCGCAAGGTACACGCCCTTGCGAAAAATGTATCTGAATTGTTTTTCGCCGTGCGCGGCGAAAAACTCTGCGAGGCTGGGGATGCGTGAGGGCAGAGAACTCTGCAAAGCCGGGAATACGGGCGAAAAGTTTGGGATGGCTGGGTAAAGACGAAGGATGGGCAATACGGCCAGAATGTACCGAAACTGTTGAATGTGCACAAAAACGGCCGTGAAATTTCGTTGCGCCGGGAGCGGGTGCGGACAGAATCCGCGGTGTTATCGCAGTTTTGTCCCGTCCCTTTTTGGGGCAAAAGCCTTTATAATAGTATCAGCTTGTCACATATTCACAGTGACAAAAAGCTGAAATTTTAAAAAGGAGATCTACACGATGAAAAAAGCACTTGCACTGATCCTCACGCTTGCAATGGTTTTTGCTCTCTGCGCATGCGGCCAGAGCTCTGCTCCCACCGCTGCTGCAACTGAGGCTCCCGCGGCTGAGCCCGCTGCCGAGCCCGCAGAAGCCGAGAAGGATTATTCCGGCTACACCATCCGCATCTACTCCAACTCCAACTCCACCGAACGTACCACTTGGCTCATTAACGAGGCAAAGGACGCGGGCTTCACCATCTCCATCGATGACAACAGCGTCATCTCCGGTGACACCGCAGCCATCCAGGCCGCAAATGAGAACAAGGACGGCGACATCCTCTTCGGTCTGAACGAGACCCGCTGGAGCCAGGTCGTCGGCGGCACCTACGAGAACCTCAAGCTGGTCGACTGGACTCCCTCCTGGGCAGCAGAAGTCGGTGAGTACGCATACCCCGGCGCGGCTTACGGCCTTGTTATCCAGAACGTCCTGATGCTTTACCGTACCGATGAGCTCGGCACCAACGGCGAGGCTCTGCACTTCCAGCACTGGGCAGACATCGTTGACTGCGGCTACAGCTGGTACCGCCAGAACAAGGTCGGCGGCACTACCAACGCCAACATCAACTCCGCAATGCTCTACGCTTTTGTTGATCCCACTTCCGAAGCCGGCGGCATCAGCCTCGACGGTTGGAAGACCCTGTGGAAGTACTGCGCCGACGGCGTTTACTCCTCCGATGACGACTACAAGTACGGCTTCCAGCCCCTGAACAAGGGCGACGTACAGGTCTCCACCTTCTACTCCTCCTCTCTCTACGGTAAGATCGACTCCGCCGCTGACAGCTCCGAGAATCCCCTGCTCGGCACCATGGAACCTGAGAACTGGGCGCTCGTTGACATAGACGACGGCACCTACTACATCGCCGAGTACATCGGCATCCTTGATAAGGCCGGCCGTACCGATGAAGAGACCGAGGCTGTCAAGGCCTTTGCAGAGTGGTTCGGTTCCGCTGACGTTCAGGCTGCATGGGGCGAAGAGTTCGACTCCTATCCCTGCAACACCGCCGCTGCCGACATCCTCTACCCCGATGGCGTTCCTGCTATCTACACTCTGAAGAACTTCGCCCTCACCAATGTTGAAGGCACCGATATGAACTATGCCGAGTACGTTGCCGCTCACTCCAGCGAGTGGACCAACATCATGACCAACCTCGGCTTCTACTGGGCAGACCAGAGCGCAGCAGTTGCTGAGCCCGATTGGGACAATCTTGACTGGGCGACCCTGACTCAGGCAGCCGGCTGATCCGCATCTAACTAAAAAGCATTTGGATATGGCGAGCCTTCCGGCTCGCCATATCACTAAATAAATTTATCGGAATCAAGGAGAACCGCTATGATAAGGCTCAATGACATCGTCGTGAAGTTCGGCGACTTTACCGCGCTGCACGGCATCAACGTACATGTGAAAGAGGGAGAGTTTTTTACCTTCCTCGGCCCGTCCGGCTGCGGCAAGACTACGACACTGCGCACTCTCACCGGCTTCATTGAGCCCGCGGAAGGCACCGTTATTGTCGGCGGCAAGGATATCACCCATGTCCCCATCGAGGACAGAAACATCGGCATCGTGTTTCAGAGCTATGCTCTGTTCCCGACGATGACGGTTTATGACAACATTGCCTTCGGTCTCAAGATCAAGAAAATGAAGAAGGCGGAGGTCGACAAGCGCGTGCGCGAGATCGCAAAGAAGGTCGATCTCAGTGACGAGCAGCTCAAAAAAGCCGTCTCGCAGCTCTCCGGCGGCCAGCAGCAGCGCGTCGCCATCGCCCGCGCCCTTGTTACGGGTCCGGCGATAATCTGCATGGACGAGCCGCTTTCAAACCTCGACGCGAAGCTGCGCGTCCAGCTCAGAAACGAGCTTAAAAAGATGCAGAAGGATTTCGGCATCACCACCATCTATGTCACCCACGACCAGGAGGAGGCGCTGACGCTCTCTGACCGCATCGCCGTGTTCAACAGCGGCGTCATTGAGCAGGTCGGCACTCCGAACGAGGTCTATAACCACAGCGCAACTGAATTTGTCTGCAACTTCATCGGCGATATCAACCGCCTCGGCGAGGGTATCGTCAATGAGCTTATCAATATGGGCGCACCGGTCGACCAGACGAAGCACAACTATATCCGCCTTGAGCGCATCCACGTGAACGTGCAGCCGCGCGAGGGCGAGATCGCGCTTGACGGCACTGTCGAGAGTCTTGAGTACTACGGGCTCTACATCAAGTATTACATAACCGTCTGCGGCCAGACCATCAAGGTCATCGAGAAGAACGACGGCGTCAATATCTATGACGCCGGCCAGAAGGTAAAGGCCGTGTTCAACCCGCGTGATATCATGGCCTATGAGCCCGCCGCCGAGGCGGAGGTGAAGTAATGGGAAAGAGCCTTGACCGGCGCGTCTCGCCGGAATTTGTGTTCCGCATAATAGGGCTCGGGCTGTTTATCTACCTGTTCTTCGGCTTCATGCTGCTGCCCTGTCTCAACACGCTCATGAGCATCTTCAACACCACGAACGCCGCCGGTGAGCGCGACCCGCTTGCGGTCATCCGCTTCTTCTTCGCGGGCAACATGAGCAAATACGTCTGGAACTCGCTGAAGCTTGCGCTCTGCCTTGTCGTGACGGTGAACGTCGTCGGCGTTTCCATCGTCCTGCTGACGGAGTATTTTGACATCAAGGGCGCGCGTATCCTGCGCCTTGGCTATATGACGACGCTTATCTACAGCGGCGTCGCCCTTGTCACGGGCTATCTGTTCCTCTATGCGCCGGACGGCATCCTGACCGACGCGCTCGTGAACGCTTTCCCCGGCATGAACAAGAACTGGTTCACGGGCTTTCGCGCGGTGCTGTTTACAATGACCTTCGCCTGCACCAGTAACCACGCGCTCTTCCTCAGAAACGCCATCCGCGGCATTGACTACAACACCGTCGAGGCCGCGCGCAACATGGGCGCAAAGCCCTTTAAGGTGCTCTGGAAGGTAGTCTTCCCGACGCTTATACCCACGATGTTCTCCCTCACGGTCATGACCTTCATCACGGGTCTGTGCGCAATGTCCGCCCCTACCCTGCTGGGCTATGACTCCATTAACCCCGAGATCGTCCGTCTGGCCGGTTCCTCCGTCGCGGACGAAGCCTTCCCACAGGCGCGCGCGGCGCTGCTGTCCATAATCCTCGCAATGTTCACGATCATCCTGCTGACGGTGCTCTCGGCCTACGAGCGCAAGGGGCATTACCTCTCCGTTTCCAAGACCAAGGCAAAGCTCCAGAAGCAGAAAATCACAAACCCCATCGCGAACGTGCTCGCGCATGTCTATGCCTACGTACTTTTTATCATCTACATGATCCCGGTCGTGATGATAATCATATTCTCGTTCCAGACCTACAGCGCCATACGCATGAAGAAGCTCGACTTCTCCCAGTGGACGCTTATAAACTACTTCGGCAAAGAGGACTACATGTACCTCACCAACCGCGGCAAATACAAGCTGCGCGAGGGCTCGATATCCGGTCTGTTCGCAAACGACGCGACCCTCGGCGGCATAAAGCTGAGCTTTGTCCTGTCGATCATCGCGGCGGCGCTGGCCTGTCTGATCGTCGTGGTCGCGTGCAACTACATTTTCAAGAACAAAAATAAGAAGTCCGGCATCATCCTTGAATACTGCCTGCTCTTCCCGTGGCTGCTGCCGACTATCCTTATCTGCTATTCCTACCGCACCTACTTCAATTCCGACGCGATCTGGTATGTCGGCAATGTGAACCTCTACTATGCGCAGAATGTGCGGCTGCTGATCGTAATGGCCTACACGGTGGTGAAGCTGCCGTTCTCGCTGCGCATGATACGCGCATCGTTCTACGCGATAGACGAGGAGCTTGAGGACGCGGCGCGCAACATGGGCGCGAACGGCTTCACGACCTTCATGCGCGTGAAGCTGCCGATAATCCTGCCGAGCGTACTGGCTGTGTTCGCGCTGAACTTCAACGCCCTGTTCACCGAGTACGACATGTCCGCTACATTTGCCTCGTCCTACGGCACGAGCTACGCGATGGTCATCCAGTCGATGTGCGCCGAGGAAGGTCTGTATGGCTACAATGTCAACGCCTCCGGCCGCCGCTGCGCATCTACTGTGTTCATCATGCTGGTCAGCGGCCTGATACTCTATCTGGTTTACGGCGTCGGTGCGCGTGACCTCGGCGAGCGTCTCGAAGCGCGCGCAAAGTGGCGCAGGCGCTTTGACAAGCTCGGCGCGGTGTTCCACAAAAAAGAGAAAGCAGAGAGCGTATGATAAAAAACATCGTTTTTGACATGGGGCATGTGCTCATGTATTTCAGCCCCAAGGTGTACATCTCCCGCCTCGGCTATACCGGCGAGGACGCGGAGCTTCTGGAGCGCGAGGTATACCGCAGCGCCGACTGGGTGGCGGCGGATCACGGGACCATGCTGCCCGAGGAGGCCGCCGCGGCGATGTGCCGCCGTCTGCCGGAGCGTCTCCATGCCGCGGCGGAGGAGCTCACCTGCCGCTGGTGGCAGGGAGAGTTCATGCCCGTGCCCGGCATGGCAGAGCTCGTGCGTGAGCTGCGCGCTCTCGGCTATGGGATATATCTGCTCTCCAATGCATCCTCGGCGCTGAACCTGTACTTTGAGCGCATACCCGGCTCGGAGTGCTTTGACGGGAAGCTCGTCTCGGCGGACGTGAAGCTTATGAAGCCGTTTCCCGAGATATATGAGCTGCTGTACTCTCGCTTCGGGCTGAACCCTGAGGAGTGCTGGTTCGTTGACGACAACGCCGCCAACATTGAGAGCGCGCGCATGACCGGCATGAACGGCAGTGTGTTCTATGACGATGTCGCCCGTCTTCGCCGCGAGCTGCGGGCTCAGGGGATACCGGCAAAGGAAGTATAAAACATGCTGAATAAATTTTGCAGCCTCTCCCAAAAGGGGGAGGCTGTCTGGATAAACGACATAAGAGCCGCGTTTGACGCGGATAAGAACGCACGGCCGCTGGCGCTGCGCCTCACCTGCCTTGACGGCAGCGGGCGCGGCTATGGCTGCCCTGTGCCGCATTGGAGCAATGCGCAGGAGCGCGGTTTCGTCAGAGACTACCTCACCGCGCGCATCTTCAATGTGCTCTCCTGCTGGAGCGGCAGGGAGCTGACGGTGTGTTTTGACACGAATGATTCCGAAATGGCCGCTCTCGTTGAAGAATGCATTGCGGCTTTCAGGAATGTACCGGGGCTCAAAAAGGTGCTGAATGTTGCCGCGCGGCTCTGCCGCGGCACTGGCAATGTGCCGTTTGAGATGAAGATCGGCGACATCGCCGCCATGTCCGAACTGAAAAGCACAGCCGCGAAAGCAGTCGGACAGCTCGGAGATAAGCTGCGCGCGGCGGTGGACGGCTGTGCGCACGGCGCATACTGCGGCATGGATGTCGGCGGGACGGATATAAAGCTTGCAGTATCGCTCGACGGCAGACTCCTCGCCGTGAAGGAATACGACTGGAACCCTGCGGCGAGCCCGACCGCCGAGGGCATAACCGAGCCGATGCTGCGGCTCATAAGGCTCATGCGCGCCTGCGTGATAGCGGACGGTATGCCTGAGGATGCGGAGTGCCAGCACCTGCTTGCTGCGGCGCTGCGCAAGGATGCGGCAGACACGGAAATGGACGCGGCGATAATCGCCTGCGAGAGTGCCGCGGCGGAGCTGCCGCTGTTTTCCGGTATAGGACTGAGCTTCCCGGATGTCGTCATCAACGACCGTATCCTCGGCGGCGAGACGCCCAAGACAAAGGGCATGCGCGAGAACACGGTGCTCGATTATGAGACCGAGTTTGCAAAGCTTGCCGCCGTCGGCGAGAGCATGGCGCACTTCTGCATGGACGGCATTAAGGTGCGGATAATAAACGACGGGCCTATGGCGGCCTTCAGCGCCGCGGCGGAGCTTGCGCAGGACGGTGACGCGCAGCTCGGCGAGAGCGGCGTTATCGCCCACTCGCTGGGTACCGATCTCGGCTCCGGTTGGATAAAGGCCGACGGGGGGATACCGGCCATCCCGCTTGAGCTGTATGACCTGCTGCTCGACCTCGGCAGCGCGAAACAGAAAGAGTACGCGCCTGAGGATCTGCGCTCGGTGCGCAATGAGAACTCCGGGCTTGCCGGTGTGCGGCGCTATCTCGGTCAGGCCGCGGCCTACCGCATGGCGCAGCAGCTTGAACCGGCGCTGCTCGACGGCTTCACCGAGGAGTGTGGGGGTGTGCTCAGCATTATCACCGCACCCGAGGACATGCGCAAGCCCTGCCTTGAGCATATCATGAACGCAGCGGCGAAGGGCGATGAAGCCGCATGCGAGATATTCCGCCGCGTGGGCGCGAACCTTGCGCAGCTCACAAAGGAGATGGAGTATCTGCTCGATACCGGCACGGACAGGCGCTTCCTGTTCGGGCGCTTTGTGAAGAACGAGAGCTGCTTCAGACTCATACAGGAGGGCTTTGCAGGCACCATGCCGGAGGTGAGCCTTATCGCCGCGGACGACGGCCTTGCCCGCAGCGGCCTTATGCGGCAGCTTGCCGCGAGAAAAGACGTGACGGTGGCGCAGTTTGCCCAAGCCGTCAGTGCGATATACTATTCACGGATGTAAAAAATTCCCGGACTGTTGTCCGGGAATTTTTTACATGAAGCTTATCAATATATATCGTCAATGACTCTGGAGGGAGGCGCTTCGACGACCTCGGGGTGCTGGAACAGGTAGCGGATCGCCTGGAGGAACTGGGCGTAATAGTGCCCGTCGACCGTGCGCTCGTCCATGACGAACTTGCAGTCAACATACTTGCGGTCGACCATGTTGCCGTGGCGGTCAAGCTCATAAGCATGACGCTTCGCACCGAAGGCGATGAACACAGGGAGCGTACCAAAGTTATATATATGGTGGAAGATGGGCCCAATGCGCAGAGAGCCGAGGTCGGTGATGATCATCGAGCCGTGGAAGGGGCTTGCCTCGGTCAGGCTCTCGGGGAGCCAGCCGAAATAGTCCATCATGCGGACGATCGCGAGCGCAAAGCGAAGCAGGAAGCGCGGCGCGCGGCAGAAGGTCTCGGCAACTGCCTCGGTGTTGTTGCTTTCGTCGGAAGCTTTGATCTCATCGATCTTCTCGTTCATCTTGCGGTAGACGTCGAAGATAGTGTCGGTCGGTTCAAAGTGGACCTTGATGGTCGTCTCCGTAGCGTCGACGGAGAGGCTGCGCTTGACGGTCATGACGACGGAGATATCGTCCCTTGCGTAGATGCGGCGGCCGACGACGAAGCGGTTGATGCCGGGGAGCATGGACACGCCGCGGATATATGCCGCGATGATAAAGTGCAGAATGCCGATGCCCTTATAGCCCTGAACGCGGAGCTGACGCAGGCGGCGGTCAACATCTGAGACCTCAAAGCTCTCCTCATACTGGTTGGAGGCGTCGTTGCGCGTGGGCATGATATAGGGGATGAACTTGGAGAAAGCGGGAAGGGAACGGAGAAGCCGACCTTCCTTTCTGTCGCCGAAGCGGCGCTTGTATGTACTCATATCAGATCCAGCCTTTGCTTTTAATTTTTTAAGCTTTTTGTATTATACTATCAATCCGACGTTATTACAAGTACAATCTTGACTAAATGTCTGAGAATTCACGCGATATGCTGTTGAAAACGGGGCGGCACTGTGCTAATATTGCAGCTAAATTCATATAATGAAAAGAGGTATGCGGCATGGAAAGCTGCCATGTGAGAATTGCAAGAGGCGAGGACGCGGAGAAGCTGCTGGAAATTTACGCGCCCTACGTTGAAAACACGGCCATCACCTTTGAATACGAGGTTCCGTCGACAAAGGAGTTCAGAGAGCGCATCGAGCATACGCTCAGCCGTTATCCATATCTTGTCGCCGAGCGCGCCGGCGAGATAATGGGCTACGCCTACGCCTCCGCGTTCAAGGAGCGCGCCGCCTACGCGTGGGCGGTGGAGACGAGCATATATGTCCGCGCCGACGCAAAGCACCTCGGCCTCGGTAAGCTCCTTTACACCGCGCTTGAGGGCGCGCTGAAGCTCCAGAACATCACGAACGTCAACGCCTGCATCGCGCACCCGACGGTGCCTGACGAGTACCTGACGCTCAACAGCGAGCAGTTCCATGAGCACCTTGGCTACAGGTTCGTCGGCAGGTTCACGGGCTGCGCATATAAGTTCGGCCGCTGGTACGACATGGTGTGGATGGAGAAGCATATCGGCGAGCATGCCGACGAGCCCGCGCCGGTCAGGAGCTTTGACGAGATCCGCCCGGAGCTGAAGGAAAAATACGGCAAGGACATCACCATTATGGGTCATGTCATGCCCGGCTTCATCTACAGCGCCACCGAGGAGGAGATCCGCGAGGAGTGCCGCAAGCAGATCGACGCCTACAAGAAGGACGGCGGCTTTATTCTCGCCAGCGGCTGCGAGTATCC
>CAKTIH010000037.1 GCA_934565615.1 uncultured Oscillospiraceae bacterium | reverse complement strand
GATGGCGCCAGACTTCAAAGCCGTGTCGATCACGCCGTAAGCACTGGCGTTGATGACCGCGGTGGGGCCTCCGGACTGACCGAATATACATGCACCGATCAATTTTTCTGACATTGCCAAAATCCTCCCGTGAAAATAGTTTCTATTAAAATGAGTTTTGTAAAAACTGAGTATTGATTATAAGCTTTTTTGAGGATATAATATAAATGCGAATTTGTAAATGTGCTTTTTGTACAAAATTAGCAAATCGAGAAGGAGATATCAAAAATTATGCCGCTGGTAACTACTACTGAGATGTTCAAAAAAGCATACGATGGGGGCTACGCAATCGGTGCTTTCAATGTCAATAACATGGAGATCGTGCAGGGGATAACCGAAGCTGCCGCAGAGCTCAATGCTCCGCTTATTCTTCAGGTCTCCAAGGGCGCACGTAAATATGCAAATCATACTTACCTGATGAAGCTGGTCGAAGCTGCGATCATTGAGACCGGGCTTCCCATCGCGCTGCATCTTGATCATGGCGACAGCTTTGAGCTGTGCAAGTCCTGCATTGACGGCGGTTTCACCTCCGTTATGATAGACGCTTCCTCCAAGCCCTTTGAGGACAACATCGCAATAACCAGACAGGTTGTTGAATATGCACATGACCACGGCGTCGTTGTCGAGGCTGAGCTCGGCACCCTCGCTGGAATAGAGGACGAGGTTAAGGTTTCCCACGAGGACAGCTCTTATACCAGACCTGAGGACGTTCAGGAATTTGTCGAGCGCACCGGCTGCGACTCTCTGGCCATCGCTATCGGCACGTCCCACGGCGCATATAAGTTCAAGCCCGGCACGAAGCCCCAGCTCCGCTTTGATATTCTTGAGGATGTTGAGAAGCGCCTGCCCGGTTTCCCGATAGTCCTGCACGGTTCTTCCTCCGTGCCGCAGGAATTTGTACGCATCATCAACGAGAACGGCGGCAATATGCCCGGCGCGATCGGCGTCCCAGAGGATCAGCTCCGTCAGGCAGCAAGCATGGCCGTCTGCAAGATCAACATTGACTCCGATCTTCGCCTTGCAATGACCGCAAGCATCCGCAAGTACTTTAACGAGCATCCGGATCACTTCGATCCCAGACAGTACCTTGGGCCGGGCCGCGATGCTATAAAGGAAATGGTCAAGCACAAGATCGTCGATGTGCTCGGCTGCGACGGAAAGGCCTGATAAGGCTATACTGTATACAGACACATAAACTATAGGAGGTGGCAAGATGAGCCAGAAACATGTCAAAAGCAGGCATACAGCGGCAAAAGAGCCTTCAAAGGCTGTCAGTGCGCTTAGTTCTCTCAGCGCGCGCGGGAATACTGTGGTCATCAGACTTGTATTGGCCACGGTGATTTTTGCCGTTTCTCTTATCATAAGCATGCCTGATTTTGTCAGCATAATTCTGCTCGTTCTTGCCGCCGCTGCTGCCGGGTACGACATCGTCATGGAAGCAGTTTCGGATGTTGAAAACGGCAGGTATCTTGCCACCTCGGTCGTAGTTGTCATTGTGTCGGTCATAGCATTCTTTATCGGCTTTGCAATAGAAGGTGCGGCAGTCGTTCTGCTTTATCAGATAGGTCAGCTCCTCCTCAACTATGCGAAGGATCATACCGAGAAGGCCGCGCTTGAACTGCTTGTATATCAGGACGAAGAGGTCACCGCGAAGGTCAAAGCCGCGGTTGAGGACAAGAACGCAGCGCCTCTTAACATCCATGAGGTCATGCTCAGCAGCTCCGGATCTGTGCTTAAGGTCGCGGTATTCCTCGCGCTGGCATACGCTGTCGCTCTGCCGATATTTACAAATTATAGCTATATCGTATCTGTTCACCGCGCGCTGATGATCATCCTGATCGCAACGCCGATGTCTATTGTCGTCTCCATTCCGCTCTCCGGTATCGTCGGTTTGTGCTATAGTGCTCAGCAGGGAGTTGTGTTCAATAGCGCAAAGGATCTCGAGGGCATGGCGGACGCCAATATTGCCATATTTGACAAGGCCGGTATTTTTGCCGATGAATGTCCGCGCATCATTGCAATGTATTCGGATGTGCTCGACTCCGCCACTTTCATGAACTTCGTTGCTCACGCGGTGTATTATTCTGAGCAGCCCGTTGCCAAGGCGATTGCCGCCGCTTACGATCAGGAATATCACCTTGACGTTATAAAGGATTTCCGCGATATCCCGGGCTACGGCGTGGAGCTGTCTATCGACGGCATCGATGTTGTCTTTGCCGAGAAGGATTTTCTGGCCAGCAGAGGAGTTCAGCTGCCGGAGGACAATACCGCTATCGGTCAGGTTTTCTATATGGTCGTTGCGAACAAGGTCATGGGTAAGGTTGTGATCTCGTCCGACGTCAATGATGAAACCGAGAACCTTGTTCCTGAAATGAAGGCTGTCGGCATTTCAAGATGCATTCTCCTGACGGACGACAGCAAGGAAGCGGGACAGCAGTTTGCGGAGCTTATGAACTTCAATGAAATGTACCCGCAGTGCAGCGGAGACAAGCGTCTCGAAGTTATAAGTGATATTTCGTCTAAGGCGAAGACAAATGTTATATTTGTTTACGCAAGCGGCATTGAGTGCCACAGCCCGGCGGCCATAGACATGCGCGTAGGGAAGAAGAGCAAGTATGCCGACGCGATAGTCGACCATGAGTATATCAACAACATTCCGTTCGCGAGACAGGTCGCAGTCCGCGTGCGCGAGATCGCGATTGAAAATGCGCTGATTGCGTTTATCGTAAAAGCTTTGCTGATATTCCTGAGTATCGTAGGGTACTGCAATCTGTGGTTTGCTATCTTTATAGATTTTGTCGCGGCCGTTGTAACGATCCTCAATACGATACGTGTAACGAGTGAGTCACTCATAACTACGCTCAAATATAAAAGCGGAAAATAATAAAAACTGCCGACTTGTAATCGGCAGTTTTTATTTGCATAATTATGTTGACAGCCCTGTGTCGATAGGGTACAATGAACATGCAGAAAAAAGACCGGCTTTGGTCTTTATTAAATCCTTATCTAACTTCGCATAATATAAATTAAGCGAACTTAGACATGCAGTTCAGGAGACATAACATGAATCTCGACCAAATAAACGATATCCCCGATATTCTTATGGAGTTTCTGGAATACCACTCGACCGTTAGGGGACACTCGGATAAAACCGTCGCGGGATATTATTTAGATTTGAAAATTCTTTTTCGTTATCTGAAACGGCGCAGACATCTTGTTCCGCGAGAGCTTCCGTTTAATGAGATAGATATAACGGATATAGATATCGATTTTATAAAGTCGATACGCATTGAGGAGCTTTACCGTTACCAGTCGTTTTCTCCGGAGCTTGAGGATACGCCGAACGCACTATCAGCTGCCAGCCGCTGCCGCCGCACATCGTCGGTCAAATCCTTCTTCAGCTATCTTACCGCCAAGCGGCATCTGCTGGATTATAACGTGTGTCAGGAATTGGACATGCCGAAGCGGCAGGCGTCTCTGCCGAAGTACCTTGAGGAATCGGAGTGTGAGCGGCTGCTGGCGGCCTGCGATGGGCCATTCGAGTACCGGGATTACTGCATCTTGATGCTGTTCCTGTCATGCGGTCTGCGCGTCTCAGAGCTCGTCTCGCTGAACACCACGGATATATACGAGGATCATCTGCGCGTTCTCGGCAAGGGCAACAAAGAGCGCTTTGTGTTCTTTGCCGACGGCTGCCGTGAAGCAATCGATGACTATCTCGCCGTCCGCAACGGTGAAAAGCTCCCGCCTGAGGACAAAAACGCGCTGTTCATCAGCCGCGATAACCGCCGTATAAGCGTCCGCGGCGTGCAGAAAATGGTCGATAAAAAGCTGCTGCAAGCCGGACTTGATGCCAGCCGCTACTCTCCGCATAAGCTGCGCCACACAGCCGCCACTCTTATGCTGAAAAACGGCGTGGACACCCGTGCGCTCCAGGAAGTCCTCGGCCACAGCAATCTGAATACAACGCAGATATACACCCATCTGGACAATGCCGCGCTTCACGAGGCAGCAATGGCAAATCCCATAGGCAGAAAAACAAAAGAAGATTTTGAAGAATGATAATGAGCCTGACATAAACGTCAGGCTCATTTACTTGCCTCGGTTATCGGTATCGCGCCGCCGATATCAAAGGCCGACTTATTAGTTATGTAAACTATATTTACGTTATGTAAACTTGCAAACTCAATTATCCGTTCCGCATCCGGATGGCTGTCCAGTTTTCCGGTAAACGCCAGCTTTGTTTCTGAAATTTTGAAGCTCGCCCCGCCGATGAAGCCGTAATCAAATCCTGGCAGATCGATATATCCCGGCCGGATCTTCAGCACATCGATCCCGTGTGCCTCCGCGCTGCGGCATATCCCCTCGTCTGCCGTTATTATCGCGTTGCCGCTCACAACACACACCGAACAATGGCTATACCCCTGCCTGCTGCTTACTTGTACTGTTCTATTGCTGATTGCCAAATGTTTCACTATTGTATCAGGGACTGTTTTGGGATTATATATGACCTTATCTCCGAGGATGCACACATTCATTTGCGTATCGCCGGGGTATAGGGAGGACTGCTCTATATCGGCAAACTGAAGATCAAATCCCATGTTCCCCAGCTGCTGCGAAAAACTGCTCCCTTTCAGATAAGGCGCGAGCAGCAGCTTGTTCCCTCCCAGATGCAGCACCGAAAGGTCGACGTGACCGGATAATCTGGCGTCAACATGCGGATTAACCGGCATCGGGAGTAGATTGATGCCTAAGTTTTCGACACCGTTTTGTAATATATTGCAATACTTTTCGCCTATTATAACTGTGTCGACGCAGACCGGAAGATTCGGAGTCTCAACAAATTTCATCCTTTATGCCTCGGCAGCACGGCAGCTATCGCCTCGCTGATGCTCTTTACCGGGATCAGCTCCAGACCGTCATAGCGCCCCAATTCATCGCGCACATGCGCCGGGATGACGCAGCGCTTGAAGCCAAGCCTGTGTATTTCCGACAGTCTTTGATTCAGCGCGCTGACACTGCGAATTTCGCCCGAAAGCCCGACCTCGCCTATCGCCGCAAGGTCAGCCCCCAACGGCCTGTCAAGATAGCTCGACGCAACGGCAAGGCTCGTCGCAAGGTCAGCCGCGGGCTCCTCAAGGCTCAGCCCGCCGATAACGTTTATATACGAGTCGCAGCTTCCGACCGGCAGGCCGCTGCGCTTTTCGAGCACCGCGAGCAGCATCGCCGCGCGGTTATAGTCAATGCCGTTGCTGCGGCGCGCCGCGTTGTAATTTGTCGGCGCAACGAGCGCCTGGACCTCTGCAAGTATCGGGCGGGTGCCTTCAATGACGCACGCAACACAGGTTCCCGGACAGTTATCCGGCCTGCCGCTGAGCAGCATTTCGGACGGGTTCTCGACACAGCGCAGTCCCCTGTCCGCCATTTCAAATACGCCTATTTCGTTTGTAGAGCCGAAGCGGTTTTTCGCAGCGCGCAGGATGCGGAAGCTTGTGCTGCGCTCGCCCTCAAAGTACAAAACGCAGTCGACCATGTGCTCCAGCACCTTGGGTCCCGCTATGCTCCCCTCTTTGTTTATATGCCCAACGACGAAAACGGTAAGCCCCTTTTCCTTGGTGACGCGCATGATGCGCATCGTGCATTCGCGAACCTGCGTGATGCTGCCCGGTGCAGAAGCTACGCCCGAATCGCTCACGGTCTGTACGGAGTCGATTATCGCAATGTCAGGCTTCAGCTCGTCGATCGCGGCAATAATGCTGTCGATATCCGTCTCGGCAAGGACATAAATATTCTCCCCGTCGACCCCGAGACGCATCGCGCGCAGCTTGAGCTGACGCTGGCTCTCCTCACCGGTGACGTAAAGTATCTTACGGCCCGCGCCTGCCGAAGCGCACATCTGAAGAAGCAGCGTCGACTTGCCGATACCCGGCGCGCCTCCGACCAGCACAAGTGAACCCGCGACGGCTCCGCCGCCCAGCACACGGTCAAACTCCGATATCCCGGTCGCGAACCTTATTTCCTCCGAGGTGTCAAGCTCCGAGAGCGGCTTCGCCTTACCGGCAGCTGCGCGCGCATTTACGGCGCTTTTTTTGCCGCTGCCGGTCTCGATCGTCACTTCCTGAAGCGTGTTCCACGCTCCGCACGCGGGGCATCTGCCCGCCCAGTTTGAAGTTTCATTGCCGCATTCAGAGCAGCAATAAACTGTTTTTCTCTTGTTCGCCATAGGATATCTCCTGCCTTATGTGTCTTATGTACTCTGTATGCCTGTTCTATATTGCAGATAGCTGCCCATCAGCACCGCGGCGACCGAGGTCTGGTAGCCCGAGGTTTTGAGGTTCTCCATATCCGAGAAGTTTGACATGAATCCGCACTCGACCAGCACCGCCGGGCAGCTTACGTGCGAGAGTATATATAGCCCCTTGGATGCGGGCTCCGCGACACGCCGATTTTCGGGTGCAAGGCTGCGTATCAGGTTGCCGTGCATGAGCTTGCCGAACTCCTCGCTGTCCCGCGTCGCCGCGTACATGACCTGCGGTCCGCTTGGCACTCCCGTTGGGAAGCAGTTCTGGTGAATACTTATCAGCACCGGGTTCGGCGCTTCGTTTACGATCTCTGTCCTGCACTCAAGGTCACGGTGCTCACTGTAGCTTGGAGTATCGGACTTCGTGCTGTCGTCCTGGCGCGTCATTATATTATCCTGCCCGTAAAATTCCGCGAGCGCGCGCAGCTTCAGCGCTATCGCAAGGTTAATATCGCTCTCTCTTGAGCCGTCGGCCCCCTGCGCGCCGCCGTCTATTCCACCGTGCCCGGGGTCGATGACCAGTGTCACGCTCCCCGCATGCGCCGAAGTGTCCGTCATTTTTCCCTTAAACGTCAGCAGGAAAAACGATGGCAGCAGCGCCAGCAGAAGCACGATCACGGGTTTTCGGATCGGCGGTTTCAGCTTTAACATTCGAGACAAATGCCCTTTCACCTTCTTCTATTATATATGCCTTGTACGGTCAAGTCAAACAAAATACCATCTGCGCTCGTCACAGCAGTATGCAGATAAGCCCGCCGCTGCCTTCGTTTATTATGCGCTGCAGTGTCTGCTGGAGCTTCTGTTTTGCGTTCTCCGGCAGTGATTCTATCTTTGATGTAAGTCCCTCCTCGGCAATATCGTAAAGCGACTTGCCGAATATATTCGACTGCCATATACGGTTCACGTCTCCGTCAAAGCCTTGGAGCAGGAAGTTGATTATATCCTCGGACGCGGTCTCGCCGCCGATAGCCGGGGTCACCTCTGTCTCTATATTCGTCATGAGCATGTGTATGGCCGGGGCGTTCGCCTTGAGTTTCACACTGTATTTCCCGCCCTGACGGACGATCTGAGGTTCCTCGAGCTGCATCTGCGAAGAGTCCGGCATTACAACGCCGTAGCCCTTTGTGCGCACGTCGTTCAGCGCGCAGCGCAGCTTATCATAGTCGCGCTTCACCTCGCTCATTTCTGTGAGCGTGGATATCAGGTCACCGTCATTGTTTATCTCGATGCCGGTCTGCTCACTTATCGTCTTATAATACAGGCTGCGCGGCAGGCACACGGTCACGGATACGGTGCCTGTGCCAAGGTCGCTCCTGTCGATGCTGACATCGTTTACGCACTCGCACTGCGAGAGCTTATCGACGGCACAGCGGCAGTCCTTTATTCTGCACACGCCGCTGCTGCAATCCATTATGCTTGCGAACAGTTCATTGCGCAGTTCATTATCCTCCGGCAGCGCCTCGAGCCACTCAGGCAGAAAGATGCCTATTGACTTGAGCGGGAACTCCTCGAGCACGGAGCGTATGATCCCGGCGATGTCGTCCTCCGTCAGAGTCATGCAGTTTACCCTGATGCAGCGCACGTCGTACCGCGCGGTGATCTCCTCGGCAATGGCTATCGCCGTATCAGACGCGGGCTCTGCGCTGTTTAGGAGGACTACAAATGGCTTTCCGATGCTTTTCAGCTCGTTTATTGCGCGCTCCTCTGGCGCTTCATATTTCTCGCGCGGAATGTCACATATCGTCCCGTCGGTGGTCACAACGATTCCGACGGTCGAGTGCTCGGTTATGACCTTGTGCGTTCCCTTCTCCGCCGCCTCCGTCATCGTTATCTCATGGTCGAACCACGGCGTGGTAACAAGCCGCTCCGCGCCATCCTCAAACTGCCCTGCAGCGCCGTCCACCATGTAGCCGACGCAGTCGACCAGCCGCACCGACAGCTCCGCGCCGTCGCCCAGCGCAATGTTCACCGCGTTTTCCGGGACGAACTTCGGCTCGGCGGTCATGATGGTCCGCCCGGAGCCGCTTTGCGGCAGCTCATCACGGGCGCGCTCCTTCATGTAGGTGTTGTCGATCCGCGGGATCACAAGCGTTTCCATAAAGCGCTTGATAAATGTGGACTTTCCGGTACGTACCGGCCCCACAACACCAAGCATGAAAGCGCCGTCGGTACGCGCCGCTATATCGCGGTAGATATTTGTATCAGTCATAATAAAGCCTCCGCTCTCATGTTCTCGTTTGTTCGAGTTTATGAGCAGCGGAGGCGGTTTATGACAAGCGTGGCAGGCTATCGCAGCCCGGACTGTTATATGAAATCTATTATCTGGTGATGCACCGCGGATACGGTAAACTCAGCCTCCGGGAATCGTGCAGTAAGCTTATCTCTCAGGCTGTACATGACGGGGTCTTCGGTGCAGAAATGATCGGCATCGATGAGGTTTATCCCGAGTTCGGCGGCATGCAGGAACTGGTGGTATTTGATATCGGCAGTCACGTAGGTGTCACAGCCCTTTGCATAAGCCTCGTCAACGCAGTCACCGCCTGAGCCGCCCATCACCGCAAGTCTATGTACCGGGCGGCCGGCAGAATAGTACCTCAGTCCCTTTACCCTGAGCGCAGCTTTGCACTCATTCAGGAAGCTTTCCATGTCCTTTTCTTCAGGCAGCGTGCCGACTCTGCCGCAGCCATCGGCGTCCAGTGCGCACTCAGGCTCCGCACCGAGCGCCCTGATGAGAACATCGTTAACGCCGCCCTCGGCGATGTCAAGATTCGTGTGCATGGATATGACTGCAATATCCTTTGCGGCCAGCTCAAGAAGCCGCCTGTGCTCAGCGTCGCAGTCCGTGATGTTCTTCACCGGGGTAAAGATCAGCGGGTGGTGCGATATGATAAGCTCCGCGCCTAATTCCTCTGCTTCACGAACGACATCATCGGTAACGTCGAGAGCCAGCAGCGCGCGATGTACCTCATTGCCGCCGCGGCCAAGCTGAAAGCCGGCGTTATCAAAGCTCATCTGCTTTTCAAGCGGCGCAAGCTCGCAGAGATATGAATATACATCATTTATCCGTGTCATACCGTTCCCTCATTTCCGTAAGCTGTCCGAGCAGCTCTTCAAATAAACGCAGCTTATATTCCGGACACTTGTCCCCGCTGCTCATTTCACGGACTGCCTTGTCAAAGCGCCTGTGCTGCTCCTGAAGAAGGCGCACATATAGCATCTTATCCTCAGCAAGCTCGTACTTTCCGGTGAACAGCTCGACGTCCGTAAGCCTTGTTTCACCGCCGAAGCGCGCCGTAAGGACCTGGTACAGCACCCCGGCGTCCTCCGCGATAAGCTCCCTGCATATTTCAAAGCCGTTGTTCACGAGCCAGTAGCGCAGGATATCCTGCTTCGTCATCGGCTGGAGGATCAGCTTATACTTACCGGACATGCACCACTCGGCTTCGTCGAGTATGCGGCATATCATGTCTCCGCCCATACCGGCAATGACTATCGTGTCCACCTTATCCGGCGGGCACAGCCGCAGCCCGTCACACAGCAGGAACTTTATTCTGTCGGAAACTCCTGCATGCTCGGCATTATCGATGGCTGTCCGGAGCGGACCTTCGTTTATATCCGACGCGTATATATTCCCGGTGTAGCCGTGTCTTGCCAGATGCACCGGCAGAAAGCCGTGATCCGTGCCGACGTCGGCAAGACCGAGTCCGTTTTCGATTTGAACTGCTATGGTCGATAGGCGTCTGTCCATATTTCCTCCGCATATAAAAAGACGCTGCCGAAGGCAGCGTCTGTAAGTTCACCGTCAGTTTGCCTCAGGGATTGCTGACTTCCAGATAGGCCTTGAGATAGGTCAAAAACTCATCGGGGTCAACACCGTGTGCGGCACATGCCTGCTCAAGGGTCTCGCCGCTGGCAAGCGCGCAGCCCATGCAGTGCATGCCGATCTCCTGAAAAACAGGGAAAGCCTGAGGGCAATTATCAATGATCTCAGATATGAGAGTTTCTCTGGTTATTTCCATTATTAAACCTCCGTAAATCACAAAAGGTAAAGGGACACACAAGTGCCCCTTTACCCCGGTACAGGCGGATTAGGCCTGCTCTCTCATCTTAGCGAAGCACTCGCTGCAGTAAACGGGACGATCGGACTTGGGCTCAAAGGGAACCTTTGCCTCGCCGCCGCATGCTGCGCAGGTAGCGGTAAAGTACTCACGGGGGCCACGAGCGGCGTTCTTGCGAGCGTCACGGCATGCCTTGCAGCGCTGGGGCTCATTCTGGAAGCCGCGCTCTGCGTAGAATTCCTGCTCACCGGCGGTGAAAACGAACTCCTTACCACACTCTTTGCAAACTAAGGTCTTGTCTTCGTACATCTTGAATCCTCTCTTTTGATAAATGTGCCTATCGGCTGTATTTGCGGTCAGCTTATGCTGATGTCGCCTGATTTGAGATTCCGCGTCAGCTTGCGCCTGATCCTCTGCACGGCATTGTCAACGGACTTTGCGCTCTTCCCGAGGATATCGGCGATCTCCC
Source organism: uncultured Oscillospiraceae bacterium (assembly GCA_934565615.1). Taxonomy (GTDB): domain Bacteria; phylum Bacillota; class Clostridia; order Oscillospirales; family Oscillospiraceae; genus Limivicinus. Next base: position 5,041 of record CAKTIH010000037.1, on the reverse strand, counting down.
TATATGAAAGACCGTCCAGATAAAGGTCGAGAACCTTGAGTTCAAACCGTGAAAGGCATTTGGAAAAGGCCGCGTAAAGTTCTTCCTTGCTCTCTCTCTCCAGAACAAGCTCTTCCGGACTGCGCCGGGAGATTTCGGGGATAGCCGATAATTGTGCACCGGGATCTTCTGAGAGTTGCTCAAGCGACACACCGTCGTTGAGCGGAAAATGCTTTAGTTGGGATGCGGATTTAATTGCTGAAAGAAGACGCATCCTGATGCAGTGCTCCGCAAAGGTTTTGAACGACGCCCCGGCGTCTGCCCTGTACTGCCTTATCGCAGAGAGCAGGCCGAAGGTGCCTTCCTGAATAAGATCCTCACTGTCACCGCCGGCGAGGAAAAAGGGTCTTGCGCAAGCCCTGACAAGGCGCAGATACCGCCCCGACAAAGCTTCCTCCGCTTCCCTGTCCCCTGACGAGGCGAGCGACTGGAGCTCCTTATCTTCAAGTGATGCGTAATCAATCATAATCGTACACTTATTTTCTAAATATACACCAAGTATTATACAACATTAGTCCTTAAAGTCAATAGCTTTTTAGTGATTTTTGTATAAAGATGTGTCAAACTGCTAAAAATCCAGCTTCTGCTGCCCAAGAAATTCTATTCCGAGGTGGTCATAGGCCTTACGCGTGACGCAGCGGCCGCGCGGCGTTCTTGTCAGAAAGCCGTTTTGCAGCAGGTACGGCTCGTAAACATCCTCCAAGGTCACAGACTCCTCGTTTATAGTTGCCGCCAGCGTTTCCAGCCCGACGGGGCCGCCGTTATAAAACTCGATTATGCTGCGCAGCATCCGCCGGTCGAGTGCGTCCAGACCGAGCTTATCGACCTCGAGCTTGGAGAGAGCTGCGTCCGCGACCTCGCTTGTAATAACACCGTCCGCCATCACCTGCGCATAGTCGCGCACGCGGCGCAGCAGGCGGTTCGCGATACGCGGCGTGCCGCGTGAGCGCGACGCGATCTCATACGCGCCGTCCGGCTCTATCGGGACATTCAGTATCCCAGCGGAGCGCACAACGATGCGCCGCAGTTCCTCAGGGCTGTATAGCTCAAGGCGCAGGGACACGCCAAAACGGTCACGCAGCGGCGCCGTGAGCTGGCCTGACCGCGTTGTAGCGCCGATCAGCGTGAAGTGCGGCAGGTCGAGGTGGATAGAGTTCGCAGACGGACCTTTGCCGAGGATAATGTCTATCGCGTAATCCTCCATCGCGGGATAGAGTATCTCCTCATACGCGCGGTTTAACCGGTGTATCTCGTCGACAAAGAGGATATCGCCCTCGTTCAAATTCGTCAGCATCGCCACCAGATCGCCCGGCTTCTCGATCGCGGGTCCGGAGGTTATGCGCATGTTGACGCCCATCTCATTTGCGATGATCCCCGCAAGCGTAGTTTTGCCGAGTCCCGGGGGGCCGTGCAGGAGGACGTGGTCAAGTGACTCTCCGCGCATTTTCGCAGCGTTGATGAACACTGCGAGGTTCGCCTTTGCTTTCTCCTGACCGATATATTCGGTCAAGGTTTTTGGTCTCAGAGACCCCTCCGCGCTGTCCTCTGGCAGGCTTGCCGCGGTCGTTATGATCTCATCATTTACTTCGTCAGAGAAATTGATGCTCATTTCGTTTTCTCCATTACTTTACCATCTGCTTCAGCACGGTCTTGATTATCTGCTCCGCCGTCATGGACGCCGTGTCGAGCTTATTAACTACGGGCGCGATCTCCGCGCTCGAATAGCCAAGCACCGCAAGACCTGCCACGGCGTCGTTCAATGCGTCGCTGCTGCCTGCAGATACGCTGACCGGAGCGGATACTGAGATGCTGCCGCCGCCCATGTCCTTGCTTATCTTGTCCTTGAGCTCGAGGATGACTCTCTGCGCGATCTTCTTGCCGATACCCGGCGCGGCCGTAAGCGTCTTTTCGTCCCCGGTCATGATAGCGAGCGCAAGCCCCTCGGGGGTAGTGTGCGAGAGTATAGACATCGCCGCCTTTGCGCCGACTCCGGACACTGAAATAAGCATCTCGAAGCATCGGCGCTCGCTCTTTGTCAGAAATCCATAGAGGTCAAAATTATTATCCCCTATCGCCTCCGAAATGAAAAGCTTTGCTTTCTCACCGGCACGAAGCCCCGACATTGTATTCAGCGTCACATTGATCGCAAAGCCCACGCCGCCGCAGTCGACCACGGCAAGCCCCGGCTCAAGCTCCGTAACTTTTCCTTCTATATGGTAGAACATTCTTCCCTGTCTCCTCTGTACAGCAATGAGGTCGAGCTGCGCGCATGGCACAGCGCAAGCGCAACGGCGTCCGCCGCGTCATCCGGCCTCGGCGGTGCGGGCAGTGCGCAGATGCGCTTCACCATATCCATGACCTGGCTCTTCTCCGCTCTGCCGTAGCCGACGACCGCCTGCTTGACCTGGAGCGGAGTGTACTCATATATCTTGACGCCGGCCTTTCTGCACGCCAGCAGGATCACGCCCCTGCCGTGCGCGACCGAAATACCTGTTGTGATATTGGTGTTGAAAAAAAGCTCCTCTATCGAGACTGCGTCAGGCTTGAACATATCAAGCAAGCCGCACATATCATCATATATCTGCTCAAGCCTGCTCGACAGGCTCGTGTGCGCCGGTGTAGTTATCACTCCGCACTTGATAAGCTTATGGCTGCGGCTGTCGGACTCAACCACGCCGAAGCCTATCGTTGCAATCCCCGGGTCTATTCCGAGTATCCGCATAGTATCACGTCCCCAATGAATTTTAACACATTTGCCTTTTCCTCGCAACATAAAAAAGCCGGTACGCAGCGCGCACCGGCCGAGTCTGATTCAATTACGCTCTGGGATGCGCCTTGTTATATACATCCTTGAGCTGCTTTTTAACAAGCTGAGAATACATGTGCGTGGAGGATATATCGGCATGGCCAAGCATTTCCTGTATCGCGTGTATATCCGCGCCGTTTTCGAGCAGATGCGCGGCAAAGGAGTGGCGCAGCGTATGCGGCGTGATGTCCTTTTCGATGCCCGCCTTCTTCTGGTAGTGCTTGACTATCTTCCAGAAGCCCTGACGCGACATGCGCTCACCGCTGACATTAACGAACAGGGACTGCTCGTCCGGCATGAGTATCATCTGCGGACGCACGAGCGTTATATAATCGCTCAGCGCCTTTACCGCTGCCGGGTACATCGGTATGAATCTCTCCTTGTTTCTGCTGTGGCAGCGGATAACCCCTGCACCGAGATTCACGTCTCCGATGTCGAGATCGATAAGCTCCGTTACTCTTATGCCCGTCGCGTAAAGCAGCTCGAGCATGGCCTTGTCTCTGAAGCCCTTCGGGTCTATGCATTCGGGCTGCTCAAGCAGCAGTTCGACCTCCTTACTGGTCAGTATCTCCGGCAGCTTCTGCGTACTTTTATCGGGAATAAGCCCCTGCGCGGGATTCACAGTAATGATCTGCTTTATGAACAGATGCGTATACAGGCACTTTATAGATGCAATGCTTCTGGACACGGTCGCGACCGATTTGCCCTCGGCTCTCAGCATTGCGATATAGCCCTGAAGATCCTCGCTCGTGGCTTCTGCGATGGTGTTCTCCGAGTGGCTGTCCAAATATTCGCCAAGCTGGCGGATGTCCCTGAGATAGGAACTGAGGGTGTTTGCGGATGCTTTCTTTTCTTCGGTAAGATGCTTTTCAAAAAGCTCTATGCATTCCGAGTTCTGCATTCAAACGCCCTCCTTTCAGTTTAAGATATCTATATTCTCAATATGTACCGGATCAGCAGCGCTGCGGCCGCAAGCCCGGCAAGCATAATTGCATACGTATAAAGCGTCTGTTTCCTGTTGTATGTTCCTACCTGCCGCATCGCCTCTCTGGCGATACCGCTTTGAGCCATCCCGTATGAGCACACAAGGAAGTGAAGCGGTATGAGCACGGCCATGATACCCATGCGCCACGCGGCTTCTTTAGCTGACAGCTCCGTAACAGCGGAGTACATCTCAAACGCGGCCGCACAGCCAAGCACCGCGGTCGACAGCGGCTGAACTGTAATGCAGCAAGCTGTCCCGCATGTCAGCGCACCGACCGAGAAGCTTGCAGCCGCCGCGATGACCGGCATATCCTCCGCAAAACGAAAAGGAATGTTCGGTATCAGATATATCAGCGACAGCAGCGAGCCGCACATGAAGGAGAACAGCAGCGTAATTGAGTGCGTACCGCAATTTTCTCTTGTCATGTATGTTAAAATGTAACTCTCGGTAACAGTTGCGTGATTAACATAATCAACTCTGGTAACAATATATTACAAACTTGCAAAATAATCAAGTCCTTTTTTCAAAAAAAGCAAAATTTTTTCTCGTTTATGTTAACTGTTGTTACGATTCGTTTCCGCAAAGCATTGTTTTTCGGGGAGAATAAACGCGAAAACCTCTTTATGCATCTCCGTTATGTCAAGCACGGGGACGCGGTGCATAACGTTTGCGCTTGGTCGCGTTCCCTCTTCCGAAGATCACAGCCCCGGCCATGCTCCCCGCGAACGTGAAGCTGACGACACTGAGCACTGCCGACGCATCTGTTTCCGCCCCCTTCACAATAAAGCCCACCGTAAGCAGGACTGTCGTAATGACGGCTCCCGTCAGTGCACCTACATACACAGTCCCCTTTTTCCCTTTACCGGCTGCGGCTGCTCCGGCAGAAAACGCGCTCAGAAAGCTCAGCGCTGAGCAGACATATCCCATTACGTACTCTCCGCAGTCTGACGCGTTTATTATGGCCGATGCAATGATCAGCAAACCTATCGCGCTCGTCGTCCATGCCGCCGCGGCTCTCGCAGCGGCCCTGCCGTCAAAAGCGCTGCTGTTCGCAGATAACAAAAAAAACACCTCCCGTTAATAAGATCAATCAATCTTATTAACGGGAGGCTGAAATGATTCGGGTTATATTACTGGCTGTAAACTAAAAGTTGGGGTACCTGGGTAGCTCCGGGTGCTCCAACTTTTAGCATGTTGAAAAAATAAGAGTA
>CAKTIH010000036.1 GCA_934565615.1 uncultured Oscillospiraceae bacterium | reverse complement strand
ACTATATGCTGCGCTTTATGAATCCTTTGGCAGCTACCATGGCAGGCGCTTACCTCATGAATCTCGACCCGGTCATGCCCATTGCTGACTGCGTCGCGATCCAGCAGTCCGACTGCCACTATGGCCGTATGTCCGAGATCCTTGAGTACAAGGGCGTTCCCGTCTATAAAATAGGCGTCCCCGCAGACAACGTCGTAGGTATCTCCCAGGAGTACTACCGCAACGAGCTCAAGGAGTTCCGCGCAAAGCTGGAGGAGATCGCCGGTCACCCGATCAGTGATGACGACATCCGCGCAAACTACGCAAAGACTAATAAGATAAATGAGCTGCTGCGCAAGATCGACGAGCTGCGCAAGAAGGACAACCCGCCCATCACCTTCAGCGATTTCATCAAGCTCAATCATTACACCTACCGCCTGAGCTACGATGAGAGCATAGCCGCTCTGGAGAAGATCTATGACGAGCTGAAGGACGCTCCCGGTGTCCACAAGGAAGGTGCACCGCGCATCCTTATCATGGGCCGCGCAGTCGCTCTTGGCGACTATATGGTTCCCAGCATCATCGAAGCTGCCGGCGGCGAGATCGTCACCGAATTCCTGGATGAGGCCATCCGTCCCTTCCACTGCGACATTTCCACCGAGGGCGACGTTATCGAGGCTTATGCTTCCGCGATGTATGACAAGAAGGTTCCCATCACTATCTTCCAGCCCGCATGGGACACCCGTTTTGAGCATCTCGAAGAGCTCATCAAGGAATACAAGGTCGACGGTATCCTCTGGTATCAGCTCGCCTTCGACGAAATATACGACATGGAGTTCACCGTTCTCCGCGCAAAGCTTGCTAAAATGGGTATGCCCGTCATGAAGCTTGAGTCCTCTTACGAGTATTCTCGCGAAGCTATGGCTCCGCTCACTACAAGACTTGAAAGCTTTGTTGAAAGCATAAAGGAGGCAAAATAATGGCTAGAGACGTTAATCGCGAACTGCTTGAGCTTGCCGCTTTTGAAGGCGAAGAGCTCGAAAAGTTCTACCCCATATGGGTAAAGACCGCTGAAAAGCTTCAGCTCACCGAAGATAAGATCGCTTTTGCTCTTGATACATATCTCCCCCAGAACTGGGACCTCAAGTACCTCGGCGTGCGCAAGATGATCGGCGCATACCTGCGTGAGGTCGCCGAGATATGCGACACTCCCAATAAGAAAGCCAACGGCGTCAAGATCGTCTACGGTATTCTTCCCGCGATTGCAAACTACTATTACGCAGTCAAAGAGTCCGGCGGCGACAAGGTCTTCATCGGCTTCCCCGATCTGATCCTCGTCAACGTCCTCAACTCCTTCTTCCACAGCGCCGCTCCTTTCCTGAACGAGGCTGAGAAGATGGGCTTCACCTATGGCTGCCGTCACTGCCCGCTCAACAAGATGCGTGTTGCCGCATACACCACCGGCACTATTGCCGCTCCTGACCTTATCTGGAGCTGGGGCTTCAACTGCGACGAAGGCCCCAAGACTGATGAATTCATCCAGGGTATCACCGGCAAACAGTGGCGTTATCACGTCTCCCGTGTTCCTCACGACGGCCGCTTCGACGAGCAGGAGGACATGATTGAGGATCGCGTAAGGTTCATGTCCGAGCAGATGAAGCTCGGCGTCAAGGCCATTGAAGAAGCAACTGGCATCGAAGTTACCGATGAGCACCTCGCTCTCGCCAACAAGCATGCCGGCGCGATGGGCTTCAAGGTCGGTATGCTCACTCAGATGACCACCAACTCCAATCCTCCCGTACTCGGCGGCGAGACCCTTACCATGCTCCAGCAGTGCCTGACCGTTCCGTTCAACACCGGCTTCAAGTACATGGAAGATGCTATCGACACCCTCATCAAAGAGTGCCGCAAGGCCATCAAGAACGGCGAAGGCGTTATGCCTAAGGACACCCCGACTGTCGGTTACTACAACCTGCCCTTCTGCGTTCCCTGGGTCGGCAAGTTCTTCCGCGACAACGGCGTTATCGGTACCTTCTCTCACGCGCTCACACTGTCCAAGCTCGAGCAGTCCGCTTCCAAGTACCCTGACGATCCTTGGATGGCTGCCGCCGAAATGTGGTCCCGCAACGGTATGTGCCGTAACCTCGCAGGCGAAGCAGAGTCTATGATCGAAAAGGTTGAAATGTGCCATCCTGATGGTATGATCCTCGGCTTCTTCGACTTTGACCGCTGGCTCGGCGCCCAGCAGAAGATCATGGCCAAGATCGTTGAAGAAAAGACCGGAGTTCCCTCCTACTACATTGAGGCTGACTTTTGGGATGACCGCGACTACAGCCCTGAGTCCCTCAAGACCAGGATCGAATCTGTCTGCCAGATCATCCATGCCCGCAAGGCTCTCAAGGACGCACAGGAAGGCTAAGCGCACTCCAGCATAATTAATAAAGTCCGCCGGGGATCCCGGCGGACTTTTCTGAATGGCTTTATTCAATATCCGTTTATGGAGGAATAATATGTTCAAAAAGGAAAACTGCAGCAGACCCGTACCGGAAAACCTCTCTCCCGGATTCATGGGCGAGCTTGAGCTGTTTAAATTTGAATATGACAAAAGAAGCGGAGTTCTTCTTGAAAAGATAAACTCCGTCGCATCCGCCGCAGCGTCGGATGAAATAAAAAAGTGGGCCGACGGACTGGCATCAGACCGCATGGATATTTTTGCCGGCTTGGATCAGTGCATTGCCTTCACGGCAGCTCTCAACGAAAAGGTATCTGCAGGCAGGCTCGCAGGACAGAACGAGCAGATAATCGCGGATGTCACATCAAGTGAAAACGATATACTCAGTAGGCTTACAAGCATGCAGAGAATATCCTCCGCATCGCTCCAGCGCGCGTTTTCCCTTGGCCTTCCCGCACGGATAAAGGACCTTGAAAAAGGCACCGGGGCGTTGCTGGCAGAGGCTATAAACGCATGCACTGATCTTACGCAGTTCATGTCCAACGAGTTGCAGGATCTGGCGATATTTCTAAAGGAGCATTACAAGACGGTCACTCATCCGCTTGACGAAAACCATCCCGAATAGCTCTTCAGCACATACAGATCTGATCGATACGCTCCTGGAGATTTCCGAACATTTCATTCTCGCACCAGAAATCCGCATTGAGGACGATCGTTTTTATCCCATATTTCTCCGTGAGTATCTTTCTCTGCATTGGGACGGACGCGCCTAAGCAGCGGTCGAAAGAAAACATACCGGTCAGATAGGTATCAAACCCGCCATTTGCCATTTCCTCGGCTATGGCGGTGCTTTGTTTTTCCGGCGACGCACGGCCTATCAGGCTCTCTGCCCATGCGGCCGTCGCCCCGGCGATATCAAATCCGGCAGAACTCCCGATATTTATGAACGCGGCATTCCCGCACAGACGTACTTTATTTTCGCGGAACCTTCTATCTATCCTCGGCTGTAAAAAAGGAATAAAATAGCAGTATATCCTGCGTCTGTCTTTAAACGCAGGTGCATCCTCAAGCTCCGCAGCCAAAAGCTCAAGCGCAGATACAAAGCATTCCGGGGCTCTTGCCGCCATAAGCATAGATGACTGCGCAAGCGCAAGGCTGTTGCCCCAGAGCGGCTCTCTGTCCGGCCTTGAGTTGAGCCTACATATTCGCTTCCCCGCTTTCAGCAATCGACCATACAGCTCGAAGGCGTACCTCATGTTCTCCTTGGAAACCGTTATCTCCAGCTCCCTGCAAAGCTCGGAATAGAACTTGCGTGTAAGCTCCGGCAGCATTTTATTGCTCCCATGAGGCAGGCTCAGCGTATAGGCGGACACGCTCTTTGGGCAGCTCTCCCCTGTTTTTGCGCATTCGTCGCAAAGCGCCGAGAACTGCAATTGATAGCTCTGCTGCTCAAACGGCGGCGTGGTCAGCAAAGTTTCTCTCATTCTGTTCAGTCCGCAGCGCCGCTTCGAGCAGCTCGTCACATTCAGCGGCTCATCGTTCAGAAGGATTCCGCGCAGCATCACCTGGGAAAAGAACGCAGATGAGACAAATTCTATCCTCCCGCGCGCAGCGTTTTGCAGCGCAAGCACCGAGCATATCGGGGCAGGCACAGTGACCTCGCACTGTGCCGATGCATGCGTCTCGAAGAGTGCCGCAAATTCTTCTATATACGCCGATAGAATCATGCGCACTCCCTTATAGCGCAGGTCATGATTCTGCGGCAGTTCCAGTGCGGCTCTTTCCACATCGCCGGCACTTACGGAGAAATACTCCGCTCCGCGGCATAGCGCGGCGATACTGCATCTGCACTCCGGCAGCAGCGATAACAGCTTTTCAAATGCCTTTTCCATAAAACAGCTTCCCATATATCAAAAGCGGCAGCGCACAGCTGCCGCTTTTGATCTTTCATAATTACGCTTTCTGTTCTTTTTTGTATTCGCGCAGCGCTCTTATTGCAGCGCCCAGCGCAGCCGTGGATTGCGGCAGTGCGATTGCCTTTACCGGCTTATGCAGAAGGTCGGCAAAAATATCAGCGATAGCGGGGTTGTTGGCAACGCCGCCCGAGAAAACGATAGGCTCGTCATATGGAATCTGCGCAGCACGCCCCATGGCAAGGACGCGCTTTGCGATCGAACGCCCCGTACCCGCAGCAATATCCGCAACGTTTTCCTTCTGAGAGAGATACGATATGATCTCCGACTCGGCAAATATTGTACACATACTGCTGATGTTGCAGGGCTTTGTCGACTGCTTCATAAGATCGGAAAGCTGATCCATCTCTATGCCGAGCAGGCGGTGAGTCAGGACCTCGAAGAAGCGGCCGGTGCCCGCGGCACATTTGTCGTTCATCTCAAACTTTGTGACTGTGCCGAACTCGTCAAGCTCGATCACTTTGCTGTCCTGCCCGCCGATGTCGATTATCGTGCGCGCGTCTGGCTCCACCTGATGCGTGCCGACACCGTGCGCAATGATCTCGGGTATGTCCATATTCGCGCGCTGGAAAGCTTTTCTGCCGTATCCGGTGGCGACGATATACTTGACATCTTCGAGCTTCGCGCCGATCTCTTCCAGCGCCGCATTGAGAACCTTCTCACCGCTCAGGTCGCGGTCGAACTCCGTATAATCGTGATAGAATACCTTAACGTCCTTATTTTCATCAATAAGAACACATTTCGAAGTGGTGGAACCAATGTCCACTCCCGCAAATAGATCCATATATTTCCCCCGCAAGAATCACTTGCCCGCAAGCATCTGCTCTGCGCTCATAAGCTGATCGACAACATACTCGCTTTCAAGGAACTGTATACCGCAGTTAGGGCAGCGAAGACCTTCCGCCTCAGGCAGATTCATCTCGCCGAAGCTGATCGCGATATCATCGACTTCTTCCATGTCGACTTTACAGGTATAGCATTTCCACTTGCTCATTTCTCAGTCTCCTTTAATTATTCTTCTTCGTCCTCAAATCTGACCATGTGGCTGTACACATCAAGCAACTCTGCACCGTCGTCCGTCAGCAGATACTCGACATAGCCGGAGAATTTGCCTATGCGCTTGCGCGCGAGGAAATGCTCCTCTCCTTCAACATAGAGCTTTTTGCCGGTGCTTTCGGCATAGTCAAGGATCTCACGCACGTCGCTCTCCTTGACTCCGCGCTCTTCCATAAGCTCTGCGACCTCGTCGCTGATCTTGAGGTTTGCCGTTTTGAAGTCCATTTTCTTTACCTCCGTACAGTTTTATATGTTCTATGGGCTTTTCCAATTTTTATATAACTCCGACGAAGGCTGCCGAGCTTTACTTTCCCTTTTTGATACGGTTAATAAAGCTGTTTATCTGGTTTCTCTTCGCCGTAAGCTTATCCTGAGAATAATCAAAATCCGTCTCTATTTTCAAGACCGGCATGCCCTTTTCGCCGAGCCATTTGGATACACAGGTATACTCCATGTCATATATCTCGTCAAAAGCGAGCTGGTACCATATAACACCCGATATCCGGTATTCACTGATAAGCTCGCATATACGGGCGTAACGGATCTTCCACGAGGGCTGGAAGGAGTTGAGCGGCAGTGCCAGACTGTACCGGCTCCTGGCAAAATTCTGGAGCAGGTCGCCCTCAAGCTCAACATCGCTGTCAGAGACGCAGGCACATTCATCAAGCACCTCCGCCACTACCGGACAGCCCGTCTCATCTATGAGCTTCAGCAAGCTGTAATCGCCTGCCGGAACGGCGCGCATTATCATCAGGAGCCGCGGTGCATCCTTATCGAACAGCGACGGAGCGTTGCCAATCTCATCCACATAAGCCTCAAGCGTGTCAACGGCCTCTGCGGTGTTGAATAAGAAGCCCATATGGTGCAGCCGTACAACATCCTCAAGTCTCAATGGAATGCTGTCCGCCTTACGCAGTTCCTTTATTCTGCGGCTGCAAGCCTTTATGCGGTTGGAGCGTGCAAAGTTTTCTCTTGCAAGCTCCATATCGGTCTTTTTCCCGGTGAGCTCTTCAACACGGCGCTGCATCGTGCGCAGAGAGTTCAGATAATAATCAAATGAAATACTGCGCTGCCAATCGACCGGCACTCCGACCTTAAACACGTTTATGCCTTTATACTCAAGCAGCTCGCTCATGCGGCTCATATGGCTGTCAGAAAATGCAGTAACAACAAGATCCGCCTGCGATGCAATGCTGTCCATTTTACCGGTGATATAGCTCACGCTCGCCCTCGCAAGCGGGTTGATGCACTCAAGCGTATCATTTATTGCCGCAGCTGCCGGCGCCGATTCGCCGCCTCTGCAAAGCAGATATGTATTTGCTCCCGCGGCACGGATAATTTCCTCCGGTACAAAGGTGCTGTTATAAACAACAAGGGGAACTCCCTCTTTTTTCTGCTGTGCTATCTCATTCTGTCTCTGCTCTTCTATGTCGGACAGTTTGTCAAAAATGTTCTTGATCACTTGCCGCGCCTCCTTGTATATGTGCCAGGCGCGCTAAAATGTACGCTGTAAACTTTCTCTTCTATAATATACTTTTGTCACATAAATGTCAATAGCATATTTACGTTCAGCGCCAAAATAGCTTGCCGGATTAAAAGTTTTCTTCAGCACACGCCGCGCACTGTCAGCTGATGCACCTTGTCAGATAATAGTCTATAAGCTCTCCGTACTCTTCTTCACTCAGTGACTTTGTCCCTGCCGCAAACTGGTACGATACTGAGAAGATCAGTATTTCGAAAAGTCTGTATCCCTTTTCATTTATCGTCCAGTCCTTCTTTGTGGCCTTTGCGCGCTTCATGAGCTTCTGGATATTATTATAGAAAGGGCGAACCTCCGCGTCCTCGCTGAACAGGCGCTCCCCATCGGAGAACATAAAGATGAACACTCCGCGGTTTTCACTCGCAAATCTATATACGCTCATTGCGATAGTCTTGCAGAAAAGCATCTTATCTACGGGAGCCTGCAAGTAGCTGAGTTCCGCATACACCGAGGAATACATTCTGTCAAAGCCGTTTATAAGGACACGCTTTTTTATGTCGTTGAGATTCTCGACATAATTATATATCGTCATTGGCGAAACGCCAAGCTCTTTTGCTATATTTCTGACGGACAGGGCCTCCATTCCGTCGCTGTCAACTATTCCGATAGCGACGCGGAATATCTCCTCTTTTCCGCATAGTACTTTTTCTCGTGACATCTTACAGTAACTACCCCGCCTTAATCAAAGATTGGATATCTTCAGGCAGCTGCATATGCTGCGTATGATGGATATACGGTTGTCAATATTATACCTGCAGCCATCCCAGAACTCTCCCTCAAGATAATAGTGCGGGATACCCGTCCGCTCCTCGACAATGCGGATCATTGTTTTCTGGAGCGCACCTATCCAACGGTCAAAGTCGTAAAAGCCAAAGAGTGCGCCGTCAAAAGAATAATGCTCGAACAGCTTTATTACTATCTCTGCCTCGTTCTTCATGTTCACCGCATCCGGCCACATAAGGCACATACGCGCCGCAGCGATATATGGATCGTCGTCGTGCTTTATCGCCTCTTCCATCCAGCTTGCCAGCGGAAACACTCTCCCAAGTGAAAGGTTTACGCCATTGTCCCTGAACGCGCGGTCGACCCATGGCACATTCAGCGGTGCGAAATGGCAGGCGAGCCTCGGCGCGCCCTTTGGCAGATTGCCCACACCGCGGCGTATGCGATCCTCAACTTCGGCAATAGCCGTGTCGAGAGCATCGTTGACATAGTCCATTCCGGAATCGAAACAAACCTGCATGTTCAAGCTGAACAGCGCAAGCTCGATCCCCGAGATCGGCTGAGGATCGGCATTGACCACAAGATCCGTCAGCTTCTCCACACGGCGCATATAGGCCATGTAAGCCTCTATCCCATCACGCAGATCCTGATCCGTGACGGCGATGCCGGTAAGCTCGGAGACGCGCTGCTGTCCTTCCCTGATCTGTGCGGCAAGGAATGCGACCCTCTCATCGTTCTCCGCCTCGATCTCTCCGAGCGGCGCGTCGTGCGGAATGGCCGTGAGGACGTCCGCCTGTTCATCACGCTGGCAAAGGCAGTCGATAAGTTCCTCCGTCTTCGGCGCTTCATTGCAGTGCAGCCCCCAGTTCCATGTTGCGGTCGGCTCCGGTACATGCCCATCCATGTTGGTGGTAGCGCGGGTGCAGTTGAGCGCACAGTGCCCGCAGGCGGGATTCAGCGCGGGCTTGCCCGGAAACTGTCCCTCAGACTTGCCGCAGAATGCCTGCCACATGGTCGTCATAATGAAGTCCGGGTAAGCAAAGTGCAGTTCCCCATGTCCGGCCAATTTGTTTGCATACACGCAGGCAAAAAGCGAAGTGTTATTCACGTAAAGTATCTTCTTTCCTTCCGCTTTATACCTGTTCATTTTTGCCAGCTCCGCCGTCTCACGCACACATGCAGCGATCATTTTCCTGACACTGAGCAGAGAAATATCCCAATACTTGGGTATCCAGTTTTCTACTGCGTTCTGAATATCCTTATCTGTCAGACTCAAAAATTTTGCAGCAAGCTCCCAATCCGGGATAAAGCTTTCGAGTTCTTCGCCCTCCCAGCCGAGCATCTGCAAAAAGCGTCTGTTAATATCGTTTTCCATGACAACAGCCCCCATGCCGTATTATATACATATGTAAAAATTATATCAGCTTTTATTTTCAAGTCAACCTCTATCAATAAAATCACAGCGATTAAATGTTAACCGGTACCATGCTCTTGCAGCAATATTCGTTTATACTCAATTCATAAAATTATAACTTACTCAGCTTATTGGTCAATTCAAAATTTATCCACAAATCTCTCTCTGCCAGCCAGCTCAAGTGCAATTCTGGAACTCACCCAACATCTCACGAAGGGTCGAAAGCAGTGTAATTGATAGCTCCTTTAATTTTGTTATTTCGTCAGGAAAGAACGTCGCCGATGCCATTCTCCTATCATTCATAAAAACTCTTTCTTGGACTGTCGTGTCTTTTTTAATGAAATGAATTTATAATAATCTTCGAACGGCGTTTGTTTTTTTATTTCATGTTCAGCTCCTCCGTCAGCCTCCGCACGATCTGCTCATGCACGGCTTTATCTCTCGCCAGCTCATCTTCCGCAAGAGCCTCATCGCGCATGCGCTCTGCCTCGCGAGCCCAGACTTCAAAATCCGACTTGGACATTTTTCCTTTGCTCACGCGGGCAAAGTATTTTTTATACGCCCGCTGGTGAATCTTCCAGATATCGTTGTTGTCAACTTTCTCTTTGAAGCTTTTTGCCGCGCCTATTTCGCGGCAGGTTTTTCCATCCTGCCCCGGTGCGGGTTCATTGCAGTAAGAATACGTCGCGCCCGGAGTCTGCAAAAACCACCGGCGGCAGTTCGCACAGCGCTTCGGAACAAAGCCCTTTTGCAAGCCCTTCATCAGCTCGACATAGACGAAATCCAGCAGTCCGTTGAAGTACATCTTCTCAACGATCTCGCACTCGCCCTGAACTTCTCCGCGCATACGATCCTGGGTCTTTACCTGCGGTGCATCGACCTTAGGATCAGCACCGAGACTCACTCCGCTCACAAACGCGCCGAGGTTGTGCAGATATACTTGCTTCGCCAGAGATTCTTTTCTCTGGCCCTTTTTCTTTTCAAAGCTGACTCCCTTGAACATGGAGTCAAGAAACCATGCGTAACGTTCCTGAACGAACCGGATATCGTCCAACTGCTTTTGGACAAAGACCGGCGTATCGGACTTTTGCTCTATAACATGCTCTTCAAATGCCTCTCGTGCTTCCCCGACGACAAGCATCTCAACGGGAATATCCTTGAGCATCTGGAAGTCCGTGGCGTACAGTCTGTACAGCGGCAGCTCAGCTGAAACGCTCAGCATATCCAAGTAAGCTCTCGGGGCTTCCTTGCTGTTCTTGTGTTTTACAACGTCGTCGAGCCTGTCCATAACTGCTTGGTACGGTGCAGAGTCAAGATTAAGGATCTCCGTGAGTATAGTTCCGTATGGCTGCGGCACTGGATTCGATTCGACCCAATAGCATGATTCGCCAAACTCGACTTTTGTATTTCTGCGCGGTCTCCTAATATCGAATAAATCTTTGCCTAACGTCCCCATGCCAATGTTCCTCTCAGTAGATAATGTATTTCAAACGATATAGTGTATGTAGCCGAATCATACATTATCTATTTACAAATGTCAATCTCTATGTTAGGGTAAGTTCAGAAGTAGATTATGATTCTGTAAATCAGATTATCTACTTGCATTGAGGGAGGGATAAAATGAGAAAAGAACTAAAAATAATTTCGCTCAGCGAAATAAAAACAGAGGAGGTAAAGTGGCTGTGGTACCCGTACATCCCGTTCGGAAAGGTGACGATCGTGCAGGGAGACCCAGGCGAAGGCAAAACGACTTTTGTTCTCTCTGTCATCGCCGCACTGACCCGCGGCGATGCTCTGCCGGAATGTGAGGCTGGACTGCCGCCGATGAACGTCATCTACCAGACTGCGGAGGACGGACTCGCCGATACAATAAAGCCCCGGCTCGAAGCAGTCGGCGCAGACTGTACATGTGTCCAGACCATCGACGACAGCAAGAGTATGCTGACGCTGACAGACCAGCGGCTTGAGGAAGCAATACACAGCACAGACGCCGGACTGCTCGTGCTCGACCCATTGCAGGCGTATCTCGGAAGCGGCGTGGATATGCACAGGGCAAACGAGATCAGACCAATAATGAAAAAGCTGTCTGCAGTCGCGGAGCGGACGGGCTGTGCAGTGATCCTCATCTCAGAACGCACTCTGAAAATTGCGAAGAAGAACCTCGGCATCGTCTCCGCAAAACACGGCGACCAATGGTATTGGAAGCTGCCCAAGGGCGTAAGAGTGTAACGTTCTTAGGTGTTTGCACCCTTGCCTTCTTCCCGCACTTGGCCGCACACGAGGCGCTGTGTGCGCTCTTACGGAGGCAGGTGGGGCGACGATATCCCGGCAAAAGAACGCGCGGTGTTTGGGGACGTTTCGCGGCATTTTCGTCCGGGTGCGCCCGTTCGAAAATGGCACTATGATAAAGGGAGGTACACCCACGGGCGCACCTCCCACCCACAAAGCCCCGCAACGCAGGTCTTTTCCGGGATGCCGGCAGCGTGCACATTTTCAACAAAATCTATAATTCAGGTGCATATAGGGCCGAAAATCTGGCTTGTTTCAGGGCATTCAGCGGTTCTCGCAAAAAATATTTCTGTTCTCAAAGGAGGAGTCAAATGGCAAGTATAATCATTGTTGGTTTGGTAGAATTTCTCCTGCGTGCAAAAAAGTAATAGCTTTCCGTACCTGTTTGCAGTATGTTGTGTCTGCAAAACAGACCTCTACTCTGCAGAGGTCAACAGAAAGGAAATGACAGATATGGCAAGCATAAGAAAACGTGGGAACAGTTACCTGATCGTAGTCTCAATGGGCTATGACTGTGCGGGTAACAGGCTCAAATCCATGCAGCAGACGGTACACCCGCCTGCCGGCATGACACAGAAGCAGACAGAGAAGTGGCTCAACGAACAGGCAGTACTCTTTGAGCTCAGCTGCAAACAGCAGCCGCAGCAGACTGCACCCAACATGACACTCGCCGAATACTCAAAGTACTGGTTCGAGAACATCGCGCCAAACAAGCTCGCAAGCTCCACTGTAGCGCGTGAAAAAAGTGACATTGATCGCTTCCTTCCGCACATAGGTCACTACAAACTCACGGAGCTGCGGCCGGAGCATTTCCGAAAGCTCTATGTCGCACTGCGCAAAGAAAAGAATATGATAAACGGCAAACCGCTCTCCGAGCTGACCGTTGAGGGAGTCCATGCATGTCTATGCGGGATACTCAGCGATGCAGTGGAGAGCGGTTTGTTGGATCATAACCCCGCGTGGCGCACCTACAAGTATTCAAACATCGATAAAAAGCAACAGGTCGTTGCCGACGAAGAGATACCGCAAAAACTTATCTGCGCGCTGGATAAGGAAAGCATCAAGCACGAGACTTACTTCAAGCTCATCATCGCAACGGGGATACGGCGCGGCGAGTGCTGCGGCATCAAGTGGAGCGACATTGACTACGCCGGGCGCAGCATACATATCTGCCGAAACGTGGTCAAGGTCAGCGGCGAGGATCTCTGCATCAAAGAGCCGAAAACGAAAGCCGGCAACCGATATGTGTACTTCTCACCGGAGATGGGAACTCTGCTGAAAGAGTACCGCCGCTACTGCGAGAACGAGGCACTGCACTACGAGGGTCGGACTATAACCGACAACGACTTCCTGTTCAGAAAGCATGAGCTGGACGAGCCGATGACGCCGACAACATTCACATGGAAATTCAAACTGATCCTCAAGAAAAACGATCTGCCGTATAACCTGAACGTGCATTCGCTCCGTCATACAAACGCGAGCTTGCTGATTGCAAACGGCACGGATGTTGCGACGGTCTCAAGCCTCCTCGGCCACGCGCAGGTCTCGACAACGCTGGACATCCACACCCACGCATTCGATAAAAACAAAAAAGCCGCCAGCGATAAGCTGCATAACGCGCTGGAGATATAAAGGTACCCTCACGGCTCGCCTGAGCCGTGAGGGTGTGGCAGGGTCAGCCAATTTTGAGGACATACTATACCATCGCATAGAAAGAAGTTGTCCCAACACTTCCAAACATGGTTTTTGCAAAGAAGTGGACACACAATTCTATCTGTCTGCTTTTTCTCCGATATTGTTTATTGGCGCTGACGAACCTGCTGTCTGGTTTCAAGATTGTTGGTAATATAACCTCTTTCTCGTAGGCCGTTAACAACCTCTGAATAAATATCGTGCCCTTTAGGGTCTTTGATTGTTATAATCAGCACAAATTCCTGTGCGGGCACAACTAATCCATTCCTTGGAGTCATATCAATACGGATTTTCCAACTCTCACCAGCATTGATGCCTCTATCGCTGATTTTCCTGTAATAAGATTTAATTGGACTCCATTTAAATCCATTCTCTACACGAGACTGTTCAAATTTTTCATCCCATGTTGTTTCTAATGGTACACAGCCCTTAAATTCTAGTTTTCCGGATTTTGAAATATGGTACATGCCAAAACTTGCATCTATGTTTGTCCTGCAATACTCCCTACCATAGCGATCATCTAACACGGGATTGTATGCTAATGTCATCCCGATTTCGCCAAAACATTTGCCATCGTGAATAAGTGATTTAGGATAGGGAAAATTGAACATCTCCAAATGAGTGCCCTGTGCAATTTTCTGACGAAAGACTAATGTAATCTCATCTTGGCTGCATTGTAAAATATCTTGCACATCAACCGCGGGCATCCCGAAGCCATAATACTTGATATTATTAGGGTTTTGCTCAAGACTATCTCTAAAATTCATTCTTGCAGAATGAATTATCATTGCCTTGGCAAGAAGCACATCTCTTTCCACCATCGCATCATATACAGAAGCAAATTTTTGAACAACACGAGGAGTTGAATAACTAGTTCCAATTCCCTCTATTATATTCCCGTAATTATCTAATCCTTTCATCCCTATCCCCAACGAGCCGAGGTGTCTGGATATGTTCCCCCCGTAGTCCACTACATCAGGTTTAACGATATAGTTTGCACCAGGTCCTCTGCGACTAAAAGGCGCAGGTTCATCTCTTTTTACAATAGAATCATCTGAATCATATAGGGCAACTGCACCTACTGTAATAGCACGCACAGAATCAGCTGGTGAAATAATGCGGTCACGATCACCTATATCGTCTTGTGGTGGCCATTCTCTAAATGGCGGCTGATTTAGATTTCCGCTTGAAACGAACAATTGAACTTGATATTTATCTTGGATATAGTCCAAAAAAATTCCCAAATCTGACATAGATCCGTTGCAAACTTTGCTTTCGATTCCTAATGATAGATTCCATATTTTTGTAGACGCTGAATAATTCTCCATCACCTCTTCAATTATTTCCATGAGATCTTCTTCCCCGATTGTATCTGTGGGGCCAAGTTTCGGATTACCATTTGGGATTGCTACTATATCAACAAACTGAAATCGCTGTGTGGCAGGTGCAGCAATACCATTTAATTTATTTCCATATTGGATTGTTGAGGCAATAAATGTCGCATGGCTATGATTTTGATATTCCTTTGCTACATATGTTTCTCTATTTTTAATATATGGACTAAGAAATGGATTGTCATCGCTTATGCCGCCATCAATAATACCGATGTTAATATCGCCTATAGGAAGTTCAGTGTCTAGCAACGCCTTTAAATCACAATTTGTGAATTCAGATAAAGGAAGTGAATACTCTTGAAAAAAATCCACAGTTTTGACTCCATTGATAGCTGCAATTTTTTCTACATCTTCAAAGGATTCAACTTGAACCTTAATATATTTAATCTTATTGCCATATGTGATGAGTTCATGTTTTTCAGAAAAGCCCAATACGGCCAGCTTTTCCATAATATATCCCATAATTTGAACGTTATCGAACTCATCATCAAAGTCAAAAAGCTTCACTTTGATTTTTTCCTTGATTGAATCAAACATTCCTTGTGATGAGATTTCAAAGCACCCCACGGCTATTTTTTCTTGTGGTCGAATTGGCTGTATATCCGAAACGGCGGTCAAATTTGCTCGGAACTTCTGTGAAGGAGGATTTTTTACCAGGTCAATGGTATCTTGAATTGTTTTCTTTGTAACCTTGATATAAACCTCATCCAAATCTTCACTCCCAATTATATGGCAGCAACGACACAGATCATTTGGTTTGTGGGATTTTGCAATAGCTTCTGGCTTTACTGTGATTTTGCCGACTGCTGGAATTAAATCGCTTTCTTGAAAAACATCTTCATAGAAAGTCAAAATATCATCGAATTTCTCGACAATTTCTTCTTGCAACGCAGGGGTGACCTCGCCAAAAAACTTTGTAGTACCGCCTCCCTTGTTGGGCTGCGTATCCGCAGCTTTCTGTAACACCAGCTTGATAGGAAGATTTTTCTCACTCACGACTCATCAACCTCCTTTATTAATTTTTGTATCGTCGTTTTTGAGCTCCCCAAAATTTCTGCAATATTCTGCAAGCTGAAGATTTTGCTATCACAGCTACGCAAAAATCTTGCTTTTATTCTTAGAATTTCTTTCGCATTACTGATATTTTGGGGAAGGATGTTTTTGAATATGAATAGTTCTTCATAGACATTGAGTCTTGAGAATTCTCTTTCGTGAATTATTGCGTTTCTGAATGCTTTCTTCACAATTTCTTCAATGTCAGCACCGCTTAACCCCTGAAAAGCAACCGCTATCTCTTTCTTTTCCTTTGAAGAAAGGACTTCAGATTTGTTTGTGAATAAATCAATCATTTTTACAATAGTATCTTTGTCCGGTAGTTCTATTTCTAACTTATAATCGAATCTCCGCCAAACCGCAGGATCTAAGAGTTGTTCATGATTTGTAGC